>PLQC01000124.1 GCA_003159675.1 Limisphaerales bacterium
CGCGGCCTTCAGGCCGCTTCAGTGTCCGAGCGGGCAGAGACGAAACGAGGGACCTGTGGGCTTCCGAACGATGAAGCGGCGTAAACGCGAATGGCGCTCCGGGCTGCCCGCCGGATTCCGGTTACTGATTCGGCGTCATGTCTTCCATGAGCGCCAAAGCCGTTGCCTCGGTGATTTCATTCACACTAAAATTGCCCAGCGTCGATGGCGGCACATGGCCCGTCACGTCCGATGACGAAGCCTGGCCCAGAATTTTGGAGTCCTTCAAACCGATGGCGGTGGCCTGGATGTCCGGAATCGCGATGTCCTGGGTTCCGGAAATGGTCGGCACGGTGACGGTTTTGGAGGAGATCAGAACTTCGATCACGGCGTCGGCGATTTTCCCGATCGCTTCCCGGTCTTTGCGCGCCTCGGGCGTGTCGGTCGTGCCGATGAACTCGTCGAGCGGTTTGTCCGCGATGAGCGCCGCCGCGACCTTTTGGTCCACGAGACTCGCGCCCGCGTCGCGCAGAGGACGGCCGAACAGCCTTTCCACGTCGCGGACGGTTTGCTGGTCCGCCAGGGTCGGCTGGGCCTTGTCATCGGCCCTGTATTCGTTGCTTTCGGTGCTCTTGACGGTGGAATCGGCGCTCGATCCGGCCGGATTGTCCTTGCGCGCGCTTTCGATGTTTTCGGAGCGGTGGACGAGCTTCATTGCCGGCTGCTGGTTGACCAGCTCACGGTTTACGTAAATCAGGAAGCGCGGGCTGCCCAAGCCCGGGTAGGCGGCCTTGAAACGGCTGATGATATTCCGAGCCTGGTCCGGGGTGACCAGGGTGGGTCCGCCGGCCAGAGCTTTCTGGTCATAGACGAAGACTTGCTTTGGGGGCGACTGCATCGTGGAGATCGGCGGCGGCTGTGGCTGCACGACATAGTCGGCCGGCGGGGGGTTCGGCGGCGGCTGGTGCGGAAACGCAAGGGTGCCCTTCTGCGCGTGCGCCGACGGCAGAATCGCCAGCGCGGCAAACCAACTCAGAATCTTTAAAGTTTTCATAGCAGTTCCTGTTTTATAGCGTCCCTGTCCCGGGGTCAAACATCATCAACGCGCGCGCCGGACGCGAACGGTGTAGCGCACGACCTTGTCGTCCATCGAAATGAACTTTACATCTTCCTGGGCGTTTTCATCAAGAAACACATTCTGGAACGCGGTCGAGTCGGTCACGAAGCCTTGCGCGTCTTTGAACTCGCAGTTGGCCTGGACGCGGACGGGGTGGTTTTCGCGGTTCCGAAGGTGCACGGCCACCTGCAACCGGTTGTCGGGCAGGCGCGTTTCCTGGATGCCGGGGCAGGTGACGGCGTCCTGCACGCGCTCATCCAGCAGCACAAGTGCGGTGTGGTTTTCCAGGTCGTTGACCGTCACGTTCACCGGCAGGTAAGCCCCGTGATCGTCCGGTCCGGTTTGGCAACCGGTCAGCAGGGCGAAGCAGGTCGAGGCAACCAGGGCAGACAGGATTCTTTTCATACAGTTTGCGGTGTTAAGGATTTGTCGCTGACGAACACGACTTTGTCCTTCCCGTTGGAAGGAACGTTGAGGGTGATGGTTTTGGTCATATGCGGCAACAGATTGCCGTATTGATCGAAGAATTCGACCCTGGCGGTGTGTGGTCCGGCCGGCAGCGACAGGCTCGCGAAGCTCAGATAGCGGGGAAGGTTGTCCCACGCCCGGATGTCTGCGGCGGCCGTGGTGCTGGCGGAAACGATTTTGCTCACCACACCGGCGGCGATCAGGCCAAGCCCGACTTCCTGGGACGTGCGGTCGCGCTGGCTGGCGGCGATGACGCCTGCGATGATCCCGACGTTTCCGGCGACGTCGGTGGACGTCTTGAAGACGGCCTTGTTCGCCAGGATGTGGTCCATCACGCGGCCGCCGCGGGTGGTCGCCTGAAAAAACAAATCGTCATAGGGCGTCGCGTGGGCGATCTGCCCGTCCACGCTGATCTCGGCCGAGTACACCGGCGAGGACGGAACGCCGAAGCGCAGTTCCTCCCGATATTCGCCGGAGGCGTACTTGAATGGGCCGCGGCTGCAATCGACGAAGAACAACACGTTCGCCTTTGGATCCGGGGACGGCGGCTTGGCCAGGCGCGCCTCGGTTTCGACTCGCTTGAAGGCATCCGAGGCGTCGCCGCCCAGCTTCAGGGTGGCGAGGCCGTCGAGATAATCGAGGATCGCGTAATCGGCGGCGTACTGGTGGTTCTCGGTGTCGGCGTCCTGGATTTCTGCGCTGCGAAAGCAGGCGCGCGCGTTGTCCGGTTCGCCGTCCATCCAGTAAAGAATGCCGCGATAATAATAAGCCATCACGCGCTCATACGGTTCGCCGATGAACGTCTTCGCGGATTCGGGGTGGAAATAGCTGCGGGCCAGCTTCGCCCCTTTGTCGGTCGAAATGCCGCCAGCCGTCGCCAGGGCGTCGTCGAGCAATTGCCGGGCGTAAGTGAACTGGCCGCGGTTCATCGCGGCCGCGGCGGTCCGGTATTGCCAAAGCACCCTGTCCTGAGACGGGCCGTTGGTGATCATCATCGGCCCGTCCACCATGATGTTACCCGTCAACGGGACCACGGTCGTCCGCGTGATGCACCCGGAGGTGATCACAAGAGCGGCGAGAACCGCGGCTTTGGAAATACGTTTTAAATCCATGGGAATAGCAACAACACCGGAATTCCGCCGGTGTCAACCGGCCGGCTCTAGCGGTACGCCGCGTCTTCGAGACCCTGCTTTTTGATCTCGGCCGAATCCTCCCAGATGATGTCGCTGGTGCGCGCGTCGATCAGTTGAAAGCTGTAAAGCACATAGTCGCTGGTGCCGGCGCCCGTGCGCGTGGTCATCCCGTCCAGCTTGCCGGTGAGGAAAAAGTCCGCTCCCTTGAACTCAACCACGTTCGGGTCGGAACTCGATGTGACCTGGCCGGATTGCTTGAGCTGGCGCTCGTGTTCGAGGGCGGCCATGCGCTCGCGCGCGAGGAAAATGACCTTGCCCTGCGACTTGCTGTTCAACTGGACCCGAATGCGGTCCAGAAAAATATCCTTGTTGATCGGAAAACGCGTGTTGTTCATCACCGGATCCAACACGATCCTCGGCACGCCCTGCGCGTTGGTCACCTGCGGAATCCCCAGAATGCTGCGCGCCATCTTGTCCGTCACCATCACGAGATCCTGCGACTCGATCCCTGTGCCGGCGACAAAGCCCTGTTCGTCCGGTCGCATCTGGGTGGCGGCGACGCCCGAGGGGTTCTTGACACCGGAAGAAGCGCAGCCTGAAGCGAGCGCGGCAATGGCGAGCACGGCAATGGAAAGGCGATAATTCGTCATAATCTTGAGTTTCAAGGTTCGAACATTGGGTTTCAGGTTGTTTACCGGCCGAACAGACTGTTGGCGCTGCTCATCGAACCGGCGCTGCGGAAGGCGGACGTCGTGGCGGGATCGCTCCGCAGTTGCGGCGCGGCGGCAGCCGTTGGCGCATCGTTCACCGTCGGCGCGTTGGGGATGGTGGCGGGTCGCATATACGAGACCGGCGGCGCTGCATAATAAGCCCGTTCATTCACACGGGCGTCGTGCTCGGCCAGGCTTCCAAGCAGCAGACCCGCAGCCGCGCCGATGCCCGCCCCCTCCCAGCCTTGATGATGGATGCTGTTGCCGATCAACCCGCCCGTCAGCGCGCCCAGCAGGGTGCCGTCCACGGCGTAGTTCGGCTGCGTGTAAGCACAGCCAGAACCGTAGGCAGGAGAATAATCATAGCTGTAGGCGGGATAAGAGTAATACCCGGGCCACGCATAACCGTAGCCGGGATAGGCTCCATAGTAAAACGAGACTGCCGGAAAGTAACCCCATCCATGGTATCCCCAACCACGATACCCCCAGCCGCCGCGGCCAAAAGAACCGTGGCCGCCCGCCTGGGCGCTCAAACTTCCAATCGCGAGCAATAGTGTGAAAACAAGCTTTTTCATAAGCCAACCATCATTTGGACGCTTCAGGGGTCCGTTTATTCGGCAAATTCACCTTACCACCGATAGGAACCGTCACAAGGTATTGATTTGTGAGCGCAGAAACAGTTCAATCTTCAACATGCTGGCCAAACGAGTCATTCCCTGCCTGGACGTGCACGCCGGTCAGGTCACGCGCGGCGTCCGGTTCGGCAAAGCCGAAGCGGGCGAGCTGCGCAACGTGGGCGACCCCGTCGAACTCGCGCTGCGCTACAACGAACAGGGTGCCGATGAAATGGTTTTCTTCGACATCACCGCCAGCGCGCACGGGCGTGCGACGATGGTGGACGTGATCGAGCGCGCCGCCGACCAATGCTTCATGCCGCTGACCGTCGGCGGCGGCCTGCGATCGGTCGAGGACATGCACGCCATGCTCCGCGCCGGCGCGGACAAAATCAGCATCAACTCGTCCGCGCTGGCGAACCCCGACCTGATCCGGACCGGGGCGGAAAAATTCGGCAGCCAGTGCATCGTGGTATCGATCGACGCGAAAAAAGTTGCGCCTGACAAGTGGGCGGTTTTTTCGCACGGCGGGCGCAGGGCGACCGGGCTGGAGGCGGTCGAATGGGCCCGGCGCGCGGTGTCCCTCGGGGCCGGCGAGATCGTGCTGAACAGCATTGATGCCGACGGCACGAAGGCCGGGTTTGACTTGGTGATCACGCGCCGAATCAGCGAGGCGGTGGGCGTACCCGTGGTGGCGAGCGGCGGCGCGGGCACACTCGAGCACATGGCGGCTGTGCTGCTCGAAGGCAAAGCCGACGCCGTCCTCGCGGCGAGCATTTTTCATTTCGGCGAATTCACCGTGAGCGATGTGAAACGGTTTCTGGCGAAGCAGAACATTCCGGTGAGGTTGTAACAGTATGAACGATCTAACCCAATCCCGCTGGCTGCCGATTGTGCTGCTGACGTGTTCGAACATTTTCATGACCGTTGCCTGGTACGGTCATTTGAAATTCAAAAGCAAACCGCTGCTGCTGGTGATCCTGGTCAGTTGGGGGATTGCATTTTTTGAATACCTTCTGCAAGTGCCGGCCAATCGCTGGGGCAACTCCGTTTACACGGCCACCCAGTTGAAAATCATCCAGGAAATCATCACGCTCACCGTGTTTTGCGGCTTTGCGGTGCTTTACCTGAACGAGAAACTCCGCTGGAACCATTTTGCGGCATTCCTGTGCATCGTTGCGGCGGTGGCGTTTACGTTCCTGCCAAAGGATTGACCTGTGAGCTTCCGAACGATGAAGCGCCGTAAAGAGGCTGTGTGAAAAATGGGTGGAACGGGCGACTCGCCGACCGGAAGAGCTGGACGACCGACGACACTTTGGCCTGAATTTCGAGTCGGGCGCCCGTTTTGGTTCCCGGTTCCGTCCGGCGGGTCGCCGGCCAGCACGGGCCAGTGGCCCGTTCCACCCATTCCAGTTTTTCACACAGGCTCCAAACGCCGCGCTCCGGCCTGTTTGCAATCGGTGGCAGTGTCGGGATGCGCATCCCGGAGACCCCGGCCGCACTTTCAGCTTTGTATCCCGGGGTCCTTTATGCTGAAATGAGTGTCAGATGAGTTTTTTTGATTACTTGAAGTTCGACGCGAACGGCCTGATGCCGGCCATCATCCAGGAACAGAAAACCGGCCGCGTCCTGATGATGGCATGGATGAACCGGGCGTCGTTGGAGAAAACCATTGAAACCGGCAAGACGCATTTCTGGAGCCGGTCGCGCCAGAAATTCTGGATGAAGGGTGAATCCAGCGGTCACACCCAGGCGGTCAGGAAGATTGCGTTTGATTGCGACGGGGACACGCTCCTGATTGAAGTGGAGCAGATCGGCGCTGCGTGCCACGAAGGTTACCAGTCCTGCTTCTTCCGGTCGGTTCAAGGCGGCGGGGCCGGCGTTGAAGTAACCGAGCCGCAACTCGAAACGCCCGAGCAGATCTATGGGAAGAAATGATGAAGGATGAATGCAAAATGAAGAAGGCCCCTCCGAGCACAGAATCCGGTCGTTTCTGCATTCCTCATTCTGCCTCCTGCCTTTGATCCATGGATGACTTCGTTCCATTTGCCAGCCGCGATTACTGGCTGTTCTTCCTGGTGCTCTTCGCCTCGCGCGGGATGGATTTCCTGAGCACGTGGATCGCCACGCCGAACCTCGTCCTGGAGGGAAACCCGATTGCGAAAAAACTCGGCTGGCGCTGGGGCATCGCCCTGAACCTCGCGGTCTGCTTCGCCCTGGCGTTCTGGCCGGTGTCGGCCGTCGCCGTCGGCACCACCAGCACCCTGGTGGCGGCCCGCAATTTCCAGTCCGCCTGGCTGATGCGCTCGTTGGGCGAGGAAATCTATCGCGACTGGCACATCGCGCGCATCCGTGAAACCCGGATCACGCTCTACCTTTTTTGCCTGGCCGGAAACACCGTGCTGATGGCCGCCGTGGGTGTCGGGATGATCTGTTTCAGCGACCGGGTGCTGATCCCCTTTGCCATGGGATTGGGCATCATCGCTTACGCCGTCGCGGTGGCGTTTTACACCACGCTTGCGGTCTGGCGCCTGCATCGGGCGGCTCGCCGGGACGGCGCCCTGGAACAAGCGCGGGTCCGAATCGCCAACGGCGTTGTTGCCGGGAAGCCGGGCAACGGCGCGCCGCACCCCTGGGAAGAATTCAGTTGCGGGAAAAAATGACCGGGACACCGGTGGCACCATGGATTTACCCAAACTGGATGAGTTTCTGAAATTGGTCGCGCAGGGAAACCTGATCCCGGTCACACGCCGTTTGCTGGCCGATATTGAAACGCCGCTCTCCGCCTATCGCAAAATACGCGGGCCGGGCGAATCGTTCCTGTTCGAATCGGTCGAAGGCGGCGAACATCTGGGGCGCTATTCGTTCGTGGGCTGCAACCCGCGCGCCATCGTCCGGCAGGACGGCAGCCGAGTTGCGGTCATCGAAAACGGGAAGGTGGTTGAAGCCTTTGAGGTTTCACCCCATCCCGGTGGCGACGCGCCGCCGCGCGCCCAAGCCGATCCGTACGCAATCCCTCCCGCGCTCACCGTCAGGGACGGACTGGAAGTCGTCGAACGCGTGATGAAAAAATATCGCGCGGTGCCGGTGCCGGGGCTGCCCCGCTTCACGGGCGGGGCGATAGGATTCATCGGCTACGAGTTCATCCACGACGTCGAACCTGTCGTCCCGCGCCCACCGCGCGACGAATTGGGCACGCCGACCCTGTATTTCCTCATCGCCGACCAACTGTTGATTTTCGATCGCGTCGCGCAGACGATCACGGTTCTGGTCAATGCCGTCCTCGACGACGCCGGCAGCCCGGCCGAGGCTTACGAGAACGCTGTCGCTGAAATCGACCGGTTGGTCGCGTTGCTCGAACAGCCGAGCGAACATCGTCCCGTCAGTGTGCCCGACCCGGTGCCCTCGATCCCCTTCGAATCGAACGTGCCCAGGGAAACGTTCTCTGCGAACGTGTTGAAGGCCAAGGAATACATCGTCGCGGGCGACATCATCCAGGTGGTCGGGTCACAACGGTTCTCCACGCCCGTCAAGGCCTCGCCCATCGACATTTATCGGGCCGCCCGCTCGATCAATCCCTCGCCGTACATGTTCCTGCTCGAACTCAACGGCTTTTCACTGGTGGGCGCGTCGCCGGAAATCCACGTGCGCTGCGAGGACCGGCGGATCGAGATCCGCCCGATTGCCGGCACGCGGCCCCGCGGCAGGACGCCGGACGAGGACGCCGCGCTCGAAAGGGAATTGCTGGCCGATCCCAAGGAACGCGCCGAGCACGTCATGCTCGTGGACCTGGCCCGGAATGACCTCGGCCGAGTGTGCGACTTCGGCAGCGTCCAGGTGAAGGACCTGATGATCATCGAGCGTTACAGCCATGTCATGCACATCGTGTCGCAGGTGGAAGGAAAGCTTTCGGCGGATCGGACAACGTATGATCTGATGCGCGCGACGTTTCCCGCCGGGACGCTCAGCGGCGCCCCGAAGATCCGCGCCATGCAGATCATCGCCGAACTCGAGCAGACGTCGCGCGGCCCGTATGGCGGCTGCGTCGGCTATTTCTCGTTCAATGGCAATCTGGACTGCTGCATCACGATCCGGACCGCCCTCCTCAAGGGGGGAAAGGCCTACGTGCAGGCCGGCGGCGGTTGGGTGAACGATTCGACCCCCGACGCCGAGTACCAGGAGACGGTCAACAAGGCCAAGGCGATGCTCAAGGCGGTGGCGCTGGCTGAGAATTTCAAGACCTATTCCACCCACTGAATGCGGGGCCATGGCTGATTCATGACGGGGTGGGGGCCGTCCCCAGTGAGGTTTGCACGCAAAACTCCACGAATCCTGGCGACGAGCCGTCGCCACCCCGATCTCCCAAATTCTGAAAGGCGGGGCGAGCGTCCCCGCGCCTGCGCCGCCGTAGCGGCTTCGTCGCCGCGAAGGCGCGAGCCGTCTGTTTCCAAAGAAAGGCCGGCTCGTCAGGAGCCTCGCCCCACCGGCCTCCCCGCGGTCCGGCGGGTCAGTAACTCATTTTTTCCAGTTTCACCTTGCCCCTGAAAATCCAGTAGATGCTGACGGTGTAGGCCAGCACGACTGGCACGCCGATGAGCGCCATGGTGAGCATGACCGCGAGTGTTTTCGGTGAAGAGGAGGCGTTGTGGATGTTCAGGCTGTTGGCCGCGACGGGGTTGCTCAACACGAGGTTCGGGTACATCTCCAATCCGAACAGCCCCATCAACGCGACCATCGCCAGGCAGGACGAAAGGAACGCGCGCCAGTCGCGCCCGAGGTGGATTTCGCGGGGAATGTTCGCGATGGCGAGCATGTTGAAAATCGCGATGCTGAACAGCGACGGATTGGCCCGCACGCGCGCCGCCATGTGCGGCACGTACAGCAGCGTCGCCATCGTCGTCATCGCGTAGCAGACGATGAAGAAGATGATGCTGTTGTTGATCCAGCCGCGCAGTTTGTCGTGCAATGCGCCCTCCGTCTTCAGCAGCGCGTAAATCGCCCCGTGCATCATGAACAGCGCGAGGGTCGTGACGCCCAGGAGCAGCGGATACGGCCCCAGCAAACTCCAGAACGTGCCGGCGAATTCGCCCCGGTCGTCCAGCGGGATGCCCCAGGCAATGTTCCCCATCGCCACGCCGATCAGGAGGCTGGAAACAATGCTGCCCGCGCTGAAGCCGACGTCCCACATCCGCCGCCACCAGAGCATCGGCTGCTTGCTGCGGAATTCAATGGCGACCGCGCGAAAAATCAAGGCCACCAGCAGGAGCACGAACGCCATATAGAAGCCCGAAAACACCGTGGCATACACGTTTGGAAACGCCGCGAACAACGAGCCGCCGCCCGTGACAAGCCAGACTTCGTTTCCGTCCCACACGGGTCCGATGGCGTTGAGCATGATGCGCCGCTCCTCATCCGTCCGGGTGAACAGGTGCAGCGCGCCGACGCCCAGGTCAAAGCCGTCCAGCATCGCATACCCGGTGAAGAGCACGCC
Organism: Limisphaerales bacterium; assembly: GCA_003159675.1. Classification (GTDB taxonomy): domain Bacteria; phylum Verrucomicrobiota; class Verrucomicrobiia; order Limisphaerales; family BOG-1460; genus BOG-1460. Next base: position 9,513 of record PLQC01000124.1, read on the forward strand.
GATGAGGATGAACCAGGTTGTGTTGAGATCGAGAGAGCCGAAGGTCATAAGGGGGTGGCATTCAGTGTCGGACGGGCAATGCCAGCTTGCCGGCGGGGACCAGATCGGCGTCATCCGGGCCGTGCTGGATTTTGTCGTTGAGCAGGTAAACAAAAACCGCGAAGAGCAGCAGGTAAACCGCGCTGAACAGAAGGATCGAGGTCAGGACGGTGTTGGCCCTGACCACCGCGGACAAGCCCTCCGACGTGCGGAGCAATCCCTGAACGATCCACGGCTGGCGGCCCACCTCGGCGGCAAACCAGCCCGCCTGATTGGCGATCTGCGGGCCGAGCACCGACAGCACCAGGAGCCACAGGAGCCAGCGTTTCTCGAACAGCGACCCCCGCCGGAAATAAAGAAGGCCCAACGCCGAGATCACGATCATCCCCAGGCCGACCACCACCATCAGGTGAAAGAGTTGGAACGAAAAGTTCACCGGAGGCCGGTCCTCGGGTCTGGGTGCAGCCTCGCGCAGGCCCATCACCGGCGAATGCAAGTCGTCGTGCGCCAGAAAACTCAGCATTCCAGGCATGCGAATGCCCCGGGTCTGCTCGTCTTTCTCATCCACCCAACCGAGGAGCGTCAGTGGCGCGTTCGACCGCGTCTCGTATAGCCCCTCGAATGCCGCCAGTTTGACGGGCTGGTATTTCGCCACGGTCCGGGCGCTGAAATGTCCGCTGACCAATTGCAGCAGTGAGGCAGTCAGGCCCACGATCAGCCCAACGCGCAACGAAGCCCGAGCAAACGCCTCGTGCTTCCGCTTCAGCAAATACCACGCGCTGACACTGACGACCAGAAACGCCCCCGCCTGCCATGCGCCGCAGAGGGTGTGAAACAACCGGTCCATCGAGGACGGGTTGAAAACCATGCCCCAGAAATCCGTGATCTCGGCGCGCGCCTTCATGCCGTCTCCGACGATGTGAAAGCCCGCCGGTGTTTGCATCCAGGAATTGGCCACCACGATCCAGATGGCGCTGAAGTGCGCGCCCAGGCACACCATGCATGTCGCAAAGAAATGCAGCCTGGGTCCGACCCGGTCCCAGCCGAACAACAGCACGGCGAGGAAACCCGACTCGAGGAAGAACGCGAAGATGCCTTCGGCGGCCAGCGCGCTGCCAAACACGTCGCCAACATAGCGCGAATAGGTCGCCCAGTTCGTGCCGAATTCAAACTCCATGACGATGCCCGTGGCCACGCCGACGGCGAATGTGAGGGCGAAAACCTTCGTCCAGAAACGCGCTATCTGGTGATAGATGGGCTTGCGCGTCCTCAGCCACGACCCCTCGATGATGACCAGCACGACGCCCAGCCCGATGCTCAAGGGCGGATACAGATAATGAATCCCCGCCGTCAGAGCGAACTGGAACCGTGAGAGTGTCAGGACATCCATAATCCGTCTGATGCTACCCCGGATTCTAATCAACCAAAAGCGCGGAATGAAGGCACAACGGGTTGGAAACGTCATCCTCCGGCCGGTGACGGCAGGGCGCTCACGTCGATGAATGACTCCAGCCGTTTCTTCAAGTCATCCTCTTCCGGCCCCCCGATGATCGTGCTTACGAGCTTGCCTTTAATTCTTAACGAAATTTAATCATTGATTCACCGCGCTTTAATATACGTTTGGTCAAATCCTTTGTCGAAAGTCTTATGCGAATACTTGTGGTAGAAGACGAAAAGAAAGTGGCGGACATGATCGCGCGCGGGCTCAAAGCCGAGGGTTATGCGGTGGATGTGGCGCTGGACGGCCAAAGCGGCTGGGACATGGCCAACGGCTGCGAGTACGATCTGGTCGTTCTGGATCTGATGCTGCCGCGCTTGAGCGGGGCTGAAATCCTGGGCCGCATCCGCCGCAAGAACCAGCAGGTGCCGATTCTGATCCTGACGGCGCGGGACGCCACGGACGAAAAGGTGCGAAATTTTGAGGCGGGGGCGGACGACTATCTGACGAAGCCGTTTGCGTTTGCGGAGTTGCAGGTGCGGGTGAAGGCCTTGTTGCGCCGGGCGCCGGCGAATCGGGCCAGTGTGCTGCGCGTGGCCGATCTCGAAGTGGACCGCTTTTGCCAACAGGTCAGGCGCGGCGGCAAAAAAATCGATCTCACGGCCAAGGAATATGCGCTCCTCGAGTACCTGGCCACCCATCCGGGCCGGGTGTTTTCGCGCACGATGATCATCGAGCACGTCTGGGACCAGAGCTTCGAGGGTTTGACGAACATTGTGGATGTGTACGTACGGCATTTGCGGGGCAAGGTGGACGATCCGTTTCCCACCAAATTGATCCGGACAGTCCGCGGCATGGGGTACTATCTGAGCGAGGAGGCGGACAAATGAATATGCGCTCGCTCCGATTTCGACTGGTGGCCTGGTATGCCAGCCTGCTGGCCGCCATCTTCGTGGCGCTGGGTGTTTTGACGTTCGCTGGATTGCGGCACTTTCTGGAAACCAACCTGCGGGACACCCAGATGCGACGCGCCCGGCAGATCGCCGACACCCTCCTGCTGAACGTCAGCCATCCCGGCGACGCGTTTATTGCCCCCGAGGTCGAGGCCTTCTACGCGCCCGAGGCCAACGATCGGTTCATCCGGATCACGCGGAGCGACGGGAGTATGCTCTATGCCTCGGGCAAGCCAACGGATGACAGTTTTGATTCCTCCGCGATCCCAAGGGCGCCATTGACAAGGAACGGCGAGGGATCCCGCAGGGAAAGATTGCCCGGCGACAAGGTCCTTCTGATTGCCTCGTTGGACTACAAGACCTCGATCGGAGCGCGCTATGTCGTCGAAGTCGGGGCGCCGATGGCGCGGATCGAGGCGATGCTGGATCAGGTCCTTCTGTTCTTGGCACTCGGGTTGCCGATTGTGGTGATCGTGGCGGCGGGGGGAGGTTATCTGCTGGTGAAACGGGCCCTGGCGCCGGTGGATCAGATCGCGCGCAAAGCCGAGCAGATCTCCCAGCACAACCTGAGCGGGCGCCTGCCGGTGACGCGGACGGGCGACGAACTGGAACGGCTTTCTCTCTCGCTCAACCACATGATCAGCCGTCTGGAGGACGCGGTCCACAACTCCAAGCGATTCCTGGCGGATGCGTCGCATGAATTGCGCACGCCCCTGACGGTGCTGCGCGGCGAACTGGAGAACGTCGCGCAAAACGGACGGCTGGAGGAAGACACGCGCGAGACCCTCGGCAGCATGCTGGAGGAAGTCGAGCGCCTGGCGAAAATCGTCGAAGGCCTTTTCGCCCTGTCGCGTCTGGATGCCGGCGAGGCGCAGGCCGAGTGGGTCCCGTTCGATCTGGCGGAATTGGCGGCCACCACCGCCGATCAGATGAGTCTGCTGGCCGAGGACAAGGGCATTTCCGTTTCGTGCGAAGCGAAGCAGGGGATCACGGTGGAAGGGGATCGGGCCCGGCTCAAACAGGTCGTCGTCAACCTGCTCGACAATGCGATCAAATACACGCCCAACGGTGGCGCCATCCACCTGGGGGTGACACGCAAGAACGGCCACGCGGTCCTGGATGTAACCGACAATGGGATCGGCATTCCTGCCGAAGCGTTGCCCCACGTATTCGAGCGCTTTTTCCGGGTGGACAAAGCCCGCTCGCGAGACGAGGGCGGCGCCGGGCTCGGACTGTCGATCGTGAAATCCATCTGCACGGCGCACGGCGCCGCCGTGGAAGTCGAAAGCACGCCCGGGCGGGGGAGCCACTTTCGCATCAAGCTGCCATTGGCGGAGAGCGGAGCGCCAACAAAGGAAAATCAACATGAAAACTGAAGTTCTCAAATCCATTGAAAAGATCCTCCGCCCGTGGCTCACCGGGGCGGGGCGGCGGTTGCGCTGGAAGTTGTCGGCGGTGTTCGTGGTCCTGTTAGTCGTCGCGGCGTTTTTCCTCCGCCCGGGCCAGAGCAAGGCCAACGCCAACGCCGGCATGGAAACGATGCCGCTGCCCTCCGTTGCCGTGGCCAAAGTGGACCGGGAAGACCTGTATCGGCAAGTGACGATCCCGGCCGAATTCCGGCCGTACGTGGAGGTCGAGCTGCACGCGAAGGTTTCCGGCTTTTTGCAGCAAATCAACGTGGATTTTGGCGACCAGGTCAAAGCGGGCCAGCCTTTGGCCACACTCGAGGTCCCGGAATTGCAGGACCAACTCAACAGCGCGATTGCCACGGAACAGCAAGCGGTGGCCGATTACACAAACGCGCACCTGGTTTTCACCCGCTTGACGGCGGTGAACAAGGGCCATCCGAATCTCGTGGCGGAACAGGACCTTGACACTGCCGAAGCGAAGGATGGCGCGGCGGCGGCCGCGATCGCCGCCACCAAGGCGGATATGGAGAAATATAAAACCTTGGTGGCATACACCAAAATCACCGCCCCCTTCGATGGCGTGATCACCCGGCGTTACGCCGATCCGGGCGCGCTCATCCAGGCCGGCACGGCTTCCGACACTCAATCCATGCCGCTGGTGCGCCTTTCGGACAATTATCGCCTGCGATTGGATTTTCCCGTTTCGGTTGATTACGTCCAGGACATTCAAATGGGCGACGCGGTGGACGTGCGGGTTGAGTCGCTCGGCGGCAAAATGTTCACCGGCAAGATCTCGCGATTCACGCACAAGGTGGACGACAGCACGCGAACCATGATCACCGAAATGGAGGTGGACAATCCCAAGCTCGAACTTGTCCCCGGCATGTATGCCTCGGTCGTCTTGAAAGTGGAGCAACATCCGCAAGCGCTGGCCGTTCCGATCGAGGCCATTTCCGAAGGCAAGAGCCCCACGGTGTATGTGGTCAACGCCCATCACGAAATTGAGGAACGCGCCATAAGCCTCGGCCTCGAAACACCCACCAAATACGAAGTTCTCTCCGGCTTGCAGGAAGGGGAGTTGGTGATGATCGGCAACCCCGGTCAAATCAAACCTGGCCAGAAGGTGGAAGCCAAATTGGTGAGTCTGCTGGCTGAACAATGAAACTCTCCATTGCCAGATTCAATGGGCAGGTGCATTTCCGCTGCCGGATCACACCCGTTGCGATTGCGGGGCAGGCGTCCCGCCCGCCCAACCGGGCGCAGCGTGGCAGGGCCGCCAGCCGCGAGTTGGACAATCTTCGGGGCCGGCGAGACGCCCGCCCTGCGATCTCATCGGTTCCGATGCGGCAAGGATGAATTGCATGAAGGAACTTTTGACGCCCGAACAACTCGAAGCCCTGCGGCGCTGGGATGCCTGCACGCTGGCCAATGCCATCGAGACGTTTCAGAAACGATTGCGCAACGAAGGCTTTGTGGACCGGACCGTCCGCTGCCTGTTTCCGCACCTGCAGCCGATGGTCGGCTATGCGGCCACGGTCAAGATCCGCGGTTCCGCCCCGCCCATGGCCGACGGCAGGTATTCCGACCGCACCGACTGGTGGGATTACATCCTGTCCCTGCCGGCACCGCGCGTGGTGGTCGTGCAGGACGTGGCCACACGGGTCGGGCTTGGTTCGCTGGTCGGCGCGGTGCACATGAACATCCTGCGGACACTTCACTGCGTCGGCGTCGTCACCAACGGTTCCGTTCGGGACATTCCCGCGGCCGAGAGCGCCGGATTCCATTTCTTCGCCGGCAGCGTTTCAGTTTCGCACGCCTACGTTCACATCGTGGAAATGGGCGGGCCGGTCGAGATTGGCGGATTGAAAATTCAGTCGGGTGATTTGTTGCACGGGGATCTGCACGGGGTCCAGTCTATTCCGCTGGACATCGCGGCCCGGGTGCCGGCAGTGGCCGCGCAAATTGCCGCGAAGGAGCAGGCGTTGATTGCGCTCTGCCGCTCCCCGGAATTCACTCTCGAGAAGTTGCGCGCCGCCATCACGAACAAACCCTCCTGATCCTCCCTCTTTGTCATGTCCCGCTTCGCGCTCCGCTATCCCTATCTCATCATCGTGCTGTGTCTGATCACCTGCGTCGTGGGCGTGACCAGCCTGGTGCGGATGCCGGTCGATTTGTTCCCGCCGATCAAAATCCCCGTGGTGGTGGTGGCCACGTTCTTTTCCGGCATGCCGCCCGAGCAGATTGAAACGGACATCACCGGTCGCTTCGAGCGGTTCTTCACCCTGGCCAGCGGTGTGGACCACATCGAATCGCGTTCGCTCCCCGGGGTCAGCCTGATCAAAATCTATTTCCAACCGGGGTTCAATTCGGATTCAGCGGTCACGAGCATCGCCAACCTGGCGATGGCCGATTTGCGCAAACTGCCGCCCGGCACGTTGCCGCCGGTGGTGTTGAAGTTCGACGCCTCGAGTCTGCCGGTCTGTCTGATCACGCTGAAAGGCGAGGGATTGAACGAGGCCCGGCTGCGCGACCTCGGCCAGTACGACGTGCGCAACCAGGTTGCCAACGTGCCCGGCGCCTCCGTGCCCCAGCCGTTCGGCGGACGCTACCGGCAAATCATGGTGTACGTGGACCCGCTCAAACTGGAAGCGCACCAGTTGAGCGTCATGGATGTCGTGCGCACGGTCAATCAGGCGAACCTGATTTTGCCCGCCGGCGACGTGAAGATTGGCCCGTACGATTACAACCTCTACGCGAACAGCCAGATCAACGCGATGAAGGACATCAACCAATTGCCGTTGAAGACCGTCGGCAACGCTTCCGTGCTGGTGTCCGACGTGGGCAACGCCGAAGACGCCTCGCAAATCCAATACAACATCGTGCGTGTGGACGGACAGCCTTCCGTGTATCTGCCGGTGCTGAAACAGGGCGGCGACGCCAACACCATCGCCGTGGTGAACGGCATCAAAGCCGCGGTGTCGCATCTGCTCGATGTGCCGAAGCAGCTCGTGACCAAAGTGGTGTTCGATCAATCCGTCTTTGTCCGCAGCGCCATTGAAAATCTGATTCACGAGGGCGCCATCGGCCTGGTGTTGACCGGCGTCATGATTCTGATTTTCCTCGGCAGCGTGCGGGCGACCGCGGCTGTGTTCCTTTCCATCCCCCTGTCGGCCCTGGCGACGTTCATTGCGCTGTCGCTCGGAGACAACACGGTCAACGCCATGATTCTGGGCGGCCTGGCGCTGGCGTTCTCGCGGCTCATTGATAATTCGGTGGTGGTCCTGGAAAACATCTTTCGCCACCTGGAGCTGGGCGAACCGCCCGAGGTTGCCGCGGAAAGGGGCGGCCAGGAAGTGGCGTTGCCGGTGTTGGCGGCCACCCTCGCCACGGCGGTGGTCTTTTTTCCCGTCACCTTTCTTTACGGTGTCAGCCGGTTCCTGTTCGGCGCGCTGGCGTTGTCGGTGATTCTTTCGCTCTTCGCCTCCTATTTTGTCGCGATGACCGTGGTGCCACTCTTTTGCGCGAAACTGATCAAAGGACATGGCGCGCATGGCGAAAGTGCGAACGACCAGCCCCAATCCTGGGGCAGGCGGTTCAACGCCTGGTTCAACCGCAAGTTCACGCAAATGCTCGATCGCTACGAAGGGTCTTTGAACAAGGCGTTGCTGCGTCCCGCCGCCACCGTGCTAGGCATCACGGGTATGTTCGTCCTCAGCCTGAGCCTTTATCCGCTGGTGGGCCAGGCGTATTTCCCGCGCACCGATCCCGGCCAGTTTGTCGTCAACCTCAAAGCGGCCAGCGGGATGCGCCTGGAATTGACCGACAAGCTCGTCGAGCAGGCGGAGCAGATCGTGCGCGAGGTTGTGCCGGCCAAAGATCTGAAAATCATCGTTTCGAACATCGGCGTCACTCCCGGCTTCTCTTCGATCTACACGCCGAACTCCGGCCCGCATACGGCGTTCGTGCAGGTGGGACTGAACGACGGTCACAAACTGAGCAGCTTTGAATACATGAACCGCGTGCGGGAACGTCTGCGCAAGGATCTGCCGCAAGTGGCCGCCTATTTCCAGACCGGCGGTTTGGTGGATGCCGTGCTCAACCTCGGCATGCCCGCGCCGCTGGACATTCAGGTGAGCGGCATGAACCTGGAGGCCGCCCATAAATCCGCGATCGAGATCGCCCGGAAAGTGCGCGCGTTGCCCGGCGTCAGCGACGTGCTCGTGCCGCAGGACGTGGATTATCCGGCGCTGCAATTGAACATCGACCGCGAGCGCGCCAGCGAACTGGGCCTGGACGAAAAGGAAGTGGTCGGCAACGTCATCACGGCCCTGACCTCCGACATGATGATCGCCCCCAGCTACTGGGTGGATCCCAAGAGCGGCAATGACTACTTTCTCACGGTCCAATACCCGGAAAACTTCATCAAAAACCTGGCGGACCTGGCCTCGGTACCGTTGCGCGGGACGCTCTCGTCCATGCCGACACGCCTGGATACGGTCAGCCAGATCAAACATATCGAGTCGCCGACCGAGGTGGACCATTACCAACTCCGGCGGGTGATGGACGTTTACGTTTCACCCCGCGGCGAGGACATTGGACGCGTGCTGGACGGTGTCCGGAAGATCATCGGCCGCACGTCATTGCCGGAAAACGTGCGCGTGGAAATCCGGGGCTCGGCCCACGCGATGGAGGTCTCGTTCCGGAGTTTTGGCCTGGGGCTGATTCTCTCGACGCTGTTGGTCTATTTGATCCTGGTCGCGCAGTTCGGATCGTTCGTGGACCCGTTCCTGATCCTGCTGGCCATCCCGACCGGATTGACGGGTGTGCTGCTGATCCTGTTCGTCACGGGGACAACGCTCAACGTCATGTCGCTGATGGGCGTGGTGATGATGGTGGGGATTGTGGTGTCCAACAGCATCCTGATCGTGGAATTCACCAACCGGCTGCGCGCGGAGGGACGTTCCTTGCGCGACGCGGTGGTTCAGGCCTGCCGCGTGCGGTTGCGGCCGGTGTTGATGACGTCGTTGGCCACGCTGATCGGGTTGATTCCGATGGCCATGAAGCTGGGGACCGGCACCGAAGCTTACGCACCCCTGGCACGCGCCATCATCGGCGGCCTCGCCGTGTCGGTCGTCCTCACCGTGTTCATCGTGCCCGCCGCCTATTACATCGTCTATCGCCGGCAGGAAGAGCACGCCAAAAACCTCGCAGCCGCAACCGGCGGCATCGCGCCGTTACACTGAAGAACCCGCAATGAAATGTTTTTTCGCAACGTTATTGATCCTGGCAACCTGGGCCGGCATCGCCGTGGCCGATGAAACCAATGTGATCCAAACGTTGACGCTGGCGGAAGCGCACGCGCTGGCGTTGCGCAATCATCCGCAGATTGCGGCCGCGAATTATCGCGCTCTGGCCGCCGAACAGGTCGTCCGGGAAGCGCGCTCCGGTTTTTTCCCACAGGCGAACCTTTATGGAACCGCGGCGGGTGCGGATTCACAAAACACGCGCATTCTGGCCGGCGGCTTGAACAACCCGAGCGTGATGGACCGCGCCGCCGCGGGCTTGGGCGCGAGCCAGCTCATCACGGACTTCGGCCATACCGCCAATCTTGCGGCGAGCTCCCGGTACAGCGCACAGGCCGAGCATCAGAACGCCGCCGCGACCCGCGAACAGGTGCTGCTGGATGTGGACGCAAATTACTTCGGCGCACTGCAGGCTCGGGCGATGTTGCATGTCGCGCAACAAACGCTGGACACCCGGCAAATGCTTCTCGACCAGGTCAGCGTGCTGGCTTCCAACAAACTCAAGTCCGAACTGGACGTGAGCTTCGCGCAAGTGGCGCTCGAGGAGGGACGGCTCCTGCTGCAGAAGGCCCAGAACGACCAGGATGCCGCGCTGGCCTCGCTCTCAACCGCGTTGGGATATCGTGAATTTCGGTCCTTCCAGTTGGTTGAAACGTCTCCGCCGGCGGTGGCCGATACGAATGACGTGCCCGGTTTGATCGGAATAGCCCTGCGGAACCGGCCTGAACTGTTGAGTCTTCGCAACGAGCACGAGGCGGCGCTCCGTTTCGCGTGGTCGCAGCGGGACGCGCGACTTCCGGTGGTTGCGGCGGTGGGGACGGTCGGCGATTCGCCGGTTCATGACGATCGGCTGCCCGATCATTACGCCGCCGGGGCCATTCAACTCAGCCTTCCGTTGTTCAGCGGCGGACTGTACCTGGCGCGCCAGCACGAGGCCGAGCTTCGAGCAGAGGCTGCAGACGAACTGCTGCGCACCGCGGAGGACAACATTGCGCGCGACGTGCGCATTGCCTGGCTGAACCTGAACGACGCGCAAGAACGGGTGCGCACGACCGCACAACTGCTCCGCCACGCGACCGAAGCTTTCGATCTGGCCCAGGCGCGCTACCAGGTGGGCAGCAGTTCCATCGTCGAACTGAGCCAGGCGCAGTTGGAATTGACCTCCGCGCAGATCGCCAACACAAACGCGCGCTACGATGTTCTGATTCAGCAGGCAAATCTGAACTACCAGATCGGCGGCCTCTCGGAAGCCACCAGGCCGTCAGCCAATCTGCCTCGACAAAGTGGAAAAGAGAATTAACCATCGACAACATCGAACCATATATGAAAACACTCAATAGCTGTCTGGCTCTCGCTGTGCTGGTCGCCTTTGCCGGCTGCTCTACTCACTCAACCACGGTGGTAAACCAGCCAGTCGGTCCTGATTTAGCGCCACCGCGCGTCGATCTCAGCCATGGGCAAGGGCGGCTCGTAGTCTACACGGTGACTGAAGTGAATGACCCGGTCAATTCGTACTTCCCGACTCACAGCAGTTACGCCATTTACACGACTGACGGCAAGCTCGTGAAGCGCGTGGACAATCGCAACGGCTCGTTCTACCAGGACCCGGCGCCGGTGTCGCTGCCGCCGGGCAAGTATAATGTCAAAGGGCGCGCGACCAATTCCGGAGAAGTCACCGTGCCGGTGATCATTGAAGCGAAGAAAACCACGGTCGTGGATCTCGAGGGCACAAACCTGCCGCAACACAAGCCGACGGGCGCCGGACAATGGATCCGTTTGCCGAACGGACAAGTCATCGGCATGAGGGTCGAGTAGGTCACACCTGGGCGGAAGTTTATGGCGTGGTCAGCCCGACCCCGATTTGTGGTCCGTGCAGATCAGCCTGCCAATCTCACCGAACGTGATGCTGGCTAGCGCCGGCCTCCGCCGTTTCTGCCTCCGCCGCCGCCATGGCCGCCACCCCCACCATAGTCGCGACCCTCGCCGCCACCATGCCCTCCATCTCCGCCGTGAAAGAAGCCGTTCTCGTGCGCGTCGCTCTCAAAACGACCGCTTCCACCAAAGCCCCTGCCGGTGAATTCGCCGTGGAAATCACTGAACCGGGGACTGCTGTAGATGCGCGGACGGTTTGCACGGATGTCATACCGGAGGCCCGGCCGGCTCATCGATTGCGCGCCGGTGAACGCTCCATTTCCGTTGCGTAGCAGGATTCCACGATTCGGTGTGGCAAAACCTCCGGTGCGGGCGAACCCGCTGTTGCCCCTGGGCGCCCATCCACTGTTGTAAACATTTCGCACACGTCCCCGCTGCCCGGCGGCGAGCTGGCCCGTGCGCGAGTTGTAAGCACGGCCGTAGTTGTCCGACGGCCCGTTTCGGAGGATTGCGTTCTGCGACGATCCGGTGCGGAAGGCCTGCCTCCCGTAAACGTTGGCCGCCGTGTTCATCCCTCCCAGCCGGCCCCGCGCCAGGAGTCTGCCTCGATCGTGGAAGAATCCCCAGTGACGGTAGGGGCCCCACCACGGAGCGGGGGGATAACAGCCCCTCCAGCCGAAACCGCCCAGACCGCAGTCCCAGCCGAAGCCAAAGCCGAAACCCCAACCCCACCATGGCGTCCAGCAGCAGTCCCAGCCGAATCCCCACGTAAATGGCGGCCCGAACCAGTACGTCCCGATCCATGGCGGGTACGAGTATCCGGTGCCGTAAACCACGGTTCCGTCGTCGGCAACTTCGGTGCCCAGGTAGCCCGGCGTGTACCCTTCGTAAACCACGTCGGGCGTCGAGTCATACACCTGCGCGTAGGTCAAATAATGGAGCGGCGAGGTGACGGGGATCGTGCCGATGACGGCGGGAATCGAAGCGGCGACGATCCAGGGTCCGTTGACCGAGGTGGAGGCGAACCAGACACCGTTCTGGCATGCGTACCAGGAGCGATCATCCACTTCGATGACCGGCGTGTCGCTGTTCACCACGTAATGAAGGGGTGTGCCCGGGATTGGCTCGAGTTTTGGCGGCCCGTCAAACTGCGAGGCCGCCATTTCCGTGGCGCGGGGCACCGCGGCGGTTTCCGGAATGCTGTTGTCGATCAGAGCCTCCTCGGCCTGCCGGGTGCCCGGCACGCTGGCTTTCACATTCTCCTTCAGGCTGCTGTCGGGGATCTCAGCGAAATCATGCGGCAACCGGTTGCCCGGCACGAACTGCCACGGGCCGTTCAACGAGGGCGCGCGGAACCAGCGGCCGGCGATCAGAACGTAGGTGTGTTGATCGCTCGTCCGTTGGAATACATTGCCGCTCGTGTTGGCCACATACAACAGGTCCGCCCCCGCAATCGCGACAAACTGCGGCTCTCCGTTGAACGTGATGAGTTCGGTGGGAGTGGTCGCCACGTAAACCGCCGGCAGCGGAGAGGTGTGGAGCGACGGCGTCTCGCCGGTGTCCGGACCCGGCTGGCCCTCGAGCAGATCCACCTGTTGGGATTCCCGGGCCTGCTGTTCGGCGACAGCGGCTCCAATCGGCGGGCGGGCGGCCACGGACCAAGGACCGTCCAGCGCCGGCGCTTCCAGGTAGCCATCGAGGTAGTGCAGATAAAACTGTCCCGCCGGATCTTTCAGCAGCAGCACGCGCGAGTTGAGGACGCGCTGAAGGCCGGTTCCAGCCACCATCCGATAGGCCGCCGGGCCATCGATAGAGACCAGGATCGCCGGCCGCGTCGAAAAGATGATTTTCGGCGGGGCATTGTTCAACGGCCCGGTCCGGGTCTTGGGCTGGACTGCATTGAGGCCGGCCTCGAGCGCGTCCAGTGGCAGGGTGCCGATCTGTTTTGGAAAGTGGTCCCGGAGCGCGGCGAGATACCCCGGCGTCTGCGCGCGGTCCGACGGGAAATTCCCGCTTTCGATCCGAACATTCTCGAGCGAAACCGTCCGGGTCGATTTATCCACGAGGGTGAACGCGTTGAGGTTTATCACCCCGTACGTCGGCTGGGTCCGGCCGGGGGATTGAACGGCCACGGCACTGCGGGCCATCAGCGCGTGGCCGTCCCACGAATCGACGACCGGTTCGTAAACAGTATAGCTCGTGGTGCCGTTCGAAAATGTGCGCGGCCAATCGGAGCTCGCCGGCACGCTGTAGTCCGGGCCGCTGGATGCCTCCGCCTGAGCACTCGCTCGGCCCGGAGCCTGGGAAACCGGGACCCCTGCTGAATCCGAACCGTTCTTCGTGGCGCAGGAGGACAAGGCAATCACCAGACCAAGCCCTGCCGCTGAAATAATCATGTGCTTCATATCGTCGCTTTCTCCGGATAACCGCGCCCAAGAGGCGAGGGATTCACCGAGCCGACCCTGGCCGATTCCCGGTCAGGAGGAATCCGCTTTGTATTTGATGGCGACCACCACGGTGTGGCGATGCGCTTCTTCGGTTACTCCCATTGGACCCCAATACCAGTACAAAAGGAAAATGCCAGCAGGACCCACAATTGCTTTTTCAAACAGGCTCTCGACATTGTCCCGGAAATAATCTAAGCCACGCGGGAACTTCGGTCAACTTGAAGCGCCGAGCGGAACCAATTCGTCGCGGAGTGCGCCGGCCGGCTTCGGGCTTGCGGTTTTTGGCTTTCGCCTCCGGCGCGGAACTGACGGGGTGGCGGATCGTTGCTCCAGGCTGCGACAGAACTGCTCCAACACTTCGCGTTCGGCGCGGAGCCAGTCGCCCAGGGCGCTGCCATGACGGACGCCGGCATCCGGCTCGCGAAGACGCCGCTCCCCCTTTGGGCCCGGGGAGCAGGTCTGCGAGCCGCAGACGCTTCGTCACGCAGCATGCCCCGTTCAGAACAGCCCCGTGACTGGATTCTGTGCTTCACTGGTGTATGCTGGGCTCCAGCAATGCCGGCTGAACCAACATTGGACTTGAACGAGAGGCGGACCGAACGGCCTGCAAACCAGGCCGTCACTGAATTGTCCGTCTCGGGCATGACCTGCTCCAATTGCGCCCGGCACGTCACCGGGGCGATCCAGAACGTTGCCGGAGTCCGGAGTGCGATGGTCAGTCTCGAGTCCCACCAAGCCTTGGTGCGATGGTCGGCAGATGCGCCGCAGAACGTTCCTGCCGTGATTCAGGCGATTGAAGCGGAGGGTTACGGAGCGAAGGTGCTCGAAGCCGGCGGGCGCGGGCGCGGCGAAACCAGGCTGCGGGGGTGGGAACTGAATTTGTGGATCGGCGTCCTCTGCACCCTGCCATTGATGGTCGGCGAATGGGCTTTCAGGCTCGGCATGGCGCCTTGGTTCCAGTGGTGTTCCTTCGCGCTGGCGAGTGTCGTCCAGGCCGTCGCCGGCGCCCCCTTCTACCGCGGCGCATGGAACCAACTGAAGGTCGGAAACTCGAACATGGACACCCTGGTCGCGCTCGGTTCCACCACCGCCTTCGTCTATAGCGTTTGGGCGCTGCTCGGCGGCCTCGGCGGACATCTCTATTTCATGGAATCCGCCGCGATCATCACCTTGATCAGCGTAGGGCATTGGCTGGAATCCCGCGTGACCGCGCGGGCCTCCCGCGCGCTGCGCGCCCTGCTGAACCTCGCGCCTCCAACCGCGCGGCGCCGGAATGCGGCAGGCACTGAAACCGAAGTGCCCGTGACCGATTTACAGGTCGGCGACGCCATCGCCTTGCGCCCTGGCGACCGCGTTCCCACCGACGGCGACATCATCGAGGGGGATTCCGCCATTGACGAATCGATGCTTACCGGTGAATCGGCGCCCGTGGACAAGACGGCGGGGAGCCGGCTGTATGCGGGAACGGTGAACCTGAATGGCCGCCTGGCGATGCGTGTGACCGCCACGGGCGAAGAAACCGCGCTGTCCCAGATCATCGCCGCCGTGCAGCGCGCACAGACCAGCCGCGCGGACATCCAGCGCCTGGGCGACCGTGTCAGTAGCGTGTTTGTGCCGGTCGTGGTGGCCATTGCGGCTCTCGCCGGACTGTGGTGGGGCCTGGCACCGGACTCCGCAAGGCACGTTCACGACTGGCTCGCGCAGTTTCTTTGGCCCGCGCACACGCCGGTGACGGCGCTGGCGGCGGCGGCGGTCACGACCGCGGCGGTTTTGATTGTGGCTTGTCCTTGCGCCATGGGCCTGGCCACTCCGGCGGCCATCATGGCCGCTTCCAACGCTGGAGCCCAACGCGGCATATTGATCCGCGACGGCGTGGCCCTGGAAAAGGCCGGCCGCATCACGGCGGTCGTTTTTGACAAGACGGGAACGCTGACCGCCGGCAAACCGAGCCTGGCAAAGACATGGCAGTCGCCAGAGGGCGGAGCCGCACGCGGGAACCCCGCCCTGCCCCTGGCCGCCGCCCTCTCCAAACACTCGACCCATCCGATCAGCCGGGCCATTTCCAGCGCCGATCCCGGTGAAATGGAAATCCGCGAGTGGCAGGAAATTCCCGGCGCCGGCGTGCAGGCAAAATGCCGGCTCGCGGATGGCCGATGGCAGAGCGCGCGCCTGGGCTCGCTGAAATGGCTGCGCGAACTACGAGTGGACCTTGCCGGCGGCGAAGCGTTCATCGCCGAGTGGTCCGCACAGGGAGCGACCCTGGCGGGTCTGGCGGTCGAAACTTCGTTATGGGGCCTGTTCGCCGTGAAAGACGAGGTCAAACCGGGCGCTGCCGGGGTCATCCGGCAATTGCACCGGCAGAAGCTCGAGACCTATCTCGTCACGGGCGACAACGCCCTCACCGCGGCCGGCATCGCCAGGCAAACCGGTGTTCGACCGGAAAACACCCTTGCCGAGGTGCGCCCGGAGCAGAAGGCCCGGTTCGTAAAAACGCTTCAACAGCAGGGCCATCGCGTGGCGTTCGTGGGAGACGGAATCAATGACGCCCCGGCGCTCGAACAGGCTGATTTGGGAATCGCCGTGAGTCGCGCGAGCGACATTGCGCGGGAAGCGGCGGACATCATTCTGCTGAATTCAGAACTCGAATCCGTCCCGGAAAGTCTCGGGCTGGCGCGGGCCGCCTTGAGAACGATCAAGCAGAACCTGTTTTGGGCGTTCTTCTACAATGCCATCGGTGTCCCCCTCGCGGCCCTGGGGTTCATGAGCCCGATTCTATGCGCAGCCGCCATGGGCTTCTCGGATCTGGTCGTGATCGGAAACGCGCTGCGGCTCCGGAATTGGAAATTACGGCCCGCACCCTGAGCGTTTCGCGACACGCAGGCAGATGGCCAATGGCAAATGGCAGAGCGGCGTGACAGAGCACAGGCTCACTGACAGCGGCCCAAAGCATTTGCCATCCGTCATCTCCCATCCGCTATGCGCCATCAGACATCAGGCATCCGCCATTTACTATAGAGCGGTTTAAACAACACTGTAGCCACAAAGTCTCCGAAAACCCCAGCATGGATGGCTCTTGATGGCCATGCAGGCGTTGAAAACGCTCCAGGCCATCCGTGATCTGCGTTTGGCCATCTGCCATCTGCCATTTGCCATCAGCTATTCCGGCGCCTCTCCTCTTGCTGCTCGGGCTTCCGGCGACGTGTAGAGCGGGTGGCCCGGCTTGAGGTTGCGCAGAAAGTTCAGTCGAAAATCCCTGGCCTTCTCCCCTGCCTCGCGCGATTGCCGTTCTTTATGCGGCAAATGGCGACGCCCCTCGAAAGGCAATTTGTCAACCGCGCCGGCCCACCCTGTGAGCTGCCGCGCGCAGGACTCCGCCAGCGAGCGTATGGCTTGCAGCGCCGTCAGGTGGCGCTTGAGTCTGAGCCGGTCCTTCACCACCGCCATCATCGAACGCACCTCGCCCGCCGATCCGCGCGCGATTGCGATGAATGAGAGCAGTTCGTTGGTGGTTGAACGTTCAAAACCCTCGGCGACGCTGTTCGACACGGAAAGGGCGGCGTGGTCGAGTTGGTTGCGAAAGCCAGGCGAGAGCGGCGCGTTTGGTTTCTCCAAAAGATCGAGCACGGCATTGTAAAGTCGCGCCGCTTCCTGCCACACGGGCAATTCCTCGAAGTGCTGGTATTTGGCCATGGGATTCCCTTTCGTATTTTGCTGCTTGTTGTTGGTTTTTTGAATGTGGAAACAAAGCCCTCTTTGCCATTGGAGCCAGCCTTGGCCATCTGCCATCGCCGCCCACCTTTGCCATTTGCCATCGCCAAAGTTCCCTGTTGGTCCCTGTGCCCAGCATTAACCACCCTTGGCGCGGTCGGCCAGAAAAAACTCCTACGGGGACGGGCTTCCGTCGGGGGACGATGACGGAGGGGTCGGAGCCGCTTCAGGGCCGGGTTCGGGTTCAGGCGAATTGGTTGAGGAGCGGGCGCCTGCGGGGATTCGACGCGGGTCGCGGGCTTGCGGCCTGAGCAATTGTTCGAAGCGGATTCGCTGGCCGGGTGTCAGTTGGGCGCGGATCTTCTGCCGCGTCGCAATCCATTCGAGGCGCCAGAGCTCCCGGGTCCGCTGCTGCCCCTCGGTGACGACCCTCCTGATCTCCTCGCGTTGTTCCGCGCTGAGATTCAATTCGCGATCGAGCCGTTCCACAAAGTCCCTGCGGAGGGGGGGAGGCAGCAGACCGGGCAGGCGGTTTTCGCGGGCGGCACCGGCGCCCGGCGCCGCCGCTGTCGGGGGTGGACCCTCGGTGAGGGCCGGCTCGGGGGGCGGACGGCGCCAAGCCCGGTCCGAGTAGCCGACCAACAGGCCGCCTGTGATGACACCCGTTCCCAAAATGACCAGCGTGGCCAGGATGACTTTCCAGGTGTTCACCAGGTGGATGTCGAATCGGTGTCTTGATTCATCGAAGCGAGCATTGTGTTTTCGAAATCCTGGGACAAATCATTTGAGGGAGAATTGCGGGGAGGCGTCGCGAGGACCAGTGTCCCCAGCAGCAGCATGAACGCCAGGCAGGCCAGGGCGGCCCGCCACAGCCCGCGCGCCCACCATTCCCGGTAATCCGGCGCCAGCGGTTCCCGCAGCAGCGCCATCACCCGCTTCTCAAAGGTATGCGGAACGCGATCTCCCGGGAGTTGGGAACGGGCGGCGGCGATCAGTTCCTTGTGTAAGTCATTCAAATTCATGCGACCGGCGATAAATCAGACGGATTTGCGGGGTTTCGGGTTACAGGTATTTGTCTTTGGCGATCCTGGCCAGTATTTCGCGCATTTCCCGGCGCGCGCGAAACGCGCGCACCTTAACCAGCGGCACGGACCAGCCGGTCAGCTTCGAGATCTCTTTCAACGAACGATCCTCGATTTCCAGGAGCGTGACCACCAGCCGCGCCGGCGGCGAAAGCTTCTCCAGGACGCGCGCGATCAACTGGCGCGCCGCATCGGCGCGCTCGTCCCCGCCTGCGGGTTGGCTGACGAGGCGGTCCAACCATTCCTCCGTCGACTCGCCCAGTTCCGAGAAGGCATCCTCCCGGTTCCGCCGATGGTTGCGCAGGAAATCGTAGCAGGTGCGGACGGCCAGCCGCATGAGCCAATGCTCGAAGGGCGCGTCCCCGCGGAAGCTCCCGAGTTTCTGAAAGGACTTGAGCCAGACCTCCTGGACGATGTCCTCGACTTCGCTTTCGCGACGGGCGTAGCGGCGCGCGGTCGCAAAAAGGCGTGGGGAGTATTTCTCGACGAGAGGTTCGAAGCTTGCGGCATCGCCTTCCAACACCGCGGCAATCAACTCCGCTTCGGTCCGTTCGATCGGGTGCATCATTCCACACATCGTGCGCCCGCAAAAGTCCAAATCCGGCGATCAGGATCGGGTGATGCCCAATGTTCTTTCTAATTCCCCGGAGAAGCCGCTGATCGACGCGCCGATTTTCGGCGCCTGCCCGGCCAGGGTCTCCAGCATGCGCTTGAGCAGTTCCGGTTTGTGTCGGACCAGCTCCACCGCCGCCAGGATCAAAGAAAGATGGTTGTTCACGTCGTGTCGCATGGTGGACAATTTTTGGTTTATATCGTTGATCTGCTCGACGCTTAAAGTAACCGGTTCAGTGGGCAGTCCCATGCCAGACGATGCGCCGAAATGCCGGTCGAACGCAAGCAGATGATTTTGATTTTGCCGGTTGACATTTCCGCCCGCGAAAATAAGCTCTTTGCCCCTGATTCAAGAGGAATTCGCGGCCATGGTGGCCGCGATTCCCGAGTCCGTTGGAGAGGATGTGAAAGAGTTTGACCGAGATTAAGCTTAAGAAAGGCGAGTCCGTGGAGAAGGCCCTGCGGCGGTTGAAGAAGAAAATCGACCGCGAAGGCACCCTGAAAATTGTCCGGAACCACCGGCATTTTGAAAAGCCGAGCGAACGCGGCCGACGCAAGAAAAAAGCGGCCCGGTTTTCCGCGATGTTAACCGCCCGCTACGCAGACCTGTGAATTGCGGGTCCTTTATCGCCGGGCGCGCCGAAAGCGGTCGCGCCCGGCAAACTCCTTGAGGGAGCGATGGAATGCCGGGACCAGGACGCGCTGGAATTTCCATCCGCCCAAACCGCGTCATTCGAAGACTTCCGGCCCGAGGTATCATGTATTCCTTTTCCACCTGCTGGAATTCACACCGCCACATCGACGGCCGGGCGATGCTGCGCGAGATCCGTGAACTCGGATTCGAATACGCCGAATTGAGCCACGGCACACGCGTCAGTCTCATGCCCGGGATCCTCGACGCCGTGAACGCCGGGGAAATCAAGATTTCCAGCGTCCACAATTTCTGCCCGCTGCCCATGGGAGTCAACCATGCCGCGCCGAACCTGTACCAGTTTTCGGACGAACGCCCCCGCCAGCGTGAGCTGGCCGAGCGTTACACGCTCAAAACCATCGAATTCGCCGCCCGCGTCCAAGCGCCCGTCGTCGTGCTCCACCTCGGCAGCATCGAAATGAAACCGTACACGAACAAGCTCCTGGAAATGGCCGCCCGCGGAGAAAGGGAAACTCCCAAATACCAAAAACTCTGCGTCGAGCTCGAGGAACGGCGCGAGGCCAGGAAAGTGCCGTTCTTCGAGCGGACGATCGAGTCCTTGAAGAAGGTGGTGCCGGAAGCCGGGTCGCGCGGCATCAAACTCGGCGTCGAAAACCGCCAGGCCCTCGAGGAACTGCCGGTCGACAGTGATTTCTTCCTTCTGTTCCGCGAGATTCCCGGCCCCAACCTGGTTTACTGGCACGACACCGGGCATGCGCAGATCAAGGAAAACCTTGGGTTCATCCACCACGCGATGCACCTGGAATCGCTGCGCGACCGGCTGGCCGGCTTTCACATCCACGACGTCCAGTTTCCGGGAAGAGACCACTGCGCGCCCGGCACCGGCGGGATTGATTTTGCCGCGCTCAAGCCGATGGTGAGGCCCGATTGCATCAAGGTGTTTGAATTGAGTCCCTCCCTGTCGCCGGCGGAAGCGAGGAGCGGAGTCGAACATCTGAAACAGATTTGGGGACAGGACTGAGCCGCCCCGTTCCCGGCCGGCGGGCCGGTCCTGGTTGTTGTGAATTGGAGTTTTATGAAGGATTCGCTGCGCGAGGATGCGACCCGAATCGTCCGGCGCCTGCAGGACGCCGGGTTCGCCGCGTTCTGGGTCGGCGGTTGCGTGCGCGATTTTCTGCTGGATCGGGAACCGGGCGATTACGACATCGCCACCTCCGCGCGGCCGGAGCAGGTCGAAACACTGTTCAGGCGCACGATCGCCGTCGGCCGCAAATTCGGCGTCATGATCGTCGTCGAGGCCGAACGCCCCTTTCAGGTCGCGACCTTTCGGGCCGAGGCGGATTACCGGGACGGGCGCCATCCTGATCAGGTCACGTTCGGGGACGCGATGGCCGACGCGCGCCGTCGCGATTTCACCATCAACGGCCTGTTTTACGATCCCGTGCAGCGGCGATTGCACGATTGGGTCGGCGGCGAGGCCGATTTGCGGGCGAGGGTCATCCGCACGATCGGTTCGCCGGCGGATCGGTTCGCCGAAGACCACCTGCGGCTGCTTCGAGCCGTCCGCTTCGCCGTGCGACTGGGTTTCGATATCGAGCCGGATACCTTCGCGGCGCTGCGCGCGCATGCGTCGAGCATCCAATCCATCAGCGCCGAGAGGATTCGGGACGAACTCATCAAGCTTCTCGCTCCCTCGCCGCTTCAGACCGACAACCCGGGCGGAGCCGGCCCGGCCGCCCGGCGGCCTGTCCCTGCCGATGCCCGCGCTTCGGAAGTTCCGTCTCCGGGGAGTTTGTCCGGACGTTCGGACAAGCCTTCCGCAGGCGGCGCTGCGGGCGGCACACCCGCGGCGCGGGGGCTGGAGTTGCTGCGTGAGAGCGGGTTGCTGGCCGAAATCCTGCCCGAGGTGGCGGCCACGGTCCATTGCGAACAATCGCCGGATTATCATCCGGAAGGCAGCGTGTTCAACCACCTGCGCCTGATGCTGGCCCGCCTGCCGGCGGACGCCAATCCGTCCCTGCCGTGGGCGGTGCTGCTGCACGACGTCGCCAAGCCGGTGACGGCGTCGCGCGACGCCAGGACGGGCGGCATTCATTTTTACGAGCATGAAAAGATCGGGGCGGACATGGCGGAAGGAATCCTGGAGCGGCTGCGGTTTCCGCGGAAACAGATCGACACCATCGTCAAGGCCGTGCGCTGTCACATGCAGTTCAAGGACGCCCCGCGCATGCGGACCTCGACCTTGCGCCGGCTTCTGCTGCGCCCGACGTTCCCGCTGGAGCTCGAATTGCACCGCCTGGACTGCCTGGGGTCGCACGGCCGCCTGGATGTTTACGATTTTCTCGTGGCGCAATCGAGCGCGCTGGAAACGCAGCCCGAAATCCGCCCGCCGCTGCTGCGCGGAGACGATCTGATCGCCCTGGGTCTGAAGCCCGGTCCCGCGCTGGGCCGGGTGTTGGCGGAGCTCCGGGAAAAACAACTGCAGGGGGATCTGAAAACACCGGCGGAAGCGCGGGAATGGGTGAAGGATCGAATGAAATGATCCCGGCAAACTCCGGTGCGCGGCCTTCAGGCCGCTTCGGGATCCGAGCGGGCAGAGACGAAACGACTGACCTGTGCGGTTCCGAACGATGAAGCGGCGTAAACGCGAATGGCCTGTTTGCAATCGAGGGCAGTTTCAGGATACGCCCTTCAACGATTGATTGATTGCGAAGAATTCTCTGTTCTCTGCGGCTCAATTCGTTATTTTTACGCTGCGGTAGAATTAAGAGTGCATGAGCAAGTTGCTGCTAATCGACGACGAAACGGACGTCCAATACTCGTTTCAGCGGATTTTTGACTCGCCGGATATCGAGCTGACCACGGCCTCGAGCGGCGAGGAAGGTTTGAAGCTGATTCCCAAGATCAAACCCGACCTGGTTCTCATGGACATCCGCATGGGCGGGATGAATGGGTTGGAAACGCTGCGGCGCATCCGCCAGATGGATTCGCGACTGCTCGTGATCCTGATGACCGCTTACGGCACCACGCAAACGGCCATCGAAGCGATGAAGCTCGGCGCTTACGATTACCTGCTCAAGCCGTTCGACGTGCTGAAGCTCAAGGAGATCGTCACCAAGGCGCTCAAGGCCGCGCACGACATGCGGCAGGTCGTCTCCTACCAGCCGCTGCTCGAGTCCGAGGATTACGAGCTGGGCATCGTCGGCCGCAGCGAAGCGATGCAACAGGTGTTCAAAATGATCGGGCAGGTCGCGGGCACCGACGCCACCGCGCTCATCACAGGCGAAAGCGGCACCGGGAAGGAACTCGTGGCGCGGGCGATCTACCACCACAGCAACCGGGGGACGCAGCCGTTTCTGGCGGTCAATTGCGCCGCCATCCCGGAACAGCTTCTCGAAAGCGAACTGTTCGGCCACGAACGGGGCGCGTTCACCGGCGCGACCATGCAGCGCATCGGAAAATTCGAGCAATGCAACGCCGGCACCATTTTCCTGGATGAGATCGGCGACATGACGCCGGCGACGCAGACGAAGATTCTCCGCGTATTGCAGTCCGGCACTTTCGAGCACGTCGGCGGCAACACCGCCATCAAGGTGGACGTGCGGGTCATCGCGGCGACCAACAAACCCCTGGAGGAAGCGGTTGCCGCGCGTCAATTCCGGGAGGACCTGTTTTACCGCCTGAACGTCGTGCGCATTCACATTCCGCCGCTGCGCGAGCGGCGCGAGGACATCCGGTTGCTGGTGAATTATTTCCTCAAAAAGCTGGCGCGCGACCAGCAGAGGCCGCCCAAATCCATTGCGGCGGGCGTGATCAAGGCACTCGAGCAGTACCATTGGCCGGGCAATGTCCGCGAACTGGAAAACGTGATCCGCCGCGCGCTCGTCGTCGCAAAAGGCGACGCCATTTTGATGAGCGATCTGCCCATGGAAATGGCTGGCGCCGCGTCTCCGGTGTCCACCAGCGCTTCGGCGTCCGCGCCCCTGCCCGCCACGGGCGCGGAGGCGGGGATGACCGACGTGGTGATGCTGGCGCGGCGGCTGTTTCAATGGGCGCGCAAGGATCCCAAATTGAGGCTCATTCCGGCGGTGGAACGCGAGCTGGTGATCCAGGCCCTCAAGGAGACCAGCGGCAACCAGGTCCAGGCCGCGAAGCTGCTCGGCATCACGCGCGCCACGCTGCGCAAACGGATCGAGAAATTTGAGATCCACCGGGAGCTGAACCTGACGTGAAGCTGCACGGTTGATTTTGGCCGATTCTCTGCTAATTCATAACGCGTGACCGAACCCAGTCTTTTGCTGCTGATCCCCGCATACAACGAAGAGCAGCGGATCGAACCGGTGCTTCGGGATTACGGCCTCTATTTCCAGGAACACTATCGGGGGAAGTTCCAGCTCGTCGTCGTCTTGAACGGTTGCCGGGACAACACCCTGGGCGCGGTGCAGCGCGTCGCCGCCGGGTTCCCGTTTATCAGCGCCCTGGAATTCAAGGAGGCGATCGGCAAGGGCGGCGCGTTGATCGAAGGCTTGAAACTCGCGCCGCTGGCGGATTTGATCGGCTATGTGGACGCGGACGGGGCATCGCCCCCGCGCGCATTCCATGACCTGGTCAAACGGACGAAGGACGCGGATGGCGTCATCGGCTCGCGCTGGTTGCGGGGTGCCGTGCTGCACGAGGCCCAGACCCGATTGCGGCGGTTCACCAGCAGGTGCTTCCATGTCATCGTCGAAGTGCTGTTCTGGATGCACGTCAAGGACACGCAATGCCCGTGCAAAGTCATGCGAAGGGCGGCGGTGGAAAAAATCCACGCCTCGTTGCGCATCGCGGATCTGGCGTTCGACGTCAATCTTCTGGTGTCCTTGAAACGCGCCGGGTTCAGCGTTTTGGAAGTGCCGACGGAGTGGACGGACAAGATGGGTTCCAAGGTGACCTCCTCGCTGTTCCGGGCTTCGATCACAATGTTTCTTTCGGTGGTCCGTTTGCGGCTGGTTTACTCGCCGCTTTACCGGTGGTTGCGTCCGTTGCGTCCGTTGGAAGGATGGATCTACAGAAAACTCCGAGCGCCGCAGCCTCGGTCTGCAGGCCACCTGTCGCCAAAGTCAGACACCGGCATCGATTCCCTGGACTAGACGACCGGGCTGGATATTCGCGGTTTGGTTTTGTGAAACGAAAACCAAACGCAGACGGCAAACAGGACCAAGCCGAATGTGCCAATCGTCTGAATCACCGTCTTGAAGGTGTCATGGCGAAAATAAAGGGTCAGGCCATAGCCAAGCGCGACCGCCAGCAGCCAAGGCACGGCGGCGAAGCGCGACCGGGCCATCAGGTTGTTGATGAGCACCGTGGAGAGCGTCAACGGCAACATGCACCAGGTGAACCAAGGAACCAGCGGCGAGGCTATTTCGAGAAACGATTTGTCGTACACAACGCGCAACGGCAGTGATGGAAACAAGGTGCACATGAACGCCGCGCCCCCACCCGCCAGCGCCGTCAAGACCAGGGTCAGTTTCAACGCGTTCGATTCCTCGCCCAACGCCGTGCTGCGCGCGACTTTGGGAAACATGACCGCCGTCAGCGGCGCTGTGAAGTAGAACACCGCGCGACCGATGATTCCCGCCGCGGCGTAGTAACCGGTCTGTGCCGGAGGGAAAAAATGGCGCACGAAGATCATGTCGGCACCCAGCATGAACGTGCTGACGCCGAGGCCGAGCGTGAGAGGCACCACCCGCGCCAGCCAGGCGGGCCAAATCATAGGCACGGCTTCGCCGCGGAAGCAATCCCGGCTGAACCATCCACCAATCATCAGGGTGGCGCACGAGCCTGCCAGGACGGCGGTCAATGCACCGGCAGCGTAGCCCTTCAGCAGGCCGACGATCAGGAACACACCGCCGAGGCGGACCGCGCCTTCGAGGATTGCGGTCCAACCACACCACAGAAAATTCTGGCGTCCTTGCAGCACGCCCAGCACGACCGGTCGCCAGAGAAACACCAGTCCGGTCAGCACCGCGATCCAAAGCGCCGCGGGGTTGGAAATTCCCAGAGCGTGGCCGATCTGGTCGCGCAGCAGAAACACGGCTGCCGCCATGATGAGCCAGAGCAGAAAAGTGCCGCGTAACACTCCCCGCATGACCCCGGCCAACTCCCGCTCGTGTTCGGGATTCAGCGCCGCCGCCGCTTGTTGCATGAACACTCCCTGCAACCCGACGGCCGGGATTCCCATCTGCCCGATGACATACAAGAGCGTGGTGAAGGCTCCATATTCCTCTTTCGGCATCCGGCTCGCGGGCATGTGACAGGCATACATCATCGCCCCTCCCAGCGTTGTCGCCAGCATCATCCAACCGCTCTGCCGGAAAAAGGTGATGTGGTGCTTAGGACTGGACATGGAGGAAGGCTCGGCTTTGGCTGCGATCATGTGTTCAGGAGAATACCATGGCGACCTCGTTCAAGGAAGCGAGCGCAAAAAACGCAAGAGCAATTCCTCGCCGTTCTCCAACGCCTTTAGCGAAATCCACTCTTCCGCCGTGTGCGCCTGGGCGATGTCGCCGGGCCCGAACACGACGCTGGGAATCCCCCCTTCGGCCAGCACCGCGGCATCGCAAAAGAAATGAACGCCCACAGGTTTCCGCTGGCCGGCGCAGCGAACGAACCGCCGCACCAGCGGCAGGTCGGGATCGGTTTCGAGCGGCAGACAAGGCGCAAGTTTCTCGCTCACGATGGCCGCCCTGAACTTTTTCCGCGCAAGAAATCCGCCCAGCTCGCGCCGGACGCCGGTTTCGGTTTCGCCCGGCAGCGTCCGGCGATCGATGGTAATGGCGCAGGTATCGGGGACGATATTGGGCTGCGTGCCGCCATGAATCGTGCCGACGTTGATCGTTGCGGTGCCGAGCAGGGGATGCCGGCGCTTGCGGAGGCTCGCGGCGTAGCTGGTTTCGAGCGAGTCCACAATACGCGCCATGGCATGCACGGCACTGCGTCCGAGCTCGGGTCGCGCGCCGTGGGCGGACTTTCCTCGCGTTTCCAGCCGCAACCACAAACTGCCCTTGTGCGCGGTGACCACGTCGAGGCGCGTCGGCTCGCCGACGATGGCAAGGTCGGCTTTCAGTCCGCCGGCAACCAATGCGCGGGAACCCGCCTGCGCATTCTCCTCGTCCACCACGCCGGCGAAGACGATTTCGGTTTCCCGGGGCCTTCGACCCGATCGCGCGATCGCGCAAAGCGCTTCGAGCATCGCCGCCACGGAACCCTTCGTGTCGCAGGCGCCCCGGCCGAAAAGCCGTCCATTTCCCTGGCGCGGTCGGAATTGCGCGGGTTCGGCATTGACGGTGTCGAGATGGGGCACGAGCAGAATCCGGCGCCGAACCTTGCCCGACGGCAAAAGTCGCGCGAGCAGATTGGAGCGGTCCGGCAGGACTTTTTGCAGTTCCACCTCCAGCCCGGATTTCGCGGCGACGGCCGCAAGGAATTCCGCCACGCGCCGTTCGCCGGCGCGGCTGTCGCCCGCCGGCAGAAACGCCGGATTCACGCTCGGCAGCGCGATCAATTCGCTCAATAATTTGCGTGTTTTCGTCATGCGAACCCTCGAAGCCAACGGGCGCAGAGGGTAGGGATTGGCGCGGACGGTGTCGAGCGTCAACGGGACAATCCGCAGGCGCATGAATTCCTCTCGAATCAATTGAAACCTCGGATCCCGCCGCGGCGGGACGGATTCACACGGATAAATGACAACGAAGTATCCGGGTGGGGCGANNGCGAGGACGCTCGCCCCACCCGTCGACCGGTTTTCCTTTCTTTAACTGCAAGGCCAGGGATTTATTGGGCCATTTTCCGCGGTGCGCGCAGGAAACAATTGCCGGTTGCGGGAGTCGGAAATGGAGTTATGTTTTTCATGGAAAGGTGTTCGTATGAAAAAGACGATGAAACAGAAGTTGGATCAGCCGAAGCCTTTCACCCCCGGCCTCAGCAAGGCGGCGGTCAGACAGCATGCGTACGAATTGTTTCGTGACAAACTGCCGGATCATCCGCTGACGATCGAGGACTGGGTGTTGGCCGAGAAGGATCTTGCGAATTCGATGGAAGCCGAAGAATCCGACTGAGCCGGCTCCATCACTTGGGATTTCGCTGCGCTGGCGTGGACAAAATGCCCTTAAAACGTCTGCGTCCGCGTCGGCGCAGTCTGTCGAGAGACGGTCACTTTCCTTTCAGGATCGCGACTCCGTAGTCACGGTTCATTTTTGCGATAAAACTCAGGCTGATTTCCTTCGGACAGACGGCCTCGCAGGAACCGGTCACGGTGCAGTTCCCAAAACCCTCCGCATCCATCTGCCGGACCATGTTCAGCACCCGCCGGTCCTTCTCGACTTTGCCCTGCGGCAACAGGTTCAAATGGGAAACCTTGGCGGCGACAAAGAGCATCGCGGAGGCATTCTTGCAGACCGCCACGCAGGCGCCGCACCCGATGCAGGCCGCCGCATCCATGGCCAAGTCCGAGTCGGTTTTGGGAACCGGAACCGCATTCCCGTCGGGCGCTCCGCCGGTGTTCACCGAAATGAATCCACCGGCCTGAATGACGCGATCGAAAGCGCTGCGGTTCACCACCAGATCGCGGATCGGCGGGAACNNCCGTCCTTGAAATGCCGCATGTGGAGCTGGCACGCGGCGGTGCCGCGACGTCCGCCGTGCGGGATGCCGTTGATCACGAGCGAGCACATGCCGCAAATGCCCTCGCGGCAGTCGGAATCAAAGGCAATGGGCTCCTGGCCGCGCTCCATCAGGCCTTCGTTGACCACGTCGAGCATTTCCAGGAAGGACATGTCCGGCAACACGCCTTTCGCCTCGCAGGTCTCGAAGCATCCGGGCGCACTGGCGTTTTTCTGCCGCCAGACTTTCAGAGTCAGATTCACTTGTAGCTCCTTTGCGCCAGGTGAACCTCGTCGTAAACGAGCGGTTCCTTGTGCAGGACCGGCGGCTTGTCCGGTCCCTGGTATTCCCACGCCGCCACATACGAGAAATGCTCGTCATCCCGCAGAGCTTCCCCGTCCGCCGTCTGGAATTCCTCGCGGAAATGACCGCCGCAGGATTCCCTGCGATGGAGGGCGTCCAGGCAGAGCAGTTCGGCGAATTCCATGAAATCGGCCACGCGCCCGGCATATTCGAGATTCTGGTTCAACTCGCCGTTCTCGCCGGTCACATTCACGTTTTTCCAGAATTCAGCGCGCAACTCCGGGATGCGTTTGAGCGCCTCCTTCAGTCCGGCTTCATTCCGCGCCATGCCGCACTTCTCCCAAAGCAGTCTGCCCAGTTCACGGTGCAGCGACGTCACCGTCCGCCTGCCCTTGATCGAAAGAAGTTTCTGGGTGAAGGCGCGGACGTCTTCCTCGGCCTTCCTGAACTCCGGATGGCTGGTGGCCGGCCTGGCCTGCTTTGCGGAGGCAAAATAGCCGCCGATGGTGTATGGCAGGACGAAATAGCCGTCGGCCAGACCCTGCATGAGCGCGCTGGCCCCAAGCCGGTTCGCCCCGTGATCGGAGAAATTCGCCTCACCGACCACGAACAGGCCGGGCAGCGTGCTCATCAGATTGTAATCCACCCAGGTGCCCCCCATCGCGTAATGCATCGCCGGATAAATGCGCATCGGAGCCGCATACGCGTTTTCGCCGGTGATTTTTTCATACATGTCAAAGAGATTGCCGTATCGCTCGCGGATGATCTCCTCCCCGAGCCGCCCGATGGCGTCCGCGAAATCGAGATACACGCCGAGGTTGCCGGGGCCGACGCCGCGCCCCTCATCGCAGACCTGCTTCGCGGCGCGCGAGGAGATGTCGCGCGGCGCCAGGTTGCCGTAGCTTGGATATTTCCGTTCGAGATAATAGTCCCGGTCCGGTTCGGGAATGGACGCGGGCGGTTTGCCGCAGTCCTCCTTCCGCTTCGGCACCCAGACCCGGCCGTCGTTGCGCAACGATTCGGACATCAGCGTCAGCTTGGACTGGTGTTCGCCGCTGACGGGGATGCAGGTCGGGTGGATCTGGGTGTAGCACGGGTTGGCAAACAGCGCGCCCTTTTTGCAGGCGCGCCAGGTGGCCGTGACGTTGCAGCCCTTGGCGTTGGTCGAGAGAAAAAACACGTTGCCGTACCCGCCGGTGGCGAGCACGACTGCATCGCCCGCGTGAGAGGAGATTTCGCCGGTGACCAGATTGCGCGCCACAATGCCCCTGGCATGGCCGTCGATCACGACGAGATCGAGCATTTCGGTGCGCGGAAACATCCGGACGGCTCC
This sequence comes from Limisphaerales bacterium, assembly GCA_003159675.1. Lineage (GTDB taxonomy): Bacteria > Verrucomicrobiota > Verrucomicrobiia > Limisphaerales > BOG-1460 > BOG-1460. Next base: position 39,304 of record PLQC01000124.1, read on the forward strand.
GAGGCTGATCTGCCGGCACAGGGCCTGGTAGGCGCCCAGCAGGAGTTGCTGGCCCGTTTGACCGCGGGCATAAAACGTGCGCGAGACCTGGGCTCCGCCGAACGACCGGTTTGCCAGCAGGCCGCCGTATTCGCGGGCGAACGGCACGCCCTGCGCCGCGCATTGGTCGATGATGTTCGTGCTCACCTGGGCGAGCCGGTATACGTTGGCCTCGCGGGAACGAAAATCGCCGCCTTTGACGGTGTCGTAAAAGAGCCTGTGAACGCTGTCCCCGTCGTTCTGATAGTTCTTCGCGGCATTGATGCCGCCCTGCGCCGCGATGCTGTGCGCGCGCCGGGGACTGTCCTGGAAGCAGAGACACTTGACCTGGTAACCCAGTTCGGCGAGCGACGCCGCCGCCGAGGCGCCCGCCAGGCCGCTGCCCACGACGAGGACCTCGAACTTCCGCTTGTTCGAAGGGTTGATCAGTTTCAGATCAAACTTGTGCCGGTCCCATTTCTGAGCGATCGGGCCGGCCGGAATTCCGGGATTGAGGTTCATAGGCGGCTATTTCGACGCCTCCCTTCCGTAGCCCAGCAGGATCGCCACCGGGATCGACGTGTAGCCGATGAAAATCAGGCAGGCGACCCCGCGAGCGGACCGGTCGAGAAACGGACCGTACGCCTTGTTCTTCCAGCCGAGCGACTGGAACATGCTGCTCACGCCGTGGCTGAGGTGAAGGCAAAGCAGGGCAATGCCGAGAATGTAGAAGCCGGACACCCAGCCGTTGTTGAATCCAACCACCATCATCTTGAAGATATCATGGCGTCCCAGCGCGTCGTAGAACTCCGGCTTGGCGGCGAAATCCCGTCCGGTCAGGTTCACCGCCCGCACCATCACCGTGTAGTGCAACAGGTGATAGATGACGAAAACGAAAATGATGGTCCCGCTCATCAGCATCGTGCGGGAAGCATAGCTGGATCCGACCGGCTGATGCTCGGCATAAGTGATCGGACGGGCGGCCTTGTTCTCCAGGGAAACCTTGATGGCCGACCACACGTGCAGCCCGAGCATGAGGAGCAGAACGATCCGCGCCGGCCAAAGCAGCTCGATGTTCGATTGCAGAAAAGATCCGTAACGGTTGATCGCCTCGGGACCGAGGAAGACCTGCAGATTCCCCAAAAGATGCGCGACCACAAACAAAAAAAGCACACAGCCCGATACGGCCATGAGATACTTTTTCCCCAGCGACGATCCAAAAATGTTGCCGACAACTCTCATTGAAACCTGCTTCGCGCCACGATACGAGAGGCAGTCTAATGAGGATTCAGCCGCAGCGTCAACGAGGCGGCGCCAAGTATTAGCAACGCGGAGACATTCCTTTACACAGACTTATCCGTTTTTGCCGTTGGTGCAACAATTCTGGTCAAGAGGCCGGACAGGTCTGTCAGCGCTCCTTTCCCCGCCTTGCCGGCGCCGCGGTGGATTTGCAGCGCCTGGAATCCCGCCGCTTCGGCGCCGCGCACGTCGTTCTCCAGGCTGTCGCCGACGTGGAGAATGGAGCCGGGGGGCAGCCTGAATCCGGAAGCGGCCTGGTCGAAGAGGATTCGCGCCGGCTTAACGGAACCGGCCTCGCAGGAAATGACGATCGTTTCAAAAAGGCCACTGAGCCGCAACCGGCGGAGCAGCGGGCGCAACCGCTCGTCCCAGTTCGAGATGATCCCCAGCCTGAGGCCGCGCGTGGCAAGCGCGTTCAGCGTGGGCCATACGTCGTCGAAAACATGCCAGGTTTCCGGCCGCGCGAAGCGTTCGTAAAGCTTCGGGAAAAAGGTTGCGCTCGGCGGCAGGGCCGCGAGACCCTGGAACACTTCATCCACCAATTCCTCCCACCCGGCGCGCACGTGGTTGAAATGCCGCCGCGCTCGCCACGCCTCCCTGAAGCGCGTCTGCAGGAAATCCGGTGAAATGTTCCCGACTCCGTGCCGGGCGGCGACTTCGGCGTAAACATGCCCGACGGAGGGCCAAGGCTCCATCAAGGTTCCACCCACATCGAACGTGACGGCTTGGACGCGCATGTTGAATTCAGGGCCCGTGTTGTTCCAGACCGCGATGGACGCAAGGGCGCGCGCTATCGTTTCGGCAGCCACTCATTTAATTTCTTCTCGTCTTCCGCCGTCGCACCGGCAAGGTGCAGCAATTCCATCGCCTCGCCGATGAGGTAAAGCGAGCCTGCGATGACGACGAAGGGATCCCCGGCCGTTTTCTCCAGCGCGTCGGCGAGCGAGGCGCAGACCTCGATGCGGGCGCGAGGGTTGGCCTCGCGGCAAACGGACACCAGTCTGGCGGGATCTTCGGTCCGGTCGCTGTGGATCGGCGTGAGCAGGAGCCGCCCGGCCAGCGGCGCCAGCGATTGACACATGCTGGCCGAGTCCTTGTCCCGGAAGACGCCGAAAATGAGCGCGGGCCTGGATTCGGGGAATTCGGCCTCGATCGCCACGCGCAACGCCTCGGCACCGGCGGGATTGTGCGCGCCGTCGAGAAGGAGGGTTTGCCCTGACGCCTCCTGCACGCGCTGCATGCGGCCCGCCCAGCGAACCGATTCCAGGCCCGCGCGGAGCGCGGCGTCGCCGACGGGGATCAGCCCCTCGAGCGCCCGAACGGTGGCTGCGGCGGTCGCGGCATTGAGCCGCTGGTGCGGACCGTGGAGCGGAAGGTCGATCGCGTCCAACGGAGGACGGACGGCCTGCAGCGGCTCGACGACCGTCAGCGGCGCCTTCTTCCGCGCCGCCTCCGACGCGATGACCTCAAGCCCTTCGCCCGGTCTTGCCGCCGTGATGACCGGCACGGCGGGTTTGATGATCCCGGCCTTTTCCTCCGCGATTTTTTCAAAGGTGTCGCCGAGCCATTCGGAATGCTCGATGCCGATGTTGGTGATGACGCTCGCCAGCGGGGTGACGATGTTGGTCGCGTCGAGCCGTCCCCCCAGGCCGGTCTCCCAAACGACCAGGTCGCATTTCTGCCCGGCGAAATAGCGCAACGCCATGACGGTGATGAATTCAAAGAACGTGGGGTGCAGGTCCTGGCTGGGATCTCCGGCTTCCGCGGGCCAGGATGCCGCCGGCCCTCCGAACTTGAAACTCAGTTCCCTGAGTTCCGCCACCAGCCGGACCACGTCCGATTCGCCGATGAACCGGCGGTTTATCTGGATGCGTTCGGCGAAGCCGACGAGGTGGGGCGAGGTGAACAATCCGACGCGCAGACCCGCCGCGCGATAGATGCTTTCGAGCATTGCGCACGTGGAACCCTTGCCATTGGTGCCGGCGACGTGGATGAAGCGAAGCGGGTTCTGCGGGTCGCCCGCCAGCGCGGCGAGCTTGAAGGTTTTCTCCAAACCCAATTTCGCGCCGAACAGGCGAAGGCTGTAAAGAAATTGAATGGCGTCCGAGTAAGTCATCGTTCAACGGCAAATGATGTCGCTGGAACTTATGTGAACGGGTGCCATTCCGCCATGATATTTGCCTGAACCCGGAGACAGCGGTGCGGGAGGAACTGCACGAAGGGCAGGACGTGTCACTCCGTCCGCGCGGTGGCCGATCAACCGCAAGAAACGCACGGATCGCAAAGAGCCGGAGCTTTCCACGAATTGCGAATTAACACGAAGAACCGGCAGGGGATACGGGCGACTCGCCCGTCTCGTTCGGCGACTCGCCGAACGAAATGAGAGGGAGCGATGAATTGGCAGGAATCGTGGCTGCCTGTTTGAGGCGCGCCGCCATTCCGTCCGGCGAGTCGCCGGACGGCACAGGCTGGTAGCCCGTGCTACCCGAACCGGCACGCTGACTTGAAAATAGCATGGATTATCCGCGGCACCCGACAACGACGATTTTGAAAGGATGAGGAAAGAATGATGAATGAGGAAATCCCAGTTTGCTCGAATCGTCGCGGCAAGGCTTCATCTTTCTGGAATCAACCTTCTGCATTCGGAATGGTGGGCTCCGGCCCGCCCGGCTTGGCCTAAAGTGGCAGCATGAAGCGATTGACCGCGATCATTCCATCCGGGTGAAACGAAGCGCTGGCTGGTGGCCTTCAACACGGAGATGGGCACAACAAGTCAGGGCCGCACAGTAGAGCAGGCTTTCGCGAATTTGAAGGAATCCACGGAGCTCTATCTGGAGGAAAAGACGTTGCCGGAACGTTCACCCGCATTTCTCACAACGTTCGAGGTTGGCCATGCCTAAACTGCCGTGCGTGTCAGGACAGAAAGTCGCGAAAGCACTAGAACGGCTCGACTTCGAGCAGCGCCGGCGGTGCGGCAGTCGGAGGTCGGGTTAGAATCAGAAACTCCAGGCTGCGAACGCAGCGGCCTTACTTCACCTCCACGCCGGTCGCAGCCTGTCCGGCCTGCAAAAAAGTTTTGATGAGTTCACCTTCGCCGCACACCATCATTCCGGAAAATCTTTTGAACCATTTTCCTTCCGGCACTTCAGGCCGGGTGTCCAGCCATTCCGCCAACAAGCCGAGCTGGTCCGCGGAAACGTTCCGGCTTTTGATTCGTTCCAGCAAATGCTCGAACAGCGGGCGAGGCAAATTGCTGCGCTGAACGTGGGGCATGGCTAATTGCCGTAAAATCCGCGGGCGAGGGCGGTTTTCAATTTTTCGACCTCCGCAGGATCGTCGGAATCAACCATTCGCTGCGCCAGGGTCGACAGCTCTTTTCCCAGAAGCTGGCGCGTGCGCGCCAGTTCAAAAGCAAATTGAATGACTTGCGATTGTTCAGCCGGCGGCAGGTGCTTGATTTCCTCGATTACTTTGGTCGCTGTCATATCGAAACAATACCTGAAACCGGACCGTGCGCAAACTCAACCAGGAAGCAGAGAACGGAGTCGGAAGGAGAACGACGTCATTTCAAGAGCAGTTCATTGAAAACGTCGTCGTCCGCGTTGTCCCAGGTCTTCGACAGCGATTCCTCGGAAATCTTCAGCCACGCATCGCGTTCCGTGTCGCCCGACTCAATGGTCACGCGCACGTGAGATTTTTCAGGAAGCGACAGCGGCTGCGACAACAACAGTTTGCCGTTCTCGTAAATGGCTTCGACTGTTTTTGTCATGAGGAGACGTTTCCGGCTGGTCGTTGCATTGGCAAGTCTGAGGCATGGCATGGGCTTTCCCTCGCCTCTCCGCAGCTTGCTCCGGCCCAGCCAATCTAAAGCACGAACTCCACATTAACGGGCTTCGGCCTTTGCTCTATTTCCTCACGCGTAGGTGGAAAGCGCCGGAATAATTTTTCGTTTAGCCGAAACGCCTCTTCGGTTGACATTCTTGGAGTGAAAGGATTTTTGGCAAGCCAAGCGGCTCTTTGCTTTTGCAATTCTGTTTGCTTGGTTTTCATATTTTCACAGCGGTTTCTGGTGCAGCCGCGCGAGGGCCGCCGCGATGAATCCCTTGAACAACGGGTGCGGCTGGTGAGGTTTGCTCTGAAACTCCGGGTGGAACTGGCTCGCGATGAAAAACGGGTGCTTGGGCAGCTCGATGATCTCGACCAGCTTGCCATCCGGCGTGAACCCGCTGAAGACGAAATCCGCCTTCTCGAACTGCTCGCGGTAGGCATTGTTGAATTCGTAGCGATGCCGATGGCGTTCCTTGACGATGAAGGCCCCGTATAACTGTGCCGTCTTGGTTCCGATGACCAGTTGGCAGGGCTGCGCGCCGAGGCGCATCGTGCCGCCTTTCTGGGTCACCTTGGTTTGCTCGTCCAGCATGGCGATCACCGGATGGGGCGTGTTGGGGTCGAATTCGGTCGAGTGGGCCTTGGCCAGCTTCAACACATTCCGCGCGAACTCGATGGTGGCGATCTGCATGCCCAGGCACAGGCCGAGGTAAGGCACATTGTTTTCGCGGGCGTAGCGGGCGGCCTTGATTTTTCCCTCGATGCCGCGCTCGCCGAAGCCGCCGGGGACCAGAATGCCGCCCAGGCCTTTCAGGATATTCTCGGCGCCTTCGGGTTCGATTTGCTCGGCATCCACCTTCACGATTTCGACACCGCAATCATTGGCTATGCCGCCGTGGATGATCGCCTCGTAAACGGACTTGTAAGCGTCCTGGAGCTCGATGTATTTGCCAACCACGCCGATGCGGACGCGGTGCTGCGGGGCGATGAGCTTGCGCATGATTTCCTGCCAGTGCGTCATGTTGGCCAGCGGCATGTCCAGGTGAAGCAGACGGCAGACAAGATCGTCGAGCCGCTCCCGTTGGAGCATCAGCGGGACCTCATAAATGCTGTGGTCCACGTCCTTTTCCTCGATGACGGCATCGAAGGGCACGTTGCAGAAGAGCGAGATTTTCTGGCGCAATTCCTTGTCCAGCGGCCGTTCGGTGCGGCACACGAGAATGTGCGGTGCGATGCCGATTTCGCGCAGTTTGGCGACGGACTGCTGGGTGGGTTTGGTCTTCAACTCGCCGGCGGCCTTGATGAAAGGCACGTAGGTGACGTGCATGAACACCACGTTGCCCGTGCCGGCTTCCAGCGCAAACTCGCGGATCGCTTCCAGGAACGGCAGGCCCTCGATGTCGCCGGTGGTGCCGCCGATTTCGGTGATGACCACGTCGGCGTTGCTTTGTTCGGCGAGGACGTGAATCCGTTTTTGAATTTCATCGGTGACGTGCGGGATGACCTGGACGGTTTTGCCAAGGTATTTGCCCTCGCGCTCGTTGTTGAGAACGGTCTGGTAAACCTGGCCGCTGGTCAGATTGTTCAGCCGGGTCAGTTTCACATTGGTGAACCGCTCGTAATGGCCCAGGTCGAGGTCCGTTTCCGCCCCGTCGTCCAGAACATAAACCTCCCCATGCTGGTACGGATTCATGGTGCCGGGATCGACGTTCAGATACGGGTCGAACTTCTGCAGCACGACCTTGAGTCCGCGGTTTTCGAGCAGGGTGCCCAATGCGGCCGCCGTCAGGCCCTTGCCCAGCGAACTCACCACTCCACCCGTGACAAAAATGTATTTCACTAAAATTGTTGAATCGTTAAATTGTTGAATCGATCATCAATCTTTCCACCCGCGTCACGTCTTCCGGCACATCCACGCTCGCGCCGTCGTAATCCACCTTCACGACCGCGATCTGGATTCCGTTTTCCAACGCGCGCAACTGCTCGAGTTTCTCCGCGGATTCCAGCGGTGAAACCGGAAGTTGCACGAGCCGCAGCAGCGTTTGGCGCCGGTACCCGTAAATGCCCAGGTGCTTCAAAAATGGAAACGCCGCCAACTGTTCGCTCACCGAACCACTGGCGGCCTCGCGCAGATACGGAATCGTGCGCCGGGAAAAATATAGCGCCCGGCCGGCGGTGTTGACAACGACTTTTACGACATTTGGATTCTCCAATTCCTCCGGATGCCCAATCGGCGCCGCGGCGGTGGACATCTCCTCGTTTTCGAGCGCCCGGGCAACCGCATCGATGACCGCCGGATCCATCAGAGGTTCGTCGCCCTGAATGTTCATCACGGCATCGCACTGGCAACGCACGGCGGCTTCCGCGATGCGATCCGTTCCGCTCGGGTGCCCGGCGCGCGTCATTTCGACCCGGCAAAACTTTCTCGCCGCATCCGCGATTCGCGCGTCGTCCGTGGCCACAATGATTTCGGAGAGCGACCGGGCCTTCCGGCAGCGTTCGACGACGTGCTGGATGAGCGGTTTCCCCGCGATGAGCGCCAGCGGCTTGCCGGGAAAGCGCGTGGAAGCGTATCGCGCCGGGATGAGGCCAAGGATTTTCATGAGTTACTCAAACCTGTCAAACACCACCCCAACGGGGCGCCACCCAGCAACCCGGGCCACGCTTCGGATCAATCGATCCCGGATGATACCAGCCCGGAGAGGGCGGCACAATTCAATCAGCCGCCCGTTCACCGGTTCCACCCGGGTTCAAAATCCACCCCGCCGCCGCCGCCAGATCCTCCACCACCACGGCGGACCGCAGCTTCCCGGGCGAATTGCGTTCCAGTTCCGCGCCGTATCCGGTCCGGACGAGAATGCACCGCTTCACGCCCGCATTCCAGCCGCATTCCAGATCGACCAGCTTGTCGCCGATGAAGTGGCTCTCCGCGAGATCAACGCCAAACGTATCCCGCGCGTCGAAAAGAAACTGCGGCGACGGCTTTCGACCCCGGCTCGACGCGTCTGGCGCCTCGGGGGCGATGTAAATCTCCTCAAATCGGACCCCGGCGCGCGCGAATTCCCGCCGGATGTGTTCGTTCACCCGTTCAACGTCGGCCAGGGTGAAATAGCCCCGGCCGACCCCGGACTGGTTCGACACGATAAAGAGTTTGAACCCGGCGTCCTGAAGCTCTTTCAGCGCCTTCGCCGCTCCCGGCAGGATCTCCACCTGCTCCACTTCATGGAGATAATGCTTTTCCGCGATCATCGTCCCGTCGCGATCCAGGAACACGGCTCGATTCATTCTTGTCGCGAGGATTTTCAGGAAAGCGGCTGCGAATCAAAGCAAAATCCATCCTCAATTCGCCTTCAACCGAAAATACTGTTGCGGCCCGGCGGCCGGGTTGGTGTACGGGCTCGTGGCGCCCGGCACGTTGGTATAAGTGCCGGCGACCGATGGCGCCGACTGCAGGGCAAACGCGGCGTTGCTCCAGGTCAACACCGCGTTGCCGCCGAGGAGTTGAATGTTGAGCGGGATCGGGGCGAGCGTTCCGGAAGCGCTGTAGCTCAATCTGAAGTTGTCGATTCCGACGGTGTCGCAGCGGTTGCTGCCCGTGCTGGGATCCAGCGCCGCCACGCGTATCCAGACATTCTGGTCCAGGTGATCCAGACGATTTCCGAAGGAGAACGCTTTGGTCGTTCCGCCGAACGCGCGGGGGTCGGCATAGGTTCCGAGAACGCTGAAGTTGACCGGCGTGCTTCCAACGCCATAGTCAATCGTCCAGACCGTCGAACGGTTTGTCTGTTCGGACAGGAGATTGCAGTCGAGGCTGAGCTGAAAGTTGGCGAACTCGATCGTGTTCTGGAGCTGCAGGACGAAGGCCGCCCCCGGATCGCCAAACGTGGTGGTCTGGCGGATGCCTGGACAGCGGTTGGTGCAACTTCCCTGAACCGTGGTGCTCTCCCCGCCCGAGAAGTTTGTCGCTCCGTTGCCCGTTGTTGACGCGTAGTTCGCGAACTGGCCGGTTTGTGTTCCCCAACTCGTGTTGGTCGGATTGAACGACGCCGGGGTTCCCAGACTGGTCGCGCTGGCGTTGGTTCGCACCGTCCACCCCCGCGGCAGTCCTGATCGTGTGCCGTCGAACGTTTCAGTGTAGTTCGTGCCGGTGAGGGTCACCTGGGCCGAAGCCCCGGTTGCGGCGGCAATAAGGAGGCACCTCACGATTGATCCAGTCATTTTGGTTTTCATGCGTTGATTTGGTTGTTGAGTGTTTGCAGTACGGAAGGAAATGTTGAAGACGACCGGACCGGCTCCAGGGAACCCAGGATGGGGAAGACAAAAAGATCCCGCGACGCAGTGATCTGCGTCCGGCCACAACCCCGATGACAATGGTCATCACCCGTTTCCAATCGATGAGGAGAAACCCCGGGAACCCAAGGAGCCAGAGTGCAAGCCCGTCGATCCCTTATCTCCGGTCGCTATTCAAAAAAACAAAATCGGCCGAGGACGTCAAGAGGATTTGCCGGCGGTTTTCGACCGGAATTGTTCACCGCAGATGGACGCAGATGAGAGAAGTGAATCGGGCTTATCTGCGTTCATGGTCGTCCATCTGCGGTTAAATCTTTTGTCCTGCCAGAGGCGTAACCTCGGACGGACGGGTCCGCCAATTCACCTTGGCGGCTACAGGTCGTTGAGCACATCGATCAGCCGGCGCAGCCGCCCGTAGTCGCGCCGGTTGAACCCGAATGCCAAACGAGGAAGATCCACGTTGTCCCGGTCCTGGATTTCCTCCGGAGTGGGGTCGATCCGTTGGATGGCCGGGCCGGCAATGATGTCGGCGAATTCCTCGTTCAGGGCTCCCAGCGCGGACGCGGGCGGCGCGTGCCGCAGCCGGAGGACGAAAAGATCCTTCACAAACCGGCTGGAATGGAAATTACTGTAGAAGCGCGTGATGATCTTCACCGCCTCATCTGTGTCATCAGTGATCTGGTACAGATTCAGGTCGTCGGGCGATATCAACTGGTCGCGCAGCAGATGTTCCCGCACGTGTTTGTCCCAGGTCTTCCAGAACGTGCCGCCGGGCCGGTCCACCAGCACCAGCGGCATCAGTTGGCCCTTGCCCGTCTGCATCAACGTGAGCGCCTCGTAGCCCTCGTCCATGGTCCCGAACCCGCCCGGAAAGAGCGCGATCGCATCCGAGTGCCGGATGAAGATCAGTTTGCGCGTGAAGAAATACTTGAATGTGACGAGCTTTTTGTCCTCCCGAATGACCGCGTTGGCGCTCTGCTCCCACGGCAGGCGGATATTGACGCCAAAACTTTTCTCCGGCCCGGCGCCTTCGTGGCCCGCCTGCATGATGCCCCCGCCGGCGCCGGTGATGACCATGAATCCTGCCTCGGCAATCTTGCGGCCGAACTCGACCGCCTGCCGATACTCCAATTTAGTCGGTTGCGTCCGGGCGGAACCGAAAATCGTCACCTTCCGGATGCCGGAGTAAGGGACGAACAATTTGAAGGCATACCGCAGTTCGCGGATGGCCGTCTGGATCACCCGCACGTCGCCGCTGTCCTCGACATCGCTCAAAATCCTCAACGCGCTCTCGATGATGTCGCCGACGCTTTCCTGGTTGTATCCTCCCCCTTTGTAGTCGATGAGTTCCTGGATGCGGCGACGGAGTTCCGGATCCCCCGGCGCCTTTTCTGCCTTTCTCATGGCGCGAGGGTACCGCGTGTCCCCGGAAATGCAACCGGTTCGGGAAGGATGCGTGGGCGGCGCCCCAGGCCCGGGGCGCCGGCTTGGGCTGCGGTTCGCAGCCAATTCAGCCGGCCCCTCCCGCGATCCGCATCAGAACACTGCCCCCGATTGGAAAGAGGCCGGAGCGCGTTTACGCCGCTTCATCGTTCGGAAGCCCACAGGTCAATCGTTTCGTCTCTGCTCGCTCGGACGCTGAAGCGGCCTGAAGGCCGCGCACCGGGGGTGGTGTGTGGGGTGTGTTACCCATACCGGGCGGAGCGCGGACAGCCATGTCCGCGCGAATCCTGGATGCATGAGGATGGGAGGAATTCCCACCAGATATCCCATGCGCGGACTCAGCGGTCCGTGCTCCGAGCCTTTGGGCAACACGCCCTGCGGACGCGCCCCCCTCCCGCGCCGCGGTGAATTGGCCTTGTGCAATTCTTAAATGCGGTTTCAATGTCGGGTCATGCGAAATCCGATTATTGCCGCATTGGATGTTTCGACGGCTGAAGCCGCGCTGGAGCTCGCCCAAAAGATCGCCCCCTCGGTCGGCGGGTTCAAAATCGGAAGCGAATTATTCACCAGCGCCGGACCGGAGATCGTGCGCCGCGTCCGGGCCCTGGGTGCGGCGGTTTTTCTCGATTTGAAGTTCCACGACATCCCCAACACCGTGTCCAAAGCGGTCGAAGCCGCGGTCAGGCTCGACGTCCAGATGCTCTCGGTCCATGCCGGCGGCGGGACCGCGATGTTGAAGGCGGCGGAGAAGGCCGCGCAGGAAAGCGCGTGGCAGTTGGGCCATGCGCCCCCGCTGGTGCTCGGGGTGACGGTGCTGACGAGCCTGGACAGCAACGCCCTCAGCGAAATCGGACTCGACCCCAACGTGGCCCGTCAGGTGCGGCGCCTGGCCAACATGGCGAACAAGGCCGGACTCCGCGGGATGGTGTGTTCGCCCCTCGAAGTCGCCGACCTGCGACAGACGCTTCCTCCCAGCACCCAACTGGTCACGCCCGGTGTCCGGGTCGAGGCGAACCCCGCCGACGACCAGAGGCGCACGCTTTCACCGCGGGAAGCGATGGCCGCGGGGGCGAACTGGCTGGTCGTTGGACGCCCCATTTACGCCGCGCCGGATCCGCGCGCGGCAGCGGAGGCCATCTGGACCTCCCTGAATGCCAGCTAGGAACACCGGAAGGCCATTCTGTGCCGCCCACCGCGTGTGTTCCCCCCGCACCCCCGCGTCGGAGGGGGCCTAAATATCCATTGGCATTTTGCGCCCAACCAGGCATGATGCACCGTCCGCTCCGGCTCGGGGCGGCCAAGTCAACCATTAAGAATTTGATTTATGTCACAGCATCGGAGTTTGCGTGCGGCGGCCAAGTTGGGCGGCAAACGGAATGTGCTCAAGCGGTTCGAGCGCACGGAACTGCTTAAGAAACGCGGCCAGTGGAAGGACGGTGACCGGATCACCGGCCTCCGTAAGACCAAACCGGACGCCTGAACCCGCCGTCGGGTTGCGATTTTCGATCCTTGGCCGGACGAAGCGCCGAGCTTCCGAAGGTCCCGCATCGGCGATCGGCAACTCAAAACTCCGGATGGTTCGTCTGCACAAATTCCTTGCGGAAGCGGGCGTGGCGTCACGCCGTGCCGGCGAACAAATCATCCTGGCCGGCCGCGTCGCCGTGAACGGTGAAATCATCCGCCAACTCGGCACGAAAATCGATCCCCGGCGGGATCACGTCACGGTGGACGGCCAGGGCGTTCGCGCCCGGCGCAAGCTTTACGTGGCCCTCCACAAACCCCGGGGCTGCGTCTGCTCGCGCAAGGACGAGTTCGATCGCCCGACCATTTACGAGTTGCTGCCCAAGGAATGGGACAGCCTCTATTCCGTCGGCCGGCTGGATTACGACACAGAAGGATTGATTTTCCTGACCAATGATGGAGAATTCGCCCTGCGACTGACGCATCCGCGGTACGAAGTCCGGAAGAAGTACGTCGTCACCGTCGAGGGACGGGTGGACGAAGAGGCTCTGAAAAACTTCACCCGGGGCGTGGTCGATCATGGCGAAAAACTGAAGGCGGAAAAGGCCCGGTGGATTCCATCGCATCGATCCCGGAGCACGGTCGAACTTGAATTGACGGAGGGCCGGAACCGCGAGGTGCGCCGCCTGTTCGAATCTCAGGGTGCCACCGTGAAGCGGCTCCAGCGAACGCAGATTGGAAAAATCAAACTGGGCGAATTGAAACCCGGCAAATGGCGGGCATTGACAGAACCGGAGATTAAATCTCTACTTGGCTGAGTGATGTTATGAAAATGAAACTTTGGTCGGTTTACGTGATGATGGTTTCCACGAGCCTGCTCGCGCAGCAAGCAAGCAATTCCGTTCCCGCCGAGCCCGTCGAACCTCCCGCCGCCGCCCCGGTGGCGGCCGCAGTGCAGCCGGAGCCGGAACCTACCAATGCCCCCGCCGCCAAACCTGCCGGCAAAAAGGCCGCCGGGAAGAAGGCCCGGGCCAAACATGCCGCCCGAAAAGCCGCCGAGGCCGCTGCGGAGCTGAAGACCGTGCCGCTCGTTCCCGGACCGGCCGTGGTCGCCGCCCGGCACGTGAATGTGCGCGGCCAGGCGAAGCTCAACAGCGAAGTCATCACCCGCATGACAAATGGGGAGCCCGTGACGGTGATTCAGGAAGTGACGCTGAAGCATTCCGGACCGGAGGAGCCCTCGGTCTGGGCAAAAATCGCTTTGCCGGAAAAGGCCCACGCCTGGGTGTATGCCTCCTACATCGACGCGACGAATAAAACCGTCATGGCGAAAAAGCTGAACTTGCGGGGCGGACCGGGGGAGAATTACAGCGTTCTCGGGATCCTCCACCAGGGCGATGGGGTCCAGGAAATCCAGACCAAGGGCAAATGGATGGAAATTGAAGCAACCACCAATGCCTACGCTTTTATGGCGGCCCAATACCTGACCCAGGAACCGTCCGCGCTCGCCGCCGCCGCTCCCGAGCAGCCCGCGGCCGTGGCCGAAGCCGCACCGGCCGCCGAAGCCGCCACCAACACCCCGGCTGCGACTGAGGCCGTGACCGACACGAATCAAATGGCCGTCGCCCCGACGAATGAAATGGCCGCGGCCGCGACGAACGAAGTGGCCGCCGCCCCGCCCGCGGAAGAGCCTCCGCCGCTCCGCATCGTGCAGCGCGAAGGCATTGTTCGCTACACCGCCAGCATTCAGGCCCCGACCATGTTTGAACTGGTCAGCCCGGAGAACCACAAACCCATCGATTACCTTTACACCACATCCACCAACCTTGACCTGAACCGCTACAAGGGGCTGCACATTGTCGTCACGGGCGAGGAAGGTCTCGACGAACGCTGGAAAAACACGCCGCTCATTGTCATTCAACGCATCCAGGTAATCGAGTGATGGCGGGGGCCGACCTCATCGACGGGCGTGCCATCGCCGCAACAATCCAGGCCGATGTGGCACGGCGGGTCGCCGGATTGAAAACCCGCGGCGTGCAGCCCGGTCTGGCCTTCGTCCGCGTCGGCGAGGACCCGGCGTCGAAAGTCTATGTCGGCCGGAAGGAAAAAACCTGTGGCGAACTGGGCATCCATTCCGAGACTCACGTCCTGCCCGAGGCGGCGGATGAAAGGGAATTGCTCGAGTTGATTTCAGGATTGAACGCGGATCCGCGTTTGCATGCAATCCTGGTCCAGGCACCGCTTCCCGCGCAGATCCGCGAGTCCGTCGTGTATTCCGCCGTGCTGCCGGGGAAGGATGTGGACGGTTTTCATCCGGTGAACGTGGGCAAACTGGCGCTTGGTGATCCGACCGGATTCAAACCCTGCACGCCGGCGGGCATCCGGGAATTGCTCGCGCATTCGGGCGTGCGGACCGAAGGCGCCGAGGTCGTCATCCTCGGCCGCGGCAACATCGTAGGCAAACCGCTGGCGATCCTGCTCTGCCAGAAGGAGCCGAATGCGAATGCAACGGTGACGATCTGCCACTCGCGCACGCGTGACATCCGGGCGCATTGCCGCCGGGCGGACATTCTGGTCGCCGCCATGGGCGCGCCCGAATTTGTGAAGGCCGACATGGTCAAACCGGGGGCGGTTGTGATTGACGTGGGGGTGAACCGGGTGCCCGATCCCGGCGCCAAGGGCGGCTCGCGACTGGTGGGCGACGTGGATTTTGCCGGCGTGCGAGCGGTCGCCGGAAAAATCACGCCGAATCCCGGCGGCGTCGGCCCGATGACCATCGCCATGCTGATGCAGAACACCGTTCGCGCCGCCGAAATAGCCGCGCACATTTGAGAATTGAAATCCTGACAATATGCAAGCCACTCGAATTCTGCCCGATCTGCAATGCTCGCTCCTGTGCGAGGAAATCCGCCAGGAAGTGACGGGAAGCTTCTTCCTGATCGGTGTCATCAATCTTATCCGCGTGCCGCAACTGCCGGTTGTGGCCTTCAGGTTGAGCGTCTTCAATCGCTGGACGGCGGGCCTCGGCCAATTCACCGAAAGCGTCCGGTTCATCGCCCCGGACCAGACCACGGTGCTGCGCAAAGGCGAGGTGAAATTCAGCCTGCAGGATCCCAATCTGCAGGCGACCAATGTCACCGTTTTCGGACAGGTCGAGTTCAAGACCGCGGGAACCCATTTCGTCGAGGTGCTCGTGGATGACGTCATGAAACTCCGCTATCCGATTCCCGTCCTCCTCGCGCCGCCCCAGGCCCAGAATCCTCCGCGCCCGGCCGCCGAGGGCCAGCCGCCCTCCTGAAACCCCGCCCGGCAGGGCCGACACAACCGCTGACAATCGCCGCCCGTCCCGCTAATATCGGAAGCCTGATGAAACCGCCGGTCGCGCGCCGACGGCGACGTCGTGTTTCATGATACTACCGGTACCAGCAAAGCTGAAGGGCTGGCAGCCGCTGACTCCGAGCGGGGTGGCGGCATTCGCCAACGCTTCGATGGGGCGCCTGTTTCTCGTTCAATTCGCCGCCGCCGCCCTGATCGCCGCGTCGCTGGTCTGGTTCCTGGCCACAGATTGGTTCCCCTCCATCCGCGCCGCGATCCATCGCCTGCCAGCGCGGGGCGAAATCCGCGCGGGTCGGCTCGACTGGGCGGATGAATCCCCGCAAACCCTGTCCGAGGGACATTTCCTCGCCTTCACCGTCGATCTGAATCATGAAGACCGGTTGCACTTGCCGACGCACGTTCAGGTCGAATTCGGAAGGGACAGTGTCCGGATCTATTCCTTGTTCGGATGCGCCGAATCCGGCTATCCGAGGGACTGGACCCTCCCGTTCAACCGATCCGACCTGGAGCCCTGGTGGGGGGCATGGGAGCCTCCCATCCTGTGGATCAGTGCGGGTACCACCCTTGTGGTGCTGATGGGAGGGTGGATGCTCCTGGCGACAGTTTACTTCCTACCGGTGTGGTTGACCGGCTACTACGCCAATCGCGACTTGAGTTTGTTGGAAAGCTGGAAGATGGCGGGCGCGGCGATGGCGCCCGGGGCTTTGCTCATGGCTGCGGGGATCGTCCTGTATGGGCTTGGGGCGCTCGATCTGGTGGAATGGATCATCACCGTCTGCGCCCACTTCCTGGTCGGATGGCTCTATTTGTTGATGAGCCCGTTTTGTGCTCCGCGGCTGCCGTCGCCGGTCGCAATCCGGGGAAATCCCTTCACTGTTCCCGGGGACAAGAGGAACAGGCCGCGCGACAGGAGAACTTAGCCAACGCGTATTGCGCCTTTCCGCCGGTTCGATTAGTGTCGCCCCATGACGTGTTCGGTCCGGCTTATTCGCTGCGCGCTGGCCTTTCTGCTCCTGGCGTGCCTGGACGGCTGCCTGCCTTCCAGTCAAAGCCAGATGGAGGAGGAGAAAGAGCCGCATTTTCTCGCGGGCAAGAGCTGCATCAACAACATGGATTACAAAGGGGCGATCGATGAGTTCGAAAAAGCGCTGGAAGCGAATCCGCATTCGGCATCAGCGCATTTTCAGTTGGGATGGTTGTATGAGGAGAAGGAGCCCGACCCGGCCGCAGCCATCTATCATTACGAGCAGTTCCTGAAGCTGCGCCCGAATTCGGACAACGCCGAGGTGATCGCTCAGCACATCACGAATTGCAAGCAAGACCTCGCGAAAACCGTCCTGCCCCTGCCGGTCACGCCGGGTATGCAACGCGAATTCGAGCAGCTCGCCGAGGAGAACAAGCGGCTCCACGAGGAAATCGAGAAGTGGAGGGCTTACGCAAGCCGCCTGCAGCCGCCTGCCAGCCCTGCCCCCTCCGCAACCGCCACGAACAAACCGGCGCACACCGAGCTGGCCGCGCAAGCCCCGGCGCCACATCCCGCCTACAACAATCTTCCGGCCGACACTCGTCCGCCGGAAACCACAAGCTCCACCCACACCTACGTGGTCAAGTCCGGGGATTCCCTCTATTCGATCGCCCGGAAGGGCGGCTTCAAGCTCGAGGCTCTCCTCGCCGCCAATCCCGGCCTGGATCCCAAGCGGCTCAGGGTCGGACAGGGATTGAATCTTCCATCGCCCTGACGGGATCCACCATGCTTTCCCGGGCCGTTTTCATCCTGATCACCGTGTTCTGGTTGACGATGAACGCCCTGCTCTGGCACGCCGAGTTCGGTTCCCGCGACGCCCGGTCCAGCTCCGTCGCGCTCGAATCGGTTTGGGACCGGATTCTGACATCGCCCGACAGTTCCTCCTTGAGCGTTGTTTGGCGTGGCCGGAGGGTTGGGTATTGTCACTGCGTCACCAGTGTGGGTGAGGCGTGGGCAAACGTGACGGATGACACCCTGCCGGCGGGAGCGCCGAAGAAAAGCCGTTCGTACCAACTCCAGGTTGAAGGCAGCGTCGTCATGCCGACATGGACGAACCGCCTTCGATTCGATGGCATCCTCAAAGTGGATCTCCACCACCAATGGCAGGAACTGGATGTCCACGTGAGAATCCGCCCCGTATCGTGCCACATCCATTCTGTCGCCCGCGAGCAAACCGTGCAATTGTCCGCCCAGGAGGGTGAGGCCCGGCTCGAACACACCTTCAAATTCTCCGAATTACGCAATCCCGAAGCCCTAGTCAGCGCCTGCTGGGCGCCGTTTGCGGGCGAGTGGCCGGGAGAAGCGGGATCGCTGCCGCCGACAATGCCAACCCCGGGATCGCCCGGCTTGGGAGTCAAGTCGGACGCCAGCGAGGAAACGCTGCAGATCGGCCATGCGCAGGCCCGCGTTTATCGGGTGCAGACCCATTTGCTGGATCGAGACGGGGTTCTCATACTCGTCAGTCGCGTGGGCGAGATCCTGCGGGTCGAGCTGCCGGGTGGATGGATCCTGGTCAGCGACCAATTGATGGCTCTGTGACGAACCCCTGTGGTTGATCGGGCATGATTGAACTGGTTCATCTGGTCAAAAAATTCGGCGATCTCATCGCCGTAAACGATGTCACGCTGGCCATACCGCGCGGGGAATTCTTTGCGATGCTCGGCCCAAACGCCGCCGGCAAGACCACCACCTTGAAGATTCTCACAGGGCTGATGAAACCCGGCTCGGGCAGCGCGCGGGTCGCCGGGTTCGACGTCCAGGATTTTCCTCTCGAAGCCCGGCGCCGACTGGCCTTCGTTCCGGATTTCCCCTTCCTTTATGACAAATTGACCCCCTGGGAGTTCTTCCGGTTTATGGGAGAACTCTTCCAAATGGAAGACACCCGGATTGAGGCCAACGCCCGGCAGCTCGTCGAACGGTTCGACCTCGAACCCTGCCTGCACCAACCCATCGAGGGACTCTCCCACGGCACACGCCAGCGCGTGGCCCTGTTGTCGGCCCTGCTGCATGATCCGGAGGTGGTGATCATCGACGAACCCATGGTCGGCCTCGACCCGCAACATGCTCGAGTGGTGAAGGATATCCTCAAGGAGCGATCCCGGGCCGGCGCCACTGTCCTCATCTCCACTCACCAGTTGAGCGTCGCGGAGGAACTGGCCGATCGGATCGGAATCATCCACCGCGGACGGCTGATCGCCCTCGGCACTCCCGACGAATTGTGCCGGCAAGACGGCCATTCCGGCTCTTTGGAAAAAGTTTTCCTTACATTAACGGCGCCAGATGCCGATATAAACCAGGAACCGGCTTCGAACGAACCCGGTCCAACATAATGTGTGCTCAAGCAACCCATAAGGGCTGCTGCGCGCCGCCGTGAAGGCCAAAGCTGTGGCAAAAAAATTGAACGGACGCCCGTTTTCAGCAATCTACTGTGAGTGGGCGACGTTGGTTCATTGCGCGGCTGCGCCGGCGCGGCCGGTGTTTCCATTGACAGCAGGGTTCAGCAGGGATGGGGCTGGGAATCAGCAGGAAAAGTATTTGCTTTTTTCATCCTTTCTATAAAATGGAAAAGTGAAGAATCATTTGACAGCGGGTGTGATTTTTCTTAATAACTAGCAGGTTTACTGTTGGCACTGCTTCTTGGGGTGTTAAACATACTGAACAACTTATGAAAAAATTCGTTGCCTCTATGGGATTGGCTGCACTCGGGGCGTCATGCCTCAATGCAGTTCACGGACAAGACACAGCGCCACCGCCTTACAAACCTTGGAATGTCTCGGCCACATTGCGCGGCTTTTATGATGACAACATCAATACCGCGCCCAATGGGACAAACAAGGTCGGCTCACTTGGAGGTCAGGTCAGTCCCGGGGTGGGGTTGGACTGGCGAAATGATCAAACGACCATCAAGGCCAATTACACCTATACGCTCCGGTGGTATGACAAGCAGCCCATCGGAAATACAAGCCACTACGATCAGGACCACCAGTTCGATGGCGAGTTCGACCACGCCTTCAGCGAACGGTACCAGCTCGGCGTGAAGGATTCATTTGTCGTCGGCCAGGAGCCGGATTTTCTGCGCACTGCTTACGCCATCTCCGAACCCCAGCGCGTCTCCGGCTCCAACATTCGCAATAATGGCCAGATCAATTTCGACGCCCAGTTGACTCCGGTCTTCGGGCTGGAGCTGGGATACGCCAACGCTTACTTCGATTATGCCGACCACGGCGTGAGAATAGACAACAGTGTCTTCCCGAACCTGGTCGCCCCGAGTCTTGCCGGCATCTTGAATCGCATGGAGCACTCGATCCATGTGGACGGGCGCTTCCAGATGATGCCGGAAACGGTCGCCATCGTGGGTTATCAATACAAAGAGGTGGATTTTACGGGGAACGAGATCATCGCCGCCCCCTTCATCATCCCGACGGGCTACCTCATCGAAACGAGCGATGCCAGAAACAGCCGGGCGCATTATGGCTACGTGGGTCTCGATCATAACTTCAATCCCGATTTCTCAGGATCGCTCCGCGCCGGTTTGAGCGACACGGCGTACTACAATTCTCCGGACAATGCAAACGACGTGAGTCCGTACGTGATGGCGAGCCTCCGCTATAACTATGCCGTGGAAAGTTACGGAGAGATCGGATTCAGCTATGACAGAAACCCCACCGATCTCGTCAGCCCCGATGCCAGGGGCAACCTGACGTTGGGCGAGGAATCCGCGGTTGTTTACGGGAATATCTGTCACCGCATCATTCCCAAGCTCTATGGCAGCTTGATGGCCCAGTTCCAGAATTCGACGTTCACGGATGGGGAGTTTAACGGCTCCTCGGAGCGCATGTTCCTCGTTGGTTTGGACCTGAAGTACAGCTTCAACGCTTACCTTTCCGCGGATGTCGGCTACAACTATGACTGGTTGAAGTCGGATGTTCCCGAAGAGAATTACGACAGAAATCGTGTTTACTTCGGTGTGACAGGCACCTATTAATATAGCCTGAAGCATGTTTTGGGGGGCTGGGCAATCATGACTGGCCCCCTCTTTTTTTGACTTATGGATCAATCGAAAACGCCCGCCACACAGGAATCCAGGCTGCACTTCCTGGACTACTGGCGCATCATCCGCATCCGGAAGACAATCATCCTGGCAGTCTTTTTCCTCGTCGTCATCACCGCAACCCTGGTTACCTTCATCCTCCCTGAATCCTTCTCCAGCACGGCGCGCATCCGGGTCGAACGCGACACCGCCGACATCCCCGGGCTCGGAAACGAGCGTCAGTATCTCCCGATGAGTTATGATCCCTATTTCATTCAAACGGAGTTCGAGGTCATCCAATCCGAGGTCATCCTGGGCAAGGTCATCAACGATCTGAACCTGAACCAGGAATGGGCCGCCAAATACGGCGGCGGCGAGAGGCTCAAAACCAGCGAAACGATGGAGATCCTCAAACACAGCATGGACCTCCGCCCCGTCCGCAATACCAGCATCATCGAAATCCGCGTTTTTAGCGAGAAGCCCGACGAGGCCGCCAAGATCGCCAATGCCATCGCCGAAACCTATCGGGCGCATCGCCTGGAACAAAATCGCGACCAGACCAAAAACGGCATCAAGGCCCTCGAGGAACAATGGAAGGAGCAGATCGAGGAGGTCGAGGAAGCGCAGACAAACGTGGATCGGCTGCGCACGGAATTGAAGATCTCGGACCCCGATCCCATGAGCACCATGCCGACTCCCACGCTGTCCGTGGAGGCGATACGACAGTTGACGACGCAGTTGATCGCTCTCGAGGCAGATCAGGTGAGGATGGAATCGCAATTGACCAATTTGCTGGCCCTGAACCCGTCCGAGCAGAGGGAGGCTATCCAGACCGCGCTCGGACAGCCCGACGCCGAGTTGTCCAATCTCCTGAACGAATTCGACCTCTCCCAGCAGCGGCTCTTGAGCCTGGCAAAGGACTATACCCCCGACCACGCTCTTTATAAAAACGCCCAGCAAATGGCCGATGACCTGGACCAAAAGATCAAGGCCCGTGTGAAGGGAATCCTTCTGGGATTGCAGAACCGCCTGGATTCCGCCCGGGCGGCCGTCGATGAACTCAAGACAAAGCTCGATGATGCGAAGCAGGTGGATCTGAAGACGGCCGAGGAGGGCCGCCCCTACTACACGGCCAAACAGCGGCTGGCCGAGAAAATCCAGTTCCGAATGATCCTCGCACTGAAGATCTCCCAGGAACAAACCGAGCTGTCCCTTCCCAGAACCGCCATGGTCGAAGTCCTGGATCACGCCGAAAAGGCCGATCGTCCCGAAAGACCGAAAAAAGCCCTCAATATCGCCCTGGGCATCATCATCGGCCTGATCGTCGGCGTGGGTCTCGCCTTCTTCATCGAGTATCTCGATACCAGTGTGAAGACCATCGACGACGTCGAACGCACGCTGCAGGCGCCCGTGCTCGGTGTCATTCCACAGAACGTGGGGCTGCTGATGGAGGAAGGGGCCGAAAGCCCGCATGCGGAGGCGTACCGCGTCCTGCGAACGAACCTGCTCTTCTCACGCAAGGACGACAAACTGAACAGCATCGCGGTCGTCAGCGCCGGCGCGGGCGAAGGCAAATCCACCACGGTGTTCAATCTCGCCACCATTTTCGCCCAGAACGGGAACAGGGTGGTGATCGTGGACTCCGACCTGCGGCGCCCGGTGCTTCACAAAATGCTGCACGTGACCAACAGCATCGGCGTCACCAATTACCTCCTCAAACAGAATACTCTGGAAGAGGTCATCCAGACCACGAATCTGCCGACACTGGACTTTCTTGCAAGCGGCAAACTGCCCAGCAGTTCGCTCGGCATCTTGAGCTCCACGCAAATGAGGGAACTCATCACCGAGTTGAAGCAGCGCTATGATTTTGTCTTCTTCGACTCGCCTCCGATCATGGGCGTCAGCGATGCCTCAATTCTCGCCAGCGTGGTGGACATGACGCTGCAGGTCATCCAGTACCGCCGGTACCCGCAGCCCATGAACATCCGCGCCAAGCAAATGATCGAAAAGGTTGGCGGCAACCTCGTCGGCATCGTCCTGAATAACATCAACATGTCCCAGGACGAAAACTACTACTATTACAGCGGCTATTATCACGAGTACTACTCCAAGAACGACGAGGAAACGGAGGCGGCCGCGCCCGGCGACAGCGGAGCCGGACCCCAGACCAAAATCAATATCAAACCAAAGTACTGAGTCATCGGAGAAAAGGGAATGATCAAACCATCGAGAATTGCGGGCGTGGGAGCAGTGCTGTTCAGTGTCGTTGCGGCGGGATTGCTCGTCACAGGCTGCGGGACCAATGGACCTCAATATGGCCCTCTCCCCCCGGAACTGGCCTCCACCACGAAAGTCGGCTCCTCGGACAGGTTCCGTATCGGTGATCAGGTGATGGTCACGTTTCAGGCCACTTCAGGCGAGGAGATCCTCCTCAAGGATCATCACGAGGCCATCAAGGAAGATGGCACTATCACCCCTCCCTTCATCGGATCGGTCGTCGCCGCCGGAAAGACACCCGGTGATGTGCAGCGGGAATTGCAGGACAAATACGATAAAATCTACAGGAACATGACCGTGACCATCATTCCCGCAGATCGCTTTTATTATGTCACCGGCGAAGTGAAAAAGCCCGGCCCTGAGCCGTACCTCGGCGAAACCGACATCATCAAGGCCATTTCCGCCGCCCTCGATTTCACCGATTTTGGCAACAAACACAAGGTCCGGCTCACCCGCGCCAATGGCCAGACGCAAGTCATCAACGTCCAGAGAATTCTCGATGACCCGCAGTACGACGTGCCGGTTTATCCCGGAGACAAGATTTACGTCCCGCGTCGGCTCTTTTAATGGTCCAGCTTAAGATTCTGTCTGGAAAAAAGGCGGGCACCACCTGGGTGGGCCGCCGTTTTCCTGTGCGGGTCGGACGCGATCCCTCCTGCGACCTGCAATTCGAGGAACACGGAGTCTGGAACGAACACTTCCGGATCGGTCTGAACTCTTCCGCGGGCTTTGTGCTCGAAACCCAGCCGGATGCCCTCGTCACCGCCAACGGCCAGCCCGTGCAAAGGGCGGTGTTGCGAAATGGCGACACCCTGGAAATTGGCGCGTTGAAACTGCAATTCTGGCTTGGCGAAGCCCGCCAGCGCGGGCTGCGATCCGCCGAGCGGCTCGTCTGGGCCGTCATCCTTGCCGTTTCCTCGGGACAAATCGCTCTTGCTTACTGGCTCTCCCGCTGAAGCGCCGCAACAGACACACGGCCCGCTGGGCCGGCTCCACCGGCGTCCCCGGGCCGGCCTTCCTCCCTTCATCCATCCGCCATCTCCCGCCGCTCCGAAACAATTCAGTGCCGGAAATGACGCGTGCCCGTGAACGCCATCGCCAGATTCCGCTCGTCCGCCGCGGCGATCACCTCCGGGTCGCGCACCGATCCGCCCGGTTGAATGGCCGCGGTCGCTCCCGCTTCCGCGGCGGCGATCAGGCCATCGGAGAATGGGAAGAACGCGTCGCTGCATACCACGCTGCCCCTCAACGAAAGCCCCGCTTCACCCGCCTTCCAAACGGCAATCCGGCTCGCGTCCACCCGGCTCATCTGACCCGCGCCTATCCCCAGCGTGCGGTCCGACTTCGCGTAAACAATCGCGTTCGACTTCACGTGCTTCACCACCCGCCATCCGAACAGCATGGCGCCCAATTCCTCCTCCGTCGGCTCCCGCCGCGTCACGATCTTCAAGCCCCCGGCCGTTGCCGCCTTTGAATCCCGCTCCTGCAAAAGATAGGAGTCCGCCCCCACGCTGCGCACATCCCACGCCCCGCCGTGAAGAGGCGCCTTCAGCAGTTTCAACAACCGCAGGTTCTTCTTCTTTTGCAGAATTTCCAGCGCTTCAGACGTGAATTCCGGAGCGACAATCACCTCGCTGAAAATCCCGGCGATCGCTTCCGCGCACGCGCCATCCAGAACGCGGTTGACGGAGATGATCCCGCCGAAGGGCGCCTGACGGTCCGTGGCGAAGGCCGCGTCCCACGCCGCGCGCAGGCTGGCGCCCCGGCCCACACCGCAGGGATTCGTGTGCTTCAGGATCCCCAGCGTCGGCGGATCCTCCGCGAATTCCGCGATCAAATTCGCCGCCGCCGTCAGGTCAAGAATGTTGTTGTAAGACAGTTCTTTTCCGTGAAGCTGCTGGAAGAAATCGTTGAACCTGCCGTACAGGGCCGCCGCCTGATGCGGATTCTCCCCGTACCGCAATGTCTGTGCGAGGGGCGCCTGGATCGAAAGCGATTTCGGAAGACCGCCCCCCGCGGGCTCAAAAACGCCGCTCAGGTAAGAGGTGATGGCGGCATCATACGCCGCCGTCCGCGCGAACACCTTCGCCGCCAGCCTTCGCCGCAGCTCCAGCGATGTCCCCCCGCAGGCCCGGATCTGCTCGAGGACTTCGCCGTAGTCCGCCGGATCGACGACGACTGTCACGCTCTCGTGGTTTTTTGCCGCGCTACGCAGCATCGAGGGTCCGCCAATGTCGATGTTCTCGATCGCGTCGTGCAAACAGACCCCCGGCTTTGCCACCGTTTGCTCGAACGGATAAAGATTCACGACCACCAGGTCGATGGGCGGAATGCCGTGAGAGCGCATGGCCGCTTCATGGCTGTCGTTGCCCCGAATGTAAAGGAGTCCGCCGTGGACTTTCGGGTGCAGCGTCTTGACACGCCCGTCGAGCATCTCTGGAAAGCCGGTGTAGTCGCTGATCTCGACCGGCTTCAAACCCGCGTCCCGAAGGGCCCGGGCCGTGCCGCCGGTGGAAATGAGCTCCACCCCGGCGGAGGCCAGCGCCTCCGCTAATGGAACCAGGCCGGTCTTGTCGGAAACGGAAAGCAGCGCGCGTTGAATCTTTGGCATCATGCCCCATCACTTTTTCAAACGCATCGCGAGAGTCAATCGCGTAGTGCGCCAAAATGAACTGTTGCCGGGCGGGCGGGCGGGAGATGCCCCCGCCTGGATGCATGCCTGACACTGCCCCCGATTGCAAACGGGCCGGCAGTTGACAGCCATGGGGGCCGGGTCATAGGCTGTGCTGTTGATTTTCGGATGGCAGGAGGGGCCTCAACAACCACTTCTGCCGCCAAATCGCCCAATTTATGCCCTCAGAACTTTTTCAAGCCAGTCGGTGGACACGGGGAAACTTCATGTTCCCGACCATCATCGAAGTCAGCGACAAAGCCGTGACGCGGCGCAAGCGATCCTGGTTCAACCGGGATGAAATCAGCATGAGCATCGGCAAGGTTGCGTCCGTCCACATCAAGACCGGCCTGGTCTGGTCGAACATCCTGATCGAATCTTCCGGGGGATCGGATCCGCTGGCCAGCCACGGCCATAAGAAGGGCGATGCGATCCGCATCAAGGAATTGATTGAGAATTACCAGGTGGATTTCGGAAGGAAATCGGTAGAGTAGCGGACGCTCCCGGCTTCAAGGGCCGTCCAATCGCCCGTACTTCCTGATTTGCGGCCAGATCAACGCCACGGCTGCCACCACGAGGATCGTTCCGATGCCGCCGGAAACGACCGAAATGATCGAGCCCATGGCAACCGTGTTGCCGAGACTCGGCCCGAACCACTGCGCGACGAAGCCGGATTCGGCGCCGCCAAGCTCGTTGGAGGTGTTGATGAAGAGGCTATTGACGGCGGAAACGCGGCCGCGCTTTTCGTCGGGGGTCAGCAGTTGCACCAGCGAATGGCGGACCACCACGCTCACGTTGTCCACGGCGCCGCAAACGAACAGCATCAGGAAGGAAAGCCAGAACCATCGGGTCAATCCGAAAACAATCGTGGCCAGCCCGAAGACGGCCACCGACCAGAGCATGGAACGGCCGGCTTTTTGCAGCGGCGGGCGGTGGGTCAGGATCAGCGCGCAGACGACCGCCCCGATCGGCATGGCCGCGCGCAACAGCCCCAATCCATCCGCCCCGCTGTGGAGAATCTCCTTCGCATAAATGGGCAGCAGCGAGGTGGCGCCACCCAGCAGCACCGCGAACATGTCGAGCGTGATCGTGCCGAGGATGATTTTATTCTCGAACACAAACTTGAACCCGGCGCCCAAGTTTCGGATCGAAAGCGGCTGCCGCGCGGCTACGACGTGCTGGCGCCGGATCATGAGGACGAGCCCGAAGCACGCCAGCGAGGCAGCCACGTTGAGGGCATAGATCACGGCCGCCGGATGCGAATGATGTTTGCTGAGAATGGCGATCAGAGCGCCGCAGACGACGGGGCCGGCGACCGAGGAGAGTTGGAATGTGCCGCTGTTGATCGTGACCGCGCGCGAGAACAAGGAACGCGGGACCAGGTGCGGTAAAAACGCGGCGCTGGCCGGCCAGAGGAAGGTTCGAGCCGCCCCGATGACAACAAGGCAACCATAGATCCAGGCCACCGGCGCGTTCAGCGCGGAGATCAGCGTGAGACCCAGGCTGGCAAAAGCCAACAGCAGCGTCGTCGCCAAAATGATCCGCTTGCGGCTGAAATTGTCGGCTACGTGGCCGGAAGGCAGCGTGCACACCACCATCGGAATCATCTGCGAGAGGCCGACAAGGCCGAGCGCCAGCGGCGAGTGCGTGCGCTCGTAGAGTTCCCAATCCACCGCCACGCTGAGCATTTGCTGGCCGAGAGAGGCGACGAAGCGGCCGATGAGATAGACGAGGAAGTCGCGATTCCTCAACACCGCGTAAGAACTCGAGGCATTCACATCCCGCGCCTCGGCGTCTTCGGCGGCATTCTCGGGCTCATTCATCGGCATTTTGGCCCTGAACTTAGCTCAAATCCGCCGAAGGTCGAGCCTCCGCGGGCATCGAATAATTCCTTTGCAAACGGGCCGCAGCCGGGCAACTTGATGACATGATTCCGGACGAAGAACCGAAGGCCGCTGCTGTCCCACCATCCGAGCCAATGCCCGTAAAGGGGCCGCGCCGGTCGCGCCGGGGAGGCCGGCGCCATTCGAGAGGGCCTGGTCGGCCGAGCCCTCCACTTCAACCCGCGGAGCCGGCCGAGAGTTTCAGAGAAACTCCTGAGCCCGCCGGCGAAATCGAACCCGCGCCCGTTCAGGAGCCGCGATCCGGCGGGGACAGTGGACAGCCGGTGGCTGCTGTCAGCCAGGCCATCGAAGAGGTGAATCTGGTGATTGAGGAACTGAAGCGGGCGCTCGACCAGATGGAGGAGGTGCTCGAGACTCTCGAACTGGCGGAGCGGCAAAAGATCGACGACGAACGTGAAATCGATGCGTTGCAGCAGGCGCTTCGGAAACTGCGCCGGCCCGGCCCGGGCGGCCCGCCCCGGCACTGAACCTTCCTTCTACTTCGGCAGCAAGTCGGCCACCATGGATTTCTCCTCCTTCAACTCGTTCACGCTCGCCTCAATCTTGCCGCGGCCGAATTCGTTGACTTGAACGCCCTGAACGATCTGCCGCCCTTTGCCGTCGCTGCGAACCGGGAAGGAACAAATCAGTCCCTTCTCAATGCCGTAGCTGCCATCCGAGCAAACACACACGCTGTGCCAGTCGCCCGCGAGCGTCGGTTCGAGGATCGAGCGAACGCTGTCCACGACGGCATTGGCGGCGCTGGCGGCGCTCGAGGAGCCGCGCGCCTTGATGATCGTCGCGCCGCGTTGCTGAACGATGCTGATGAACTCACCCTGGAGCCAGGCCGTGTCCTGGATCGCATCGCCGACCGGGCGGCCCGAAATCTTCGCGTTGGGAAAATCCGGATACAGGGTCGAGCTGTGGTTGCCCCACACCGCCAGTTGGGTCACCGCGGTCACGTCGGTGCCGGCCTTCCTGGCAAGCTGGGTTTTGGCGCGGTTCTCATCGAGCCGCGTCATGGCAAACCAGCGGCTGGCCGGAATGCTTCCGGCGTTGTTCATTGCGATGAGGCAGTTGGTGTTGCACGGATTGCCCACCACAAGAATGCGCGCGTCGGGAGCGGCATTTTTCTCGATCGCCCGGCCCTGGCCCACGAAGATCTTGCCGTTGATTCCCAGCAGGTCCTTTCGTTCCATGCCGGCCTTGCGGGGCACGCTGCCGACGAGCAACGCCCAGTTCACGTTCCGAAACCCTTCATCGAGGTTCGCCGTGGGCACGACGCCTTTGAGCAGCGGAAACGCGCAGTCTTCCAGCTCCATCACCACGCCATTCAACGCGAGCAGCGCCGGCTCGATCTCGACGAGATGCAGGATCACTGGCTGGTTCGGGCCAAACATGGCGCCCGAAGCGATGCGAAAAAGCAGTGCGTAACCGATCTGACCGCCAGCGCCAGTGACGGCGACGCGAATGGGTGTCATGCTCATAATGGTCTTTGAAAAATGCCGGCGCAGTATGGAATCAGGTTTGTATGGAGGCAAGTGCAGAACCGGTTGGACTTTCCGTTGACGCAAAACGCTCGAGGCGCAGGTGGGGCGAGCGTCCCCGCGAGCCGCTTTACGATTCAGACTTTCCAATGGGCTTGAATTTCGATCACACTGCGGCTCATGGACAACTTCGGGGAAAAGACTCTGCCCAATCGTGAGAACCCGGCACCAGGCGTCCACATCCATCTTGGCCAATCCAACATCGTCCTGCTCACCATCACGACTGAGAAACGCAATCCATGGCTGGCCTCCGAAACAGCGCATCGGCTCATCCATGAGACCTGGTTGGAAGCGAAGGCCTGGCTCGTCGGGGATTACCTGCTGATGCCGGACCATCTTCACGCTTTTTGTGCTCCGCACGATTTGCATTTCACGATTGAAAACTGGATTGCCTACTGGAAGCGCGAGTTCCGTCTGAAACACAAGCGGGCGAAGTGGAGATTTCAGTCGCGCGGCTGGCACCACCGTCTGCGCGACGGCGAGAACCACTCGCAGAAGTGGCTTTACGTGCAGGAAAACCCATTGCGCAAAGGACTCGTGACGCGGATGGAAGACTGGCCGTTCAAGGGGCGAGTGTTTGATCTGGTGTGGACGGGAAAATAGTGCCATGTCCTCCGCTGCGCCGGTGGGGCGAGCGCCCCCGCGAGCCGAAGGTCTGCCGCCCTCGATCAGGGCTTTTCAGAGGGTGTAGTTCGCTTCGTTTCCTTGGTTTCTGAACCCATGTCAGGTGAGATTTGTAACGAAGAACGCCTGACTTCACAATACGAAGTCTCGGCTTGTACGTGGCCAGGCCCCACCCGAACGGCGGCTCACGAGGACGCTCGCCCCACCGGCGCCACCGTGATCCATTGTCCTCAACCGGCCTGCGCCTTGTTCTCCACGAACCCGTTCACGATGGTGACGCTGGCCGAGGTGCCGAGACGCGTGGCCCCGGCGGCGATCATGGCCAGGGCTGTCTGCGTGTCGCGGATGCCGCCCGAGGCTTTCACCCCGAATTCCGGCCCGACCGTTTCCCGCATCAATTGCACGTCCTCCACCGTCGCGCCACCGGTGCCGAATCCGGTGGAGGTTTTGACAAAATGCGCGCCGCTTTCGACGGCGAGGCGGCAGGCGCGGATTTTCTCCTCGCGCGTCAGGAGGCAGGTTTCAAGAATGACTTTCACCGGGCGCTCGTCCGCCGCTTCCACCAGATCCCGCAGTTCGCGCAAAACATATTTGTCGTCGCCGTCCTTGAGTCGTCCGATGTTGATGACCACGTCGATTTCGTGCGCGCCGTCATCGATGGCCGCCTCGATTTCAAGGCGTTTGGCATCGCCCGACATGGCGCCGAGCGGGAATCCGGCGACACAGGCAACCTTGACGTCGGAATTGTCCAGTAGATGACAGGCCAGATCCACCCGCGAGCCGTTGACGCAGACGCTCCAAAAGCCGTGTTGCCGGGCCTCGGCGCAGAGTTGCTCGATGTCCCTGGCGGTGGCGGCGGCTCTCAGAAGAGTATGGTCGATGCAAGACGCGAATTGCGCGGGCGTGAGCATTTGCTTGTGCATGACGGGCGGCAAGCGTGGTCCAGGCTGGTGGAACCGTCAATCGCGGAAAGACGCGGGGGCCCCCGGCTCATCCTGCGGCCGGTTTCAGCTCTCCATTCAGATTATATGATTTTCCACGTTTCGTCGCGAGCTCCACCTCGTTGTTCCCCAACCGTATTATGCAGGGGTTTCCCAGGAGAGAACGAATCGTCGCGTTCGCCAGCTTTCCGTCTTTCCAGGTCATGTCCACCTCGAAGCCACCTCGCGCGCGGAGTCCTTTGACCGAGCCGTTGGCCCAGGCCTGTGGGAGCGCCGGCAGCAACTCAAGAATCCTGACTTCCGGCTTCCGACCACCCGCTTCCGCCTCGTGGCTTTGGAGCAGCATCTCGGCGATCCCGGCGGTGCCGCCGAAGTTACCGTCGATCTGAAACGGCGGATGCGTGTCGAATAGATTCGGCAGGGTGGATTTCTGGAGGAGTGCCTGCACGTTTTCGTACGCCTTGTCCGCGTCATGGAAGCGCGCCCAATAATTAATGATCCATGCCCGGCTCCAGCCCGTGTGTCCCCCGCCGTGGGCGAGGCGATAATCGATGGTTTTGCGCGCGGCGGCCAGGTACTCGGGCGTCTGATTCCGCGTGAACTGATGGCCCGGATACAGGCCGAACAGGTGCGAGATATGGCGGTGTCCCGGCTCCGGTTCCTGGAATTCCTCCGCCCATTCCATCAGCCTCCCATCCGAACCGATGCCCGGCCAGGCCAGCTTGTCGAGTGCGGCCTGGACTTGCGCGGTCAGGTCGTCCTGAATCCCGAGGACGCGGGCGGCGGCAAAGAAGTTGTTGAAGGTGTCCCAGGTGATTTCCTGGTCCATCGAGTCACCCATGGAAACACTGTGGTTTTTGCCGTCGGGACCGATGAATTCGTTTTCGGGCGATGCGCTGGGACCGGACACCAGTTTGCCGGTCTTCGGATTGGGCACGAGCCAGTCGAGCAGGAACAGAGAGGCGTCCCGGAGGATCGGATACGCGCGGTCCCTCAGAAATGCGCAGTCGCCGGTGAACCAGTAATGCTCGATGAATTGCCTCGTGCACCAGGCGCCCCCCATCTGCCACAGGGCCCATTTCGGCTCGCCGCCCGTGGGCGTATACAGCCACGCATCGGTCGTGTAATGGCCGACGAAGCCGCGCGCGCCGTAATAATCATGCGCCGTTTTTCGCCCGGAAGTGGCCGCATAGGCTTCGATGAAGTCAAAGAATGGCTCGTGGCACTCTGAAAGGTTGCACACTTCGGCCGGCCAGTAATCCATCTGGATGTTGATGTTGATGTGATAATCGGAACCCCACGGGGCCCAGATGTCCTTGTTCCAGATGCCCTGCAAATTTGAGGCCATGCCGCCGGGCCGGGACGATCCCATCAGCAGGTAACGGCCATATTGGAAATACAGCGCCACCAAATCCGGGTCCTCGGCGCCATTCTTCACCGCTTCCAACCGCTCGTCGGTCGGCATGCCTGGCGCCGGGGCGGCCGAGAGCCGCAGATCCACCCGGCGGAAAAGGCTCCGGTGGTCCTTGACGCTGCGTTCCCTGAGGCTGTCGTAAGCGCCCCTGGAAGCGGCGTCCGCCACCTTGAGCGCCCGCTCGCGATAATCGGTGGTGAGTGGATCGAGCGGGTTCTTGCGATTATAGTCCGTGGCGGCAGCCACGAGCAGCGTGACCTCGTCAGCATTGGTGACGGTGAGCCGGTCTCCCGCGGCATCGACCCGGCCGCCTTCCGCCACCGCCTTCAGCACAGCCGCGAAATTGACCCCGCTCGTGTGATTGCCGGCGGGTGCCTGTCTGCTCATGAGGAGCGTGTCCGGCCCGGAGGCGGCCACCTGGACATCCGGCCTTTTCAGTTCAGCCTCGAAATTGATTTTGCCCGGATGATCGGCCGAGAGATGAATCGCGATGACCTGATCGGGCGCGCTGGAGAAAACCTCGCGACGATAAGTGACGCCGTCCATTTTGAAGGTCGTCACGGCGAGGCCGGTATCGAGGTCCAGGGAGCGGCGGTAGTCGGTTGCCTCGTCCTCCAGACCGGTTGTGAGGAACAGCTCCCCCATCGTCTGGTAGCTGTTGCCTTCTCCTTTCCCGATCAGGAGCTTGCTCCGGACCAGCCGCTCCGCCTCGGAGTAGTTGCCGTCGAAGAGCAACCGCCGGATTTCGGGCATGGCTTTGTAGGCGCCCTCGGGAATCGGCTGCGCGCCGCCGCCGGACCAGAGGGTGTCTTCGTTCAGTTGAATGTGTTCTCCGGTGACACCGCCGAACACCATGGCGCCGAGCCGGCCATTGCCGACCGGCAGTGCCTCTTCCCATGTTGCCGCCGGCCGACGGTACCAGAGCGAGAGGGGTTCCGCAGGAGGCGCCGCGGCGCCGGAAATCCGGTTGGTCCGGGTTGAGTCCGCGCCGAGGGCGCCGGTGACCGTGGCGAGATACAAAGCAAAAGCAAGGGCGGATCGGGTTTTCACAAGGATCGGATTTGCGCGCCTCATCCGGCGCGCGACGGCCGTCTGTTCACAGGTCGTTGATGGGTTGATGCCTTGGCACCAGGATTTTCATGAGGATCCACGCCGTCAGATAGCTCAGGCCGCAGATGGTGAACATGATGAGGTAGGCGGTCTGCGGAGTGTGGCTGAAGGCATCCGTCAGTCTGCCCGCCAGCATCTGGATCGACACCCCGCCAATGCCTCCGGCCATGGTGCCGATGCCGGTGACCGAGCCCACGGATTTCTTTGGAAACATGTCGGAGACCGTCGTGAAGAGGTTTGCGGACCAGGCCTGATGCGCGGCGGCGGCGATGCAAATCACAGCGACGGCCAACACGGATGCCCTTTGCCCGAAGTGACCGACATTGCCAAAGTACTGGGTCGTCAACACGGTCAGCGGGAATACGGCAATGATAAACATGGCGGTCATGCGCGCCTGGTAAACCTGCATCCCCCGTTTTATGAGCGTCATGGGAATGCTGCCTCCATAGACGCTGCCGACGATGGCGACTCCGTACACAATGAATGTCGGCAACATGACATCGTGCTTCGTCATCCCAAACTGCTTTTTCAAATAGTCCGGCAGCCAGAACAGGTAGAACCACCAGACGCCATCGGTCATGAATTTGCCGCAAAAGAACGCCCAGGTCTGCCGGTAGCCAAAAAGCCTGCCCCAGGAAACCTTCCCCTTGTCACCGCCGCCGATATCGCCGGTGTCTTCATCATCGATGTGGATGTAATCGTTTTCGGCTTTTGAAAGCCGTTTCTGCCTGGCGGGGGTGTCGTAGAGCCAAAACCAGAATATCAGCCAGAGAAAGCCCGCTGCGCCCGTGAAAATGAACGCCATCTTCCATCCCTTCTGGTCGCCGAAATGAATCATGCACCAGGGGACAAACAGGGCGGCAATCATGGCGCCAAAATTCGAGCCGCTGTTGAATATCCCGGTCGCCAACGCCCGTTCGCGCTTGGGGAACCATTCGGCGACCGTTTTGATGGAGGCGGGAAAATTGCCGGCTTCGCCGACGCCGAACGCGCTGCGGACCAAAATGTGCATCGCCAGCAGCCGTCCGACGAAGGCATTGAGAATCCCGAATATGGACCAGACGATCAGTGAAAGGGCCAGACCCAGCTTGGTTCCGATCTTATCGATAACCCATCCGACGAGGACCGTCATTCCTGCGTAAACTCCGGTGAAGAAAGAAGTCAGGAAGGCGAAGTCCGTGTTGGACCAGCCAAAGCCCCCCCGGTCGGTCGGCAGGCAGAAGAACTCCTTCAGGTAGCTGATGACCTGCCGGTCCAGGTAGTTGAAGGTTGTGGCGAAAAACAGCAAACCACAGATGACCCAGCGGTAATGGGTCAGGGCGCCTTCCGTTTGGGAGCGGACAGTTGCGTCCCGGCCCGGACCCGTGGATTCAGTGGAATTGGACATAAAAAGTGCCCTCACCGCGCCAGCCAGCCGCCGTCAACGGCAATGGTGTAACCGTGCATATAGTCGGATGCGGCCGACGCCAGAAACACGGCCGCGCCCTGCAGATCTTCGGGCGAACCCCAGCGGCCCGCGGGAATGCGCGCCAGGATTTCCGCATTGCGCTTCGCGTCGGCCCGCAGGGCCGCCGTGTTGTCGGTCTGCATGTAGCCGGGCGCGATGGCGTTGACGTTGATGCCGTGCGGCGCGAGTTCGTTGGCCAGGATCCGCGTCAGACCCATCACCGCGCTTTTCGACGCGGTATAGGAGGGCACGCGGATTCCGCCCTGGAACGAAAGCATGGAGGCGATGTTGATGATTTTTCCCCCGCGCCCCTGTTTCACCATCTGCACTGCGGCGGCCTGGCTCAGAAAAAACAGGCTCTTCTGGTTCACCTGGATGACTTCATCCCAGTCCGTTTCGGTGAATTCCAGCAGCGGCGCCCGGCGGATGATGCCCGCGTTGTTCACGAGAATGTCGATGCCGCCGAGCTCCTTCACCGCCGCATCGACAATGCGCGGCACGGCGCCGGGATCGAGGAGGTTGGCCTGAATCTGGCAGACGCGCCGGCCCAACACGCGAATTTTCCGGGCCGCTTCCTCCGTCGCAGTGGAAGCGACCAGCGCCACGTCGGCCCCCGCCTCCGCGAGTCCCAGGGCCATGCCCTGGCCCAGGCCCCGGCTGGCGCCTGTGACAATCGCCACCTTGCCGTTCAATTTGAATTGATCGAGGATCATCCGGTTTGCCTTTGTCATTTCAATTGGTCCACCGGCGCGGGATCCATGTCGTCGAACGTCTGGTTCTCACCGCCCATGCCCCAGCAAAAGCTGTAGGCGCCGGTGCCGCAGCCGCAATGAACAGACCAACCCGGCGAAATCACCGCCTGCCGGTCGGCCACGACCAGATGCCGCGTTTGGCGCGGCGCACCCATGAAGTGCATGACACGCCGCTGCGGGCCGAGGTCGAAATACAGGTAAATCTCCGAGCGCCGCGTGTGGGTGTGCGGCGGCATGGTGTTCCAGACCGATCCTTCTTCGATCTGGGTGAATCCCATGACCAACTGGCAACTCCGGATCCCGCCGGCGTGGATGTACTTGTAAATCGTGCGGCGATTCGCGTCCGCCGCGGCGCCCAGGTCAACGCGCGCCGCGTCCCTGGCGCGGGCCAGCGTCGTCGGATACGACGCATGCGCCGGGTAACTGAGCAGATAAAACGCGGCCGGAGCCGCCGCCTCGCGGCTCGAAAAAGACAGGTCCCGGCTGCCGCGCCCGACGTAAAGACAGTCCAGTTTTCCCAGGTCATATTGCTTGCCGTCCACGTGCACCGCCCCTTCGCCGCCGACGTTCAGGATGCCGAGCTCGCGCCGCTCGCAGAAATAGGCTGCGCGAAGCTCCGCGTCCACCGCCGCCCGGAGCGAGGACTCCGTCGGCACCGCAGAGCCCACGATGGCGCGGTCGGCATCGGTATAGGCCAATTCGACCTTTCCCGGCGCGAAGAGGGATTCGATCAGGAATGCCGCGCGCAGTTCGTCGGTGTTGTATTTGGGATAATCGCTTTGATTTGGAGAGGATCGGATTTGCATAGATGATTTCACGGTCAATCCCGGCGTCATCGCGCCTTGAAGGTTGAAATGTAGTTTATCCACGAGTTCCTGTCAGGAAAATCTCCGCTCCGGGTCCAGCCTGCGCCGGCGTAATAAACGAACGGCAGCCCGCGTTTGACCTCGGTTTGCAGAAATGCCTCGTCTTTCATTTGCATCGGTGTCGCGGGGGAAGTCATGACCACGCCGCAGCCAATCGTCCCGTTCGGCGGCTGCTCCGGTTCCCAATACGCCATCCAGGAATTGTCCTTGCCGAACTGGAGTGTGCCGCCGCCTTCGCGTTTGGCGATGCCGACCGCAACCGGCAGTTCGTCCGGACCTCCGTCCCAGTCGAGCAGGCACTCGATCCGGTTCAAATTGGAACCTGTTTCGAGCGAGATGCGCCTCGTCTCGCGAACCGTGACTCCCGCTGCGTCATACGGGGCATAACTCAGTTCAAAAACGACACGTTCCGGCCCGCATTCCAGAATGTGCCAGGTCAGAAAATTACTCGCGACGCACAATCTGCCTTCGAGCCAGATGCCGGTTCCACCGCACCCACGGCCCGACCCGACCTTGTACATGTCCAGCCCTTCGCCGTGGTCCGCGTGGTGGTCGTCAAGGTAATACCATTTCTCGATGACCGGCCGGCAGGTGCGTTTG
The DNA here is from genome assembly GCA_003159675.1 of Limisphaerales bacterium. Taxonomy (GTDB): domain Bacteria; phylum Verrucomicrobiota; class Verrucomicrobiia; order Limisphaerales; family BOG-1460; genus BOG-1460. The sequence continues at coordinate 76,165 of PLQC01000124.1, forward strand.
ACCCAGACGTCGATGCCGCTGCTGATTTCACCCGCACGCTCCAGTGCGGGGCCATACATGCGAAATGCGATGCGGTCGTTTTCCCAGGCAAAATCCTCGTTGCGCTGCGGCAGGAACGCGCCATAAGCCGCGGCCGGGACTTCGCTCAATGCCAGCCGATACACCTCGCTGCCGGCAAGCAGAAAGGCGCCGACGCCATAAACGTCCGAAGACACCGGATCGAATTCCCTCGGATCGGCGCCGATGGGCTGGACGTGCTCGAGTTTTCCCTCGGGCGTGACACATCGAACGAGGGCTTTCCATGCCTTGCGGACGACCGGCTCGAAGGCGGCGCGATCGAGAATGCCCCGGTTGACTCCCCATGCGAGCGCGAAGGTGTCGAAGCCGGAGCCGCTCGTTTCCTGGAGCGGATACGAAGCCGGGTCCAGCAAGCTGGAACGCCACAAACCGTCCGTTTGCTGGAGGGAGGCGATTTTCGCGGCCATTTGGCTGAATTGTAGTTCGAAGAACTTTCGATCCGGATACTCCGGCGGCAGGTTTTGCAGTACGCGCGCCAACCCGGCCAGCACCCAGCCATTGCCGCGACTCCAAAAAACTTTCCTGCCGTTCGCCTCATGCTGGTTGAGATACCGGCTGTCGCGGAAATAGAGATGCTCGTCTTTGTCGTACAGCAGGTCCGACGTGACATGCCATTCCCGGTCCATGAAATCAAGACAGCGCCTGTCCCCTGTGGCGTTGTAGAGCCGCACCCACGCGGGAGGCGCCATGAACAAGGCGTCGCACCAGGACCAGCGGACGCCGGAGCCGTCGGTCACGAAATGCAAATCGTCGGACCTGGGATGCGCGAGGATGGCGTCGAAGCGTTCCTTGACCGGGCCGAGCATGGCCGGGTCACGATGCTGCAGGTAGAGGTCCAGGTAGGTTTAGGCCACGCATTGATCGTCGGCGTGATAGGTGCGCGGGCGAAGTTTCCACCCTTGGCGCTCGCCCATCTCCACCATGGCATCATGATACTTCGCGTCATCGGCGATGTCGCTGAGCGCCATGATTCCGGTGTACAACGCCCCATACGTCCAGTCGGCCGGCGGATGCCGCAGCGGTTGAGCCAACTGCCAGTCGGCCGCTTTCTTCACCGTGCCGAGAACGGCCTGCGGCGAGAACTCGCCCGAGATCCTCGCGATTTCGGCCTTGGATTCAATTGCCGCTCCGGACCGGAGTGAAAGAACGAGCGCAACTGCGAGGAGAATGGCGGGAGGTTTCATTTTTCGCGTGCTCGTTGAGCCGGTCAGCCGAGGTATCATGGCGAAATTAAATCCTCCCAGTCAAGTCACCCTGTGCGCTGGAACACCGCGGCGCGAGGTATTGTCTTCAGTGCACCGCAACTGGTTTCGAGCCGGGGCGCACGCGCTTGAACAACAAGACCATGGGAAGGCACACCAGACACAGGACGCCAAACAGCCTGAAGTCCTCGACAAACGCCCATAGACTGGCCTGGCGCAGCAGGGAATTGTAAACGAGGCCCGCCGCCTGTTGATGGGCCTGATAGGAGCCGCTGACGGCAGACAGCGCGTGTTGGGCCATGACCACATGCCGGTTGTATTCGAGATTGTACGGCGTCAGGTTCGAGACCATCGTGGCCTGGTGGACCTGCGCGCGGCGTGAAATCAGGGTGCTTACCATGGCGATGCCGAAGCTTCCGCCAAGGTTGCGCATGAGGTTGAAGATGCCGGTGGCATTACCCATCTGGTCCTGACGCAAGTAACCCATGGTCGCGGTCGTCAGCGGCACGAAGATGAAACTGATGGCGACTCCATTCAACACACTGGGCCAGATCACGCTCCATACGGAAATCTCGAGGTTGATGTGGCCCAGCCAGAAGGACGAGGCCGCCAGCAATATGAATCCGATGCCCATCAGCAAGCGATTTCGCACCCGCCCGACGAGGCGGCCCACGATGGATGTGGTGATGAAGGCTCCCAGGCCGCGCGGGCTCAGAGCGAACCCGCTTTGAAGCGCGGGATAGCCCATCAGGGTCTGCAGGAAAATCGGCAAGGCCGCCGTGGTGCCGTACAACACGCCACCCAGACAGGTGATCAGCACGATCCCCGAGGTGAAGTTGCGACTCTTCAGGATGCGCAGATTCACGATGGGATGAGCGGTCCGGAGTTCGCGCACCACGAACGCCAGGAAGCAGGCTGCCGAAACGACCATGAACCAGGTGATCCAGGTGGACTCGAACCAGTCTTCCTCCTGGCCCTTGTCCAGGACGATTTGCAGAGTGCCCAGCCAGATTGCCAGGAACGAGAACCCCAGGAAATCAATGCGCTCAATCTTGGCATTCTTGATATACGGCGGATCCTCGATCACCGCCTGCGCCATGAGCATCGCAAAAATCCCGACCGGCACGTTGATGTAAAAAATCCAGCGCCAGGAATAATTGTCCGTGATCCATCCGCCCAGCGTTGGTCCCAGAATGGGCGCGACGATCACTCCCATGCCGTAGGTCGCCATGGCGGCGCCGTGCTTCTCGGGCGGGAAACTCTCCAGCAACACGGCCTGCGCGATCGGCTGCATCGCTCCGCCGCCGAAGCCCTGGAGAATGCGCGCCACGATGAGGAACTGCAGGGTGGGCGCCATGCCGCAAAGGATCGAGGCCCCGGTGAATATGCCGATGCACATCACCAGCAGGCGGCGGCGGCCGAAATAGATTCCGAGCCAGCCGGTGATCGGCAGCACGATGGCATTCGAAACCAGATAACTGGTCAGCACCCAGGTGGCCTCCTCGGTCGTCGCAGAGAGATTGCCCGCGATGTGAGGCAGGGAAACGTTCGCGACGGACGTGTCCAGGATTTCCATGAACGTGGCCGACATCACAGCGACGGCAATCAGCCATGGATTGTGGGTCGGGCGCCAAGGCGCGGGCGCAGAGGAAGGTCTGCTTGTGGGAGAGTCCGCCATGGGTTGCTCTCTTCAATCTTTGCCCATGGCCGGCAACCCGTTTCCGTGCTGATTTCTGTTCGCCACCCTGGACCAAACAAAGCCTGCGGCGATGGCGAGAAGGATTGCGACGACGGCGATAACGACATCGGGAACTTCGAACCCATTGACCCTGACGGAAGGCACGACGGACATGCCCGGCCCGAGCACGTGGGCAGCCTCGACTGGTTGATCAAAAAGAATCTTGACCGGCACGCGCTGGACCACTTTGACATAGTTGCCAACCGCATTTTCGGGCGGGAACAGACTGAACGCCGCGCCGCTTGAGGCCTGGATGCTCTCGACACGACCGGCAAATTTGCGGCCTCCAAGGGAATCCATCGTAATCCTCACCTTCTGTCCCGGCCGGATGTTCCTGAGCTGGGTTTCCTTGAAATTGGCAATGACATAAATGTCGTTGGCGACCAGCGCCATCAGCCTTTGGCCGACTTGGACGTAATCGCCCTGTTCCACGGCCTTTTGTGTGACGCGTCCGTCCTGCGGCGCGGTGATGCGGGTGTACGACAGGTTCAAGTCGGCCTGCTGGACGTCCACGCCGGCCTGGTCGGCCTGCGCCTCCGCCCGTTCCCAGGCCCTGCGTCCCGCATCAAGTTCGGCCCTGGACTCGGCAATCTTCGACCGGTCGCTGGCCGCCTTTTCCTGGGCCGCCTTCAACGTGGCATCCGCCGATGCCGCGACCGCCTTGGCGGTGTCGAATTCCTGCGGCGATATTATCCTTTGCCGGATCAAATCCTCCGCCCGCTTCAAATCGGCGTCGGCCCGCTCCGCCGTCGCCTGATTGGCCGCGGCCTGGGCTTCCGATTGGTTGGCGGTGGCCTCGGCGGTCCCGACCTGGGTGGCGAGCAGTTCGATGCTCGACAGCAGCAATTTGACGTTGGCATCGGCTGCGACCCGGGCCGTCTTCTTCTGCGCAACCTGAATCTCGAAGTCTCTCGGATCGATCTCCGCCAGCACGTCGCCCGCCTTCACGGCCTGGTTGTCGATGACGGCAAGCCTCTTGATCTGGCCGGCCACTCTTGGGGCCAAGGAAACCGTCGTCGCATCCAGAAACGCGTCATCGGTGGACTCATGGGTGAAGCTGTCGATGATGTAATACAGACCGAAGAAAAAGAGGACGGCGAGCATGACGCTGCCCGCCACGATGGTCGGCCGCCGCTTCCAAAACGACGGCTTGTGATTATTCAGCGGCGCCTCGATCCCTCCAGCCTCTGCCGGGGATCCCGCGCCCCGCGTGTGCTCGTCATCCATAGCCCTTCAAATCCTGAGTAACGCTTTCTGTTGATGTTCACCGAATCGCGGACGCCCCGGTTCCAGGAATCACTCATTCATTTCCGGATCAGCCGCCGCCAGCGATATAACTAATCGGTTACTTCATCCGGATTGTCCACTCCAAAGTGGAACTCGAGCGCCGGAGCGGAACGACCCCCAAACACCGCCCCAGAGTGCGAAGTCAGCCCGCCCGGACTCTCCTGTTGCCAACAGCCGGGCGGGACGGAGGTGCGGAATTCATCAGTGGGTTGGGTGGAGGGGTCCCTAACACCGCCGGTGTTTTCCAGAATCCTGCCATCACTGCCGCTAAATTGGGCAGGTTGTCTGGAACCCGATGCGTGTGAGGGCTCTCGGACAGCTTCATTTCCGTCCGGCATATCTTTTGCTTTGCCAGCCTTCTGGTTATGGATGTCAACCCGCAGAACAATCATCGAATCCTGATTATTGATGATAACCGGTCGATCCATGATGATTTCAGAAAGATCCTGGGCGCGTCGAACGAGTTGCCGAACAAACTGGGCGCGCTGGAAGGGACCCTGTTTGGCGGAGAGACCTCGCGCCCGGAAATGCCCGTATTCCAAATCGACTCGGCTTTCCAGGGCCAGGAAGGGCTGGACCTGATCGAGAGGAGTCTCCAGGAGAATAATCCCTACGCCATGGCTTTCGTGGATGTCCGCATGCCGCCGGGCTGGGACGGGGTCGAAACCACGGCGCGAATCTGGCAGAAATACACCGACCTGCAGGTGGTCATCTGCACCGCATATTCCGATTATTCCTGGGAGGAGATGTTGAAGCGGCTCGGCTATTCCGACCGGCTCGTGATTCTGAAAAAGCCGTTCGACAACATCGAAGTTTCGCAACTGGCGATTTCGCTGACCGAGAAGTGGCGTCTTTACCAGCAGGCAAGACTCCGCCTGGAGGATCTTGAGAAGATGGTTCACGATAGAACCCTTGTCCTGGAATCGACCAATTTCAAACTGGGCGACGCAAACCATCAGTTGATGTTGGCGACGGAAAAGGCCCAGAAGATGGCCGAGGCTGCGCTCGTGGCCAGCAAGACCAAAAGCGCGTTCCTCGCCAACATGAGCCACGAAATCCGCACTCCGATGAATGGCGTCATCGGCATGATCCACCTGCTCCTCGAGTCCGAGCTGACACCCGACCAGCATGAATGTTGCGACGTCATCAAGACGAGCGCCGAGGCGCTGCTGTGCATCATCAACGACATTCTTGATTTTTCCAAAATTGAAGCCGGCAAGCTGAGTTTTGAAACGGTGGAGTTTGACCTGGACGAGACGGTCAAGGGTGCCATCGACCTGCTGGCCCAGCGCGCGCGGGAGAAGGGGCTGAATCTGACCCACCAGATCGCCCCGGGCACTCATGCGCGGTTGGTGGGCGATCCCACGCGCGTCCGGCAGGTTTTGTTGAACCTCCTGAGCAACGCCGTCAAGTTTACCCACACGGGCGGCATTTCCCTGGAGATCGCCCCATTGAGTGAAACAGACAGCCAGATCGAATTGCAGTTCACCGTCACCGACACGGGGATCGGGATTTCGGAAGCCGCCCAACAGCAGTTGTTCCAGTCGTTCACCCAGGCGGACTCATCGACCATGCGGCGGTTTGGCGGGACCGGTCTGGGATTGGCCATCAGCCGCAGACTGGCTGAACTGATGGGAGGCACGATCCTGTTGACGAGCAGCCTGAAAAAGGGTTCGACCTTCCGGTTCACGGGCAAGTTCGGAAAGCAACCCGCCGCCCGTGTTCCCTCCACCGAAACCGCCACGTCCGGCGCTGCTCCGGCCGGGACGCCGGCAGTTTCCGAACACCACCCGCCCGCCGCCCCGCCCGCCGCCTCCAAGGCCCGCGTGCTGTTGGCTGAGGACAATCCAGTCAACCAGCTCGTCGCGGTGAAGCAGCTCAACAAGCTCGGATACGAGGCGGATGTCGTTGCCAATGGAATCGAGGCTGTGGAAGCTTACGGACAACGGCCGTACCGCATTATTTTCATGGACTGCCAGATGCCGGAAATGGACGGATACGCGGCGGTTCGAAAAATTCGCGAGCTGGAGGCGGAGCGGACTCTGAGCCCGGCCCGGATCATCGCGATGACGGCTCACGCAATGCAAGGGGACAAGGAACTCTGCCTCGCGACGGGAATGAACGATTACCTTGCCAAGCCGGTGGACATGGAGCACCTGAGAGCGGCGCTGCAGGCAGCGGAAGAAGCCGCTTCCGTCCCAACGCCCCGTCCCCTCTCCCCGCCCCAGCCGGCCGACTGCCCGAAGTGAAGGCGTCCCCGGCGCCGCGGGATTGCCAGCATGCCACCTGGCGGCTATGCTGCCGGCATGACCGCATTCCCTGTCAGCCCCGAAAAGGAAGCACAGCTTTCGCAGCGTATGGCCGCGCTCGGAGTGCGCGAGGCGGAGCTTGAAGAAAGCTTCGTTCGTTCGGGCGGACACGGCGGTCAAAACGTCAACAAGACGGCCACCTGTGTGATGTTGCTCCACCGCCCCACCGGCCTGCAGGTCAAGTGCCAAACCACACGTCACCAGGGACTCAACCGCTTCATCGCGCGCCGCCTCCTGCTCGACAAGATTGAACGGATGCGAACGGGTTGCGTGGCTGCCGAGCGCTCGAGGATCGAGAAAATCCGCCGCCAGAAGCGGAAACGCTCCCGCCGCGCCCGGGAGAGGATGCTCGCCGATAAATCGCATCACTCCGCCCAAAAGGCCGACCGGCGCCCGATCGGGCCGGAGTGAACCGCCGGCGATCAATCCCTTCTGGATTCCGGATTCCCGCTCCTGTATTCTTGGAAAAACTATGTTCGACACCATTACGGCGGAAATCACCACTGCAGCGGACAAGCTCGCCCACTTGCGGAGGTTTCTTTGACGTGCCGGGCGCGCAGAAACGCCTGGGCGAACTCAACGCCCTGATGGCGGCGGACAACTTCTGGAACAATCGCGAACAGGCCCAAAAGCTCATCGACGAGGCCAACTCGCTTCGCAACAAAATCGAGCCGCTGCTCAAGGCGGAAAAACAGGTCGAAGACTTCCAGGTGATGGTCCAGTTGGGCGAGGCCGAGCCGGAGACGGCGCAGGCCAAGGTCCAGCAGGAACTCGAGGCCGACCTTGCAAAGTTCTTCAAGGAACTTGATGCGCTCGAACTCCGGGTCTTCCTCAGCGGCCCCCATGACAAAAGCAACTGCATCCTGAGCATCAACGCCGGCGCCGGCGGCACCGAGGCCCAGGACTGGGCGGAAATGCTCTCCCGCATGTACCCGCGCTGGGCCGCATCGCGCGGCTGGGACGTCGAAGTCACCGACGCGCTTCCGGGCGAAGGCGCTGGCCTCAAGAGCGTGACGATGCTCCTCAGCGGCGAATTTGCCTACGGCTACGCCAAGGCCGAACGTGGCGTGCACCGGCTGGTGCGCATCTCGCCGTTCGACGCCAACAAACGCCGGCACACCAGTTTTGCGAGCGTGGATGTGATCGCCGAAATCGAGGAGGAAGACGCGGAAATCGTCATTCCGCCGAATGAATTCCAGGTGGACACATTTCGGTCGGGCGGCAAGGGCGGCCAGAATGTGAACAAGGTTGAGACGGCGGTTCGCATCACACACCTGCCGACCGGGCTCGTGGTCGCGTCGCAATCACAGCGTTCCCAACACCAGAATCGCGCGACGGCCATGAAACTGTTGTTGTCGAGAATCTACGCGCAACGCGTCGATGCGCAGAAAGCCGAGATGGAACGCTTCTACGGCGAGAAGGGCAGCATCTCGTGGGGCAGTCAGATTCGCAGCTACGTTTTTCAGCCCTACCGGATGGTCAAAGACCTGCGCACCGGAGTGGAGACGAGCAACGTGCAGGCCGTGATGGATGGCGACCTCGACCCGTTCGTCAACGCCTGGCTGCGGGCCGGCAGCCCGGCCAAGCGGATGCAGGGCGTGAAAGACGAGGAAGGATAGCCGCAAGAAAACGCAGGAGGCGCAAGGAAAGGAATTTGTCTGTTGCGCATTTTGTGACTTTTTGCGGCCGGCGATGCAATGAACGTACTCGACACCATTGTTGAGCAGAAGAAACGTGAAGTCGCGCGACTGCCCGCGCGACTCATCGCGGCGGGCGACCTGCGCGACGCGGTGCTCGCCCGAGGCGAGGGGCGGAACTTTGTTGCGGCGATCCGTCAGCCGCGCCCCGGCGCGATCGCGCTGATCGCCGAGGTGAAAAAGGCATCGCCGTCGGCCGGTGTCATTTGCCAGGACTTCGATCCGGTGCGTATCGCCAGGGAGTACGAAGCCGCGGGCGCCGCTTGTCTGTCCGTACTCACCGATGAAAAGTTCTTTCAGGGCTCGCTCGATGACCTGCGTCAAATCCGGGCGGCGGTAAAGCTGCCGCTGCTGCGCAAGGATTTCATCATCGACGAGCGGCAGATCCTGGAGGCCATCGAGTGGGGCGCGGATGCCATCCTGCTGATCGTGGCAATCCTGGATGACGCGCGGCTGCGCCGGTTTCATTCGCTCGCGAGCGGGGCGGGCCTGGCGGTTCTGGTGGAGGTGCACGACGAAGCGGAGCTGGCCCGCGCGCTGGCGGCCGGCGCCGTGCTCATCGGCGTGAACAACCGCGATTTGAAGACGTTCAATGTGGATCTGGGTACCACCGAGCGGCTCGCGGCGACGATGGAGGATCGAAGATTGAAGAGGACAGACGGCTCCACTCCACTCCTGCCCCTGCTGGTGGCTGAGAGCGGCATCCATACCCGTAAGGACGTCGAACGCCTGGCGCACTGCGGTGCGAGCGCCATTCTGGTGGGTGAATCCCTCATGAAAAACGGGGATATTCCCGGAAAGGTGAGGGAATTGATCGGGCCGGCACGGTAGGAACCCGGCGAAGGAAGCCTGCGTGAAAAATGGGTAGAACGGGCGACCCGCCCTTTCCAGTCGGCGACTCGCCGACCGAAAGACCTGGACCATTGACAACAGTTTGGCCCCAATTTTGAAGTCGGACGCCTGTTCCTTTTCCGTCCGGCGGGTCGCCGGACGGCACGGGCCAGTGGCCCGTGCTACCCATTCCAATTATTATTCACACAGGCCCAAGACGCCGGACCGCGTATCTCTAAAGATCGCAGCTAGGTGTTTTGCTACCAGTGTTCTCAGATGCGGGCACGCGTCCGAGTTGCCGCTTCAAATACCATCGGACCATCACCAGATCGCATGCGCCGCGTCCAAGCCGGTTCCACATGCCATAATTGGATCGGCCCGCGGTTCGGGGGCGGTGAGAGACCGGTATTTCCCTGACGGCGGCTCCTCCTCCCTGAGCAAGGATGGGCATGAAGCGGTGGAAACCGTTGAAGGCGGGAATTGTCTCCAGCACCGATCGTTTGAAGGCCCTCAGATTGCATCCGGTGTCCTGAAAGTCCGCGTTGAGAACCAGTTTCCGGGCCACGCGCGCAACAGACGAGGAAAAGCGGCGCAGCGGGTTGTCCATTCGCTTGACCCTCGCCCCGCAAACAAGGTCGCAGTCCGCCAGCTCCGCAAGGAGCCGGGGCAGGTCGGAAGGGTCGTTCTGCAGATCGCCGTCCAACGTCAGGATCACGCCTCCCCGACTTGTTTTAAAACCGGTCCAGAGAGCGGCGCTCTGCCCCGAGCATCGGGCATGGCGGATGGCCCGAACGCGCGGGTCAGCCCTGGAAACCTCCAGAATTCTCTCCCAGGTGTCGTCCGCGCTGCCGTCATCCACCAGGATCAATTCGATTCCGCGGGGATCGCTTTGCAGGGCGCTGAAGATCTCCCGCGCCAGGGGCGCCACATTCGGGCCTTCATTGTGAAAGGGCACCACAACGGAGATTTCAGGGTTCATGCAATGTCTCAAAGCAGAATGCCGATTGAAACCAGCGTCAAGCCAGATCCGGGATGAATCGGTCTCAAGCCAGAATGCCTGGACCCGGTTCGACCTCCCGGCGATCCCGGATCACGAGGCGGCGGCGGCCGGTTGACTCGCGGATCGATCGGCGCCGATCCGCAGATTTCCGATGAGGACGGCTCCCTCCTCGATCACAAGGCTTCCGGCCTCCAGGTTTCCGAACAAGCGGGCGGTGGCTCTCAGGGTGATGGGGCCTTTCGCCTGGAGATCGGCGACCAGTTCCCCGGAAATGTCGGCGGATCCCACTTGAATGCGCTCTTTCCAGCGAAAAAGGTTGTCAGCCGGAATGACCAGGCACCCCGCGGCGATGGTGCCTTTAATCTCGGCCATCGTGTGGATCGTGAGCGACCGTTCGGCCACGAGCTTTCCAAGGAACCGTCCCTTGATGACTGCATCCCGGGCGAGGGTCTCGGAGTTAAAAACATAGCCTTTTGGCTCGATGACGAATGTGCCCTTGGTTTTGAAGTTTTTTGAGACCGCGGTGACGATGTGATAGTCCTTGAGGTCGATGTAGCGGCTGCACCGTTTGCACATGGTGGACTCGGCGGTGGCCGGGACCTCCAATTCAGCGCCGCACTCGAAACAGGTGATCTTTTTCTGTGCGGGTCCGGCCGCCAGGGGCTGGGGATGCGGCTGAAGAATGTCCTGAACCCGAAGATGCTGCCCGCACTTTTTGCAAATGCTCGAGAACCCCGTACGCGGCTCCATTTGTTGATGCCCGCAACGGGGGCACGGCACCAGGACTTTGTCCTTTTTGCTCGCCGGCATTCAAAGGTTGGAGCCTGTGCTAGAACCGACTCCCGCGAGGGCTGGCCGGACGCCGGGAACCCCGTCCCTGCGATTCTGGAAATTAACGCAAGCCGTCACGTTGGACGAGTCCTGGAGAAGTGCTTCAGCGGAAGGTTGGTTTCGCCGGTTCGGACGCCTTGGGGGCCTCGCCGGAACGCGGTGGCGCCGCCGTCGGGGCGACCTTGTTCGGGTTCACTTCCGTTTTTCCCACAAACGTCACCCCTTCTTCGATAGCCAGTTTGGCGGCGCGGATATCGCCGAACATTTCCGTCTTGGCTTTGATATCGATTTTCTCCTTCGCCACGATGTTGCCGTTGACCTTTCCGCGCACCACGACGGACTGGGCGTTGATATTGCCGTTGACGACCGCGCTGTCGCCCAGGTTTAGGACTCCGTCCGACTGGATTTCGCCCTCCAACTTGCCTTCAAACGTGAGTTCGCCTGAAAACTTAAGGGTGCCTTTGATCTCGACGTCCGCCGCCAAAATGTTTTTTGATGTGTTGGGTATTGCATTCATTGGTTTTTCGCGTTTGATTCATTTTTTCCGGGCGAGGCGCCGTCGATCAGCCGCCGATCCTGTGCATCCTGCAATCCGAGCCTTGCAGTTTGCACGCAGAAACCCCTTCCCGGCTCCGAAAACTCTTTTCATTGGATCATTTTGCTTCGAGCCGAGCAGGCTTGCAAGCGCCGGCTTCGGGCAAAGACGAGTTATTCGAAGCAGGGTTGTTCAATCCCTCGCTTTCCATCGTCGCCTCGAACCGGATTATTCGGGCAGAAACCGTGCCAGCGAGCCTTCGCCGCACCCCTCACTGAATATTCGAGATGGCTCCCAACCTGGATATTTCACACGTCTAAGCAAGGAAAGGGTGGCACAGGCTACCAGCCAATTGTATTCGGCATAGGGCGGATTGCGA
>PLQC01000066.1 GCA_003159675.1 Limisphaerales bacterium
GTTCCAAGTGCCTCGATCCAGTTAACTGGACAGCACTGGTGCGAAGCACCAGTCGCTGCGCGCCGGCATTGTCACCTCGCCTCGGAACTAACCCTGCGCCCTTGCAATGTCTGACCGTGCTGCGGCTGGTCCTCGGCGGACACAGCCGCGCTCCACAGACTCAGCGGTCCGCGCTCCGAGTCTTTGGGCAACACGCCCCGCGATAGACCAATGGACACCGCATCGACTATCTGCTGGATTTGGCGTCGATTCCGGCGGATGATCCAGCCCCTGGAAACTCGTTTCTGAACATGGTCGAATCCACGTTTCTCTCGGGAAAAGTTTTGAAGCGGACGCTCCCCGTCCTTCGGGATCCGGCCGGTGCCGGGGCGCTGGCGGCCAAACGTCTGCTGCTGTCGCAGGGTGAACTGGCCCAATTCTACAACGCGGACGAACCGGTCCGCTGCATCACCTTTATCGAACTGCGTGAAAACGGGGTTCGCGGCAATCACTATCACAAAATGAAGGAGGAGTTCATTTACCTGATCCAGGGGGAATTGCAGTTGGTGGTCGAGGACGTCGCATCGAGCGCACGCGAAATTGTACAACTGGCGGCCGGCGACCTCGCGATCCTCCAACCCGGCGTCGCCCACGTCCTCCGCACACTGAGACCGGGCCAGGCCATCGAGTTTTCAAAACTGCGGTTCGATCCCAACGACACGTATTCACATCCCCTGATATCATGAACCAAACTGCTTCCTCCCGTCCGGTTGACCCCCGAAAACGGGTCGGTCCTGAATAATGACACAAGTTCACTTGTTCGGGCGGTATTCGCCGTTTTTAAACTGGGGATCATTCAGGATTCATCGTTTACCCCATCAAAACTCAACCCCGTCGGCTTCGGCGGAGGCCGCTTCGAGGAATTGCCGCAAAACCTTCAACCTCGGCCCGGCGAGGCGGCGGGCGGACTCGAGTTGCAGCTTCGCCGGCAGATCGTCCGCATTGCGCCCCAGCACCCGAAGGGCATCGGCGAACCGCACGAAGCGGGTGTCGCGCCCGATTTTGCTGACGATGCGCAGGATGCCGATCGCACCGAGCTGCTCCAGAATGTCCGCGTCGCGCATCAGCACGCCCTCCAGCGTGGTCGGCGTCGTGGAAGGCAGATGCGTCCGGATCACTTCCAGCACGGCCGGGATTTTTTCGGCGGGAAACCCGAATTTTCGGAGCAGCGGCGGAGCTTCCTCGATCGCATAGGCGACATGATCCCAGGCCGCCAGCCGGGCCGGATCTTCGGGCCGGTGTCCGACAAACACGCCCAGGTCATGCAGCCACGCCGCCGCAAACAGAACATCGTCATCGAAGGCCCTGCCCTCCGCGAGCCGCGCGGCGAGCCGGTAAAGGCGCGGTTGATGGCTGAACTTGTCCGGCGGCCTGGCCTGGGCCCGGATGTAATCCATCAGGGCCTCGCGGTAATCGGATGAATTCACGGCGCCAGTATGTCACCCGCCCGCGAGCTTTCCAGTCCGTTTCAGCCAAACGCGCCGATCATCTCCTCCCTGCTTCCATCCCCGAACAACTTCTCCTTCAGCCGCCGCTCCGAACGGCAGCGGTTGAGGCCCCGCAAATCCAGGCCATCATTCGCCAAAATCCGGTGAGCTGTGTTTGCGGTCAAACCGGAAGCTGTCCTCAAGGCGAATCCGGAGATTTTTCCGGATCCCGCCCTGCGCTCATGTTGAATCGGGAGTCAGACGCCTCCGTTCCGAACGGGTTGGCCCGGCCTTCGGACCTCCCGCCGCGCTGTACTGCCGTTTCGCTTCTCGGAGTGGATTATCATCAATTGAAAGCCGCGGATGGCGGCGAGATTTACCTGACCCGATTCGGGCTGCCGTTCTGGAGGAACCTGCTCCCGGAAAACTGGTATGCTCCGGACTGGTTCGAGGCCAAGCGCGAGCGGCTGGAAGGCACCAGCATGGTGTATCGCGTGCCCACGCGTGCGGTCAACGGCACGGCCCTCAACCTGGTCGCCAAATGGTCCCGTGTGGGCGAGGTGGTGCCCTTCGACACCCTCTCGGTCAACAAATTCATCCACGCCGAATTCAACAGTCCGTTCGAGGAATTCTCGCTGCTGATGGAATTGCGCAAGGGCGAGGCGGGCCCGCAGGGCATCCGCATCCACACGCAGCGGCCGATGGCGATTTACCTTCCCAACGAACGGCTGCAACTCTGGCAAACCGGCCGTTCGGAGGACAAGATCCGCGCGAAAGTCACCCGACATCCCGGCGTCGAAATTGACATCCTGCGGCAATACGTCGTGCTGTTCGGATGGATCAAAGGCCTGGACGCGGTCAAGACCGCCGACCAGTTCAAGCTGGAAGGCCGCGCGCGCGCGGAATTCCTCGCCCGCACCACCAGCCTGGTCACGCACGAACTCTGGCAGAAGGGGTGCCGGGTCGTGGATATGAAACCCGCCCACATCATCCTGCGGCCCGGTCCGGACCGGTCGTTGTTGCGCGACCGGAACGGCCAGATCGCATACGCGCTGGTGGATTACGAGCTGCTGGAACGAACCCACGAACACGAGAAGGCGGTGCGCAGCGCGAACCGGCAACTTTACCTCAAGCACATGGCCCGACGGTTTGAAGCCGACGCGGCGGCACCCCTGCCGGCACACCTTCATGCCGTCAATTTCCTGGGTGTGGATTACATTTTCGGCCGCGCCGAAAGCACCGGCGGCATGCTCTGGGTGGCGGGCAAGGATCCCGATCTGTTCAACTACTTCCTGCCCGAACGCTGGCGGCGCACGCCGAAAAAGAAGCTGTCGTCGCGCAACGAGGTGTTCTCCACGCGCACCAAGGACAACATCAACCTGATCTGGAAGGTTTCCCGCATGGGCGATCCGCCCTGGCTGAGCAACCCCGAAGCCAACAAGCCGGCCGCGCGCGAATACGGCTTCAACAGCCCCTTCGAGGAATTCGCCTTCGCGCTCGAGCTCAGCCGCCAGGGCGTCAAAACGGTCTACCCCCGCGCCATCTACATGACCGGCCACAAGCGCGAGTCGGGGCGCCAGGACGCCGACGAACGGCGCTATGCCGCCCTGGCGCATCTGCGCACACCGGACGGCGAACCGCTCGTCCGCAAGGAATACGATTACATCACCATCTGGGGATTCTGGAACGGACCGGACGAATTGCTGGCGGCCGACGACGGCCAGTACTACCATGCGGTCAACGCCCAGCGCGCGTTTGCCAACAAAACGATCTCCCAGGAGGCGCTCAAAGAACTGATGCAACTCAAGGCGGAACGGCTGGCGCGCTTCGGCTTCGAGGATCTGAATCCCAAACCGGACCATTTGCTGGTTTCATTTGACGCGGGGGAAAAGATGGTGATCGGCTCCCTGGGAAAGCCCGAGGTGCGCCTGTGCAACTTCGAGCTCATCCGCCGACGGCCGCCGGCGTCCGGCGAATCTTGAAGGACAGGGTGTGTTCATGCGCAATGAGGCGTCAATGGGGCGCCCCTTCAGGGCTCGGAGGGTTCAATCAACCGGCCAACCCGGGCCTTCGCTCGTAAAACTCGCTGTAGCCCGGGCTATCACATTGCGGGCCTTCGGCCCTGAAGCCCTGGCGTCGCGAAGAATCTTTGAATCTTATCTCACGCCCCCACTTGCGGGCTGAAAGCCCGGCCTGTGATAGCCTGGGGTGGAGCGCGAAGCGCGGAGCCCCAGGAGGGATGGCCCCAAAATCCCCTCCGCCCTGAAGGGGCGGGACAGGGTGTATTCATGCGCAATCAGGCGTCAGTGGGGCGCCCCCTTCAGGGCTCGGAGGGTTCAATCAACCNNCCGAGCGGCGACTCGCCGCTCGGAAGGGAGGGCGCGTGGGAACACTCCGTCATCGTTGAGCATCGAGCGCATGCTCCGTTTCGTCCGGCCAGTGGCCGAACGAGACAGGCCAGTGGCCTGTGCTACCCGGGAAGCGGGCCTTCGGCCCTGACGCACGGGCGCCGTGAACTTGACCCACACCCTGCGCGCGGGATCCGGGACAAGTAACTTGACAGTTACTTTTACTCCTCTAGTGTTCCAACCTGTCACGTGGGCATGAAGGCCGCACATTCAAAAAAGACCGGTTGCCGCAATCCCCTGCACAGTCAGGAGCGGATCCTCGAAGCCGCACTGAAGGAATTTGCCGCCAAGGGTTTTGCCGGGGCGCGGGTGGACGCCATCGCCGGCCGGGCGCGCATCAACAAGCGGATGCTCTATCACTATTTCGGCGACAAGAAGGGTTTGTTCCGCGAAGTCCTGCGGCGGAAGCTGGCCGAGCGCTCCGCGTGGCTGGCGTCCGCGCCGGAGCCCCTGATCGAAAGCCTGCCCTTTTGGTTCCACATCGCCTGCCGCGACGCGGAGTGGATCCGCCTGCTCGAATGGGAAGCGCTGCAGTGGGGCGAACGGAAGGTGATCGACGAGAGCCACCGCCGCGAGAACGCCGTGCGGGCCATCGAACGGCTCCGCCAGCAGCAGGCCAAAGGATTGCTCTCGGAAGAGTTTGACCCCGGCCAACTGCTTCTGTCGATGATGGCCCTGATCGCTTACCCGCTTGCCTTCCCCCAGATGGCTCGGCTTATCACGGGCCTGTCGGTTTCCGATCCCGATTTCCAGCGGCAACGGGAAGCGTTTCTGCACCAATTCGCTATGGCCTTCCAGCCCCGGCCGGCCATCGCCGGGCCGCAAGGCAGGCCCGAACGCTCGCACTCCTGGAAATCGGCCTTGAAATGAATCCGAATCCTCCAAACCACGCAGCGACACCCCTGGCATCCCGGGCAATGTCGGCTGTACCCCTCACAGGACTGGCCGCATTGGCTCTCCTGTTGACCTCCTGCTCGCACAGCTCGCCGACGGCGGGCGGAGGACGGCCGGGTGCCGGCGTCCCGGTGCCGGTGTTGACCGCCCAGGCGGAAGCGCGCGACGTGCCGGTCGCAATCCATACGATCGGCAACGTGCAGGCCTATTCCATGGTGGCCATCCGCTCCCAGATCACCGGGGCCATTATCGCGGTGCCTTTTCAGGAAGGCCAGGAGGTCAAAACGGGGGATCTGCTTTTCAGCATTGATCCGCGCCCATGGCAGGCGGCGTTGAACCAGGCGGAGGCGAATCTGCAGCGCGACCAGGCGCAACTCATCGCCACCCGGCTGACCTTCGAGCGGACGAGCAACCTGTTTGTGAGCAAAATTGCTTCGCGCGAGGATTACGACACCGCCGAGGCCAACGACCATGCCCTGGAAAGCACGTTGCTGGCGGACCGCGCCGCCATTTCCAGCGCGCAGGCCAGCATGGACTACACCGCGATTCGTTCGCCCATCGACGGGCGCACCGGGAACTTGACCGTGAAGGCGGGAAATGTCGTCAAAGCGCCGGACGACGTTCTGTTGACCATCACCCAGGTCCGCCCGATCTACGTCGCGTTCTCCGTCCCGGAACAGAATCTGCCCACCATCCGCCGGCAGTCGAGCGAAGCCACCCTGGCTGTCGAAGCCGTCGTTCCCAGTGAAACCAACCGTCCTGCGTACGGCGAATTGACGTTCATCAACAACTCGGTGGACACGAACACCGGAACGATTTTCCTGAAGGGCACCTTTGCCAATACCAACGAGGCGCTGTGGCCCGGACAGTTTGTCCAGGTGTCGCTGACGTTGAGCAATCTGGCGCGGGCGACGGTGGTGCCTTCCCAGGCGGTGCAGACCGGCCAGAACGGCGAATTTGTGTTTGTCGTCCTCCCGGACCGGACGGTGACCAACAAGGCGGTGACCACGAGCGTCACCACCGATGGATCCACGGTCATTGCCGCCGGGGTGAACCCGGGTGACACGGTGGTCACGGACGGCCAGTTGCGCCTGGTCCCCGGCGCCAGGGTCAGCTTCAAGCCGGCGTCACCGCCCGATGCATCGACCAACGCGCTGGCAACATCGGAACGGAAATGATAAACGGCTCGAGACCATGGAATGGGTCGCCCCAGGTGAGAACTGCATTCAAAGCGCCGTGAACGCCAACCCGCATCCGCTATCGACTGTCCAAGCGGCGCCGGGCTCCCGGCCGGTTCGATCCCGGGCGCTCGATGCTGATCGATCATGAGCATCCCGGAGCTCTTCATCCGGCGGCCGATCATGACCACGCTGATCATGTCGGCGATTTTGCTCTTCGGCATCAGCGGCTATCGATTCCTGTCGGTCAGCGATCTGCCGAGCGTGGATTATCCCACGATCCAGGTGTCAGCGAGCCTGCCCGGCGCCAGTTCCGATACGATGGCCGCTTCCGTGGCCACGCCGCTCGAGAAGCAGTTCTCCACCATCGCCGGCATCGATTCGATGTCGTCCGTCAGCTCATTGGGCAACTCGCAGGTCACCATCCAGTTCTCCCTGGACCGGAGCATTGACGCGGCGGCGCAGGACGTGCAGGCGGCCATCGCGAAGGCGGCGCGGCAATTGCCGCCGAACATGCCGACGCCTCCGACCTACAGCAAAGTCAATCCCGCCGATTCCCCCATTCTCTACCTCGCGGTGTCGTCCCCCACGCTGCCCCTGTCGAAGGTGGATGACTACGGCGAGACGCTGATGGCACAGCGCATTTCGATGGTCAACGGCGTCGCACAGGTCGCCGTCTTCGGCTCCCAGCAATACGCCGTGCGCGTGCAGGTGGATCCCAACAAGCTCGCAGCCTATGGCATCGGCATCGATGACGTCGCGCAGGCGGTCGAATCCGGCAACGTGGACCTGCCGACCGGCACGCTGTACGGGCATCATCAGGCCTTCACAGTCCTGGCCAACGGCCAGCTCGAACGGGCGGCGGATTATCGTCCGTTGATTGTCGCGTATCGCAATGGAAACCCGGTGCGGTTGCAGGACGTGGGCCGGGTCCTGGACAGCGTTCAAAACGACAAGGTGGCGAGCTGGTTCAACAATACCCGGGCCATCGTGCTCGCCATTCAACGCCAGCCGGGCGCCAATACCGTCGCCGTCGTTAACTCCATCCAGAGCCTCCTCCCGCAACTGCGCCTGCAGATCCCCGCCGCGGTGAAGATCGAAACCCTCTATGACCGGTCGCAATCCATCCGCCAATCGGTGGACGACGTGCAGTTCACCCTCCTGCTGACGGTGTGCCTGGTGGTGCTGGTCATCTTCATTTTCCTGAGGAATCTGTCCGCCACCGTCATCCCCAGCCTGGCGCTGCCCATGTCCATCATCGGCACGTTCGCCGCCATGTATCTCCTGAACTACAGCCTCGACAACCTGTCCCTCATGGCCCTCACCCTGTGCGTCGGGTTCGTGGTGGACGACGCCATCGTGATGCTGGAGAACATCGTGCGGCACATGGAGAACGGCGAACCGGCGATGCAGGCCGCGCTGAGCGGCTCGAGGGAAATCGGGTTCACCATCATCTCCATGACGCTCTCCCTGGCCGCCGTGTTCATTCCGGTGCTGTTCATGAGCGGCATCCTCGGGCGGCTCCTGCATGAATTCGCCGTGACCATCGGCGTTGCGGTGCTCGTCTCGGGGTTTGTTTCGCTCACGTTGACCCCCATGCTGTGCAGCCGGTTTGTGCGCGCATCGCATGGCCGGCAGCATGGCCGGCTGTTCAAGGCCTTCGAGCGCTTCTTTGCAGGGTTGCTCGGGTCCTACGACCGGACGTTGCAGGTCGTCATGCGCCATCACCGAATCACCCTCGCCGTTTCCCTGCTGGTGCTGGTGGCGACGGGCTGGCTGTTCGTCGCGATTCCCAAGGGGTTCTTTCCCACCGAAGACACCGGCCAGATCTTCGGCATTACCGAGGCGGCACAGGACATATCATTCGACTCCATGAGCGAACACCAGATGGCCGTGGCCAAGATCGTGGCCGCCGACCCGAACATCGACGCCTTCATGTCCTCCATCGGCGCCGGGGGCAGTTCCACCGCGAACAACGGACGCATTTTCATGCGATTGAAACCGCGGTCCAAACGCCGCCTGCGGGCGGACCAGATCATCCAGGAGCTGCGTCCGAAACTGGCGTCCGTCCCCGGCATACAAACTTACCTGCAGGTCCCGCCCCTGATCCGCATCGGCGGCATGCTGTCCAAGGCGTTGTATCAATTCAGCCTGCAAGATACCGACACGAAGGAGCTCTATTATTGGGCGCCGATCCTGATGAACAGAATGGCGCAGGTCCCCGGCTTTCAGGACGTGACCAGCGACCTGCTGATCGCCAACCCGCAGATCACCGTGGAGATCGACCGCGACAAGGCCTCCAGCCTCGGCGTCCTGCCGGACCAGATCGAAAACTCGCTGTACGATGCCTACGGACAGCGGCAGATTTCCACGATCTATACCGACGTGAACGAATACTGGGTGGTGATGGAAGTGGAACCCCAGTTCCAGCGGGATCCCTCGGCACTGTCCCAACTCTACATCCGCTCCTCCAACGGAAACCTCGTCCCACTCGCCGCCATGGCCAAACTCACGCGCGGCATCGGCCCCATGACCGTGACCCACGTCGGCCAGTTGCCCTCGGTTACCATTTCCTTCAACCTGGCCCAGGGTGTGTCGCTCGGCACCGCCGTGGCGCAAGTGCAGCGGTTGCAAAATGAGCTGCACTTGCCGGCGACCATCACCGCCAGCTTCCAAGGGTCGGCGCAGGTGTTTCAATCCTCCGTCAAAGGCCTGGGCGTTCTGCTCGTCATGTCCATCCTGATCATTTACATCATTCTCGGAGTTCTTTACGAAAGCTTCATCCACCCCATCACCATTCTGTCCGGCCTGCCGTCGGCGGGCTTCGGCGCGCTGCTGACCCTGATGGTGTTCGGGATCGACCTGAACATCTACGCGTTCGTCGGCCTCATCATGCTGGTGGGGATCGTGAAGAAAAACGCCATCATGATGATCGACTTCGCCATCGCCGCACAACGGCAGGGAAAGCCGCCGGCCGACGCCATCTACCAGGGCTGCCTGCTGCGCTTCCGCCCGATCATGATGACCACGATGGCCGCGCTCATGGGGACGCTGCCGATTGCCCTCGGGTTCGGCGCGGGCGGCGAAGCGCGGCGGCCGCTGGGCCTGGCGGTCGTCGGCGGGTTGATTGTCTCGCAACTGCTGACGCTTTACATCACGCCCGTCATTTACCTTTACATGGAATCCTTCCAGAACTGGGTGCGCCGGCATCTGCCCCACCGGCACGCTGAGCGCCCTTCAACTGCCGAGCCGGCGGCGGCTTGATCCGGAGAGCGGGTCTGTGACCCGCAGCAGGATTGGCAACGGATGGCGTGCTGAGAGGTTCCATCACCTCCGGATATTCCGACGTTGCTGCGGCTCACAGAGCCGCGGTCCTTCGCTGGGGCGTGCGCCAGCCCTCTGCGCTTTCCTTGCGCGTGTTGCTACATCAAAAGCGGCAGAGGGCTGCCCCCGTCCAAGATGCTACCGCGCCGGGCCATACCCATCGCGGTTCATGGCCGGGAGCCTTTCCCGGGATGCAGGGCCAATTCATGAGGAGGTGGGGACGGCCTCGTCTCCACTGAGGTTGCAGATACTCAAGGGATCGCGGGGACGAGGCCGTCGCCGCCCCAATTTCGCTGCCTTCATGAATTGGCGCTGCCCGGGACGGGAGACGAACGGATTGTCCTTGATATAAAACCGCAGGTGGCGCCTCGCCCAATGCCGGGCATAGGACACACCGATCCGGGGACCTTTTGCGATGGCAACGGCCCCGGCATCCGGCGCTGCGGCGATGTAGAGGTCGTCGCTGAGGAGGTCATGGGCATTGAGGCGTTTGTCGATGCGCATCGCATTGCACAACAGACCCGGCCCCTGGGTCCGGCCCTCGACGTTTCGGACCGGCTCGATCGCCCGCAGCAGGATGGCGGACCCATGGCCCTCGCGCTCGGTCACGACGTTCATGCAATAATACATCCCGTAGATGAAGTACACGTAAGCGCGGCCCGGCGGCCCGAACATGACTTTTGTCCGGGCGGTCAGGCCGCGGGAGGAATGCGCCGCCAGATCGTGCGGCCCGAGGTACGCCTCCACTTCCACGATCCTGCCAATGCGCTCCACACCCCGCCACACGCGAACGAGATGTTTCCCGAGCAGTTCCCGGGCGACGAGCGCCGTGTCGCGATCGTAAAACGAGCGCGGCAGTTTGAGCAATTCTCCGGCAGGCATCTCAAGGTGAATTCGTGGCCGCCTCCCGCATCGAGGCGCCAACGCCCTCCGGCATCCCGTCGATGCGGTAAAGTCGGTGCATGTAAAGATCGTCGGCCACCTGGTAAATCGCCGTGGCGTTTTGCTCCAATTCCAAAAACGGCGGCGTCGCCTGTTTCACGGGTTTCAATTCCGCCACCTTCGGGTCGCCTTGATAGAATTCCACGACCTTTTGCAGGCCCAGCACCACCATACGGTCCTGCGAAAACATGCCGATGTCGCGATTGTGGTTGAGCAGCGCCCGGGCCGCGTCGGGCGGATCCTTCAGCAGATCGCGACCGAAGAACAGGGTCTCGTACGGCCGGCCAATGAGCCCGAGCAGGGTCGGCGAGACGTCGAGCGAGTTGCCCAGCATGCCGATTTGCCGGGGTTTCTTCACCACGGCGGGACCGAGAATGACCCAGGGGATTTCGTAGGAGAAAATCGGGATGTCCTGGCTGCCGTAAACGCGGGCCCCGTGATCGGCGACCACCACGAACACCGTGTTGGTCCAGAACGGCTCCTTCTTCGCCATGTCGAAGAATCGCCCGAGGCACCAGTCCGAGTATTTGACCGCCTTCTCCCGCGTGCGTCTGGGCTTGTCCGGGTCTTCGGGGATGCGGCCTCTCGGGTAGGTGTAGGGTTTGTGGTTCGACACCGACATGATCGTGCCCAGGAAAGGCCTGCCGGTGAGGGCCAGGGCACGGAACTCCTGGATGGCGCGCGCGTAGGTGTCCTCGTCGCACACGCCCCAGATCGTCGTGAACGTCAGGTGCGGAAAATCCTTTTGCTCGATGAACCGGTCCCAGCCGTTACGGACGGCATAAGAACGCATGCCGTCGAAGAGCCCGCGGCCGCCGTAAAAAAACACCGTGTCGTATCCCTCGCGCTTGAGAACGCGGGCGATGGATTCCACATTTTCCGAACGATCCCGTTTGACGATTGAATCACCGGGCAACGGCGGGAATGAGGAGAGGACGCCCTCGAAACCGCGCACCGTGCGGTTGCCGCAGGCGTAAATGTTCGTAAAAAACAGCCCCTCCTCGACCGCCAGTTTGTCCATCTCCGGCGTGAGCGAGGGACCGGGCCGGCCCAGACTGCCCCAGAATTCCGAGCCGAGGCTTTCCTCAAGTAAAATGACGACATTCAGCCTCGGCCGGCCGGGGTCGCCGGAGATCTTGCGGCGAATGCTATAGCGATCGCCCACGAATGTCGCGTTGGGCGCCGTCAGAAGCTTCCGCACCCGCGCGTAGGCTTCGTCGCGCGGGAGGGTCCGGTAAAACGCGGTGTAATCCAGATCGCGCGTCCAGAAGGCGGCGATGAAGGAGATGGAGCCGTTGTTGGCGATCTCATTCAACGTCCGGTTGCTGCTGAAGCGCGTGCCCGTCAGATTTACCGTTGGCAGGAGCAGGACGCAAAAGATCACGGCCATTCCCAGATGCAGAAACCGGGAGGCGCGCGAGGTGGGCTGAAACCACATCTGGCGAAAATACCAGAACGCGCCCAGCACCCACGCGAGCCCGGCCACGCCGCAAACGGCGACGACAGTGTTCAGGGGATAGGATTCGCGGATGTTGCCGAAGACTTCGGTGGGATAGAGCAAATAATCCACCGCCACGGTATTGAACCGCGATTTGAATTCATCGAAGAAATAATACTCGGTGAAGAGCAGGAACACCTGCACCGTCCAGAAAAGCCAGCAGCCGGCGGTCAGCAGGATCTTTTGCCACGGCCTGCCGAACGCGCGGTCGCGAACCACCGCAAACCAAAACAGCAACGGCAGCGTCGTCATCAAGGCCACCAGGAAATCAGCATGAAATCCTGTCAGGAAAATGTGCGCCATCGTTCCCGCGGAAACCTGCCGGGGCGACCCGAACTGGACGAACAGCACCAGTCGCAACAGGAAGAACGCCGTCACCAACGAAAGGAAAAAGAACGCGGCGAAGCCGAAGCGGGATCGTTTCCAGGGAAAGTCCTTCGGCGAAGCGGAGGTAATCATAGAAACTTCACCCCGCGCCAATGCGCCGGACTGAGAGAATCGCGAAATGCCACGGGAGAATGACACCGGTTTCGCGCATTTTGTTCAACTCGAAAAATGAAAGCCGCCTCTGCCGGGTTCTGGAGGTCGCGAACGGGTCACGCGAACGGGTCAGTCCCAACAATCTGCAGTTTTCCCGGGGAGCGCGCCCGCCCCGGGTGCGGTGGCGGGCGCCCGCGTCCGGCAGGGCGGGCACATCGTTTGAACCACAGAGACACCGAGGCACCGAGAAAGGACAGGCTGCAAAGTCTGTTTCTCTTTCTTGCTCCGTGCCTCTGTGGTTCTCACTCGGTTCTCCTGGGCTGTTCCGGTCACGTTTGCTTTGGTTTTGTCTCGCCGCTCAGCAGCTTCTGCAGCTCGGTCAAAACGCCCAGTTCAACGGCCCAATGCTTCAAGTATGCCGCATCCAGCTTTTCCCCTTGCACAGCCACGATGCCGGCGGCGTCGCCTAATTGACGTTCCGACGGCGTGATTCGGTTCCAGACGAGCTTGTGGAGCACCGCATCTTCAGCCGTGGCGATCCACGCGCGTTCGCCAAACAAAGTTGCCTGCACGCGACGACGGAGTATTTCCTTGTCGAACGACTCCGGCTTCGGCAGCCAGAAATCCACCTTGAGAGCGGAGCGGGTGTCGATGGCGTTGAACTGATGCGGCGGCTGATACGCGGCGCGGATGGACGCTTCGTCAATATGATAATCGCCGCTGAACTCACGGACCACGGAAGGCACCGCGGACGGCGGCAGTTGAATGACGAAATCCAGATCGTGTGTCGTGCGGGGAATGCCCCAGTAGTTGCTGGCCATCGAGCCGGTGAGGTAATACGTGAGGCCGACCCGGTTCAACCGGCGCAAACAATCGACCAGCAGTTCGCGCTCGGTCATGACGCCCTGGCCAGTTCCAATCGGCGGCGCAGCAGAAGCTCGATCTCGGCCTGGTCGGCTTCCGGATGCTGATGCCGAACGCCTTCGCGCGCCACATCGCAAGCCAGCTCATGCAAATCCAGAGCGATGCCCAGCCGTTGCTCGCCGGTCATTCGCCGGTAACGCGCGATTTGTTCGTTCAGTGCATTCTGCGGCGTCATCGCGAACCAGCTTAAGCCCTCTCCAATTACCGCTCAAGCACACAAATGCGCCCACCATCCATATCACTTGAACCACAGAGACACTGAGGCACCGAGAAGAGACAAATCAAAGATACTTTCGCAGCAGAGGCTGCAATTCCCGTTTCGTCTTCGCAGGCCAGAGCTTCTTGTCGGTCAGGATCGCGTTCTTCAACGCCGCGTGGCAGGGCCAGTTCGGTTCGGCGGGAATCGCAGAGACGACACGGGCGACGATCGCCTTGGCCATCTCCGCGTTCCGGGTCAGGTTCTCGATGATCAGTTTCACGGTCACGTGCGCCTCGTCCGTCTTCCAGCAGTCATAATCCGTCACCATGGCCATCGTGGCGTAGGCGATTTCGGCCTCGCGCGCGCACCGGGCCTCGCCCAGGTTCGTCATGCCGATGACGTCGTAGCCCAATTTATGGTTCGTGAGCGACTCGGCGCGCGTGCTGAAGGCCGGTCCCTCCATGTTCACGTAGGTGCCGCCGTCGTGGACGCGGGCCTTCAACGAGCGCGCCGCCTTCAAGAGCAATCGGCGCAGTTCCTCGCAAATCGGGTCCGCAAAGGCGATGTGCGCCACGATGCCGCGACCGAAGAACGTGTGTTCGAAATCCCGCTTGGTGCGGTCGATGAATTGATCGATCAACACGAAATCGCGGGGTTTGTACCGGGCCTGAAGCGAGCCGACGGCGCTGGCGCTGATGATCCAGGCGACACCCAGCTTCTTCATCGCCCAGATGTTCGCGCGATGATTCAGTTCGCTGGGGAGGAGGCGATGGCCCCGGCCGTGGCGCGGCAGGAAAACCACGTCGCGTCCGGCCAGCCGGCCGGTGAGAAATTCGTCCGACGGCGGCCCAAACGGTGTATTGACCTTGAACCATTTCTGGTTCGTGAACCCTTCGATGTGGTAGAGCCCTGTGCCGCCGATGATGCCGATCCGGTGATTTGACATGGCGGATTTCTAACCACGAACCACACGAAACACACGAAAAAAAGCTAGGTACAACAGCTTGTTTGTGCAACTTGTCCGGTTGGCTTGACCCGCTGGGATCAGATTCCGCCATCCACTTGCCACCGGCCTGCCGGATTATTTTTCCTGATGGCCAGGTTCCATTTCTTGGTCTGTGACATGCGGCATTTCACAAACCAGGCGGATTGTTCCGGCGACCATGTGGCTTCACCCACCTCGACCACCGGCATCAATTTGTGCACGTCCATCCCGGCTTTCTTCGCCATCTCCATTTGATTTTTGGTGTCCTCGACATCGGATTCCGAGGTGAACTTGCGCATTTCGCCCCAGTCCAGTTTTGACTGTGCGTCGAAGTAGGCCTGCGCCGCTTCCTTGGGCGACAGCCGGGCATAGGCATCGTTGTTGGTCAGGACTTCCGGCCCGGTGGACCATTTATAATCCTGTTGCAGCCGCAGTTTTCTGTCATAAACCCCCGTTAGCACGCACCGTTTCGCCAGGTTCGTGTTAGACACGCGCACATTGAATTCCTGCGGTGGAACTTTGATTTCGTACGGCACATACCAGCCTGGATAGTTGCCGGATTGGTATGGCTTGCCGATGCTGACAATCTCCAGTCCGCCCAGGTAATCTTTCATCTGCTCGAATCGCTGGTCCGTGACGGACATCGGCCAGAACTTGAGAACTTCATCCCAGTTCTTTTCCGAGCAGGCTTTGAAGAACGCTTCCGCAGCCTCCCTGGGCGTCATTTTCTCATACTTTGCATTGTCCGGCAGGATTTTGACCTGGGTTTCCCCCAGATTCACTCCTCCGGTGATGTTCCAATGGTCGGGATGGATTTCATCATCCCCGGGCCTCACATAGGGGCTGACCGTCAAGACAGACTTCTCTCCGCCTGACTGAAGTATTTCCAGTTTGCAAGGGACCTTGAAGCCGTGTTTGTCCCAGTTCGTCTGCGCGACCGGAGGGCCGACGGAAACGATTCCGGCAACAGTGAGCGCGCTGAATTCCTTTTTGGCATATTCTTCAAGCTCGCCGCCGTATATCAAACCCGCTTTCTTATAGTCCTTGTCCACGAGCGCCTGGAAGAACTGGCGAACAGTTTCGGCGGCGGCCTGTTCATCCGTCATGTTCCCCTGGGTCACGCCGATCACCTGGTTAAGCTGGTCGGCCACGCTGACATCCTTCGGCAATTCGTCTCTCAACGAAAACATCTTCTCCTCAATCGGGACGTTATAATCGGAGAACTCGGTTGTGGACTTCAGGACTGCGTTGGTCCCTTCGATGCGATAATACTCGATGCGAGTGATCAAATCCGTTTTCCGGTCCACATAGTAGATTTCCTTTCTGGGCTCGGTCTTATGAACCGCCACGATCACGGCGGCTTTTTGCTCTCCCTGTGGTTCTTGAGTCCGGATGTCAACTTTGCCTGCCTTCTGGCCTTCCAGGAGCACTTTCATGACCAGTTGGGGCTGGCTTTGTTCCAGCAAGCTTTGCATCCAGGGCGCAATCCGCTTGGTCTGTAAAATCAGGAAACCATGTTTGCTCTTAAACCAGAGTTCCGTTCTTTCGGGCGTCCACGTGATGAGTTTTACGCCATCCTCGGTTTCCGGGAGGTAATAGCGCGCTTTTTCCACCTGGCCCTGGTCATTCGATTTAATCCAGAATTCAGCCGGCTCCTGAGACTTGGCCCCGAAGGTTTTTACGTGTAAAAAGCGGATTTTGTTGTAAGCCTCAATGACCTGCTCAATTCCGAATGCTCTGGGCGGCATGGCTACGATAATCGCGATGATAATCGCCGCTGCGCCTGCCGCCGCGCTTAATCCAAATCCCCAGCGATGTTTCAAAAGTTTGCTCATAATGGTTTCTCTTTCCGGTTCTTTGTGTTCCAGAACCCGCTGCATCACCGGCTCAACAATCGTCACCTCCGCGGCCGCTTGACCGCGCGCGATCAGCCGCTGTTGCAGGCCGACGATGGCCTGTTGTTCAGACCGGCAATCCGCGCAGACTCTCAAGTGAGCCTCACACTGGATCATGGCCTCGCGGTCCAGCAATCCCTCCGCGCAGGCGACCAAATTGTCCCGGCATTCAGCGCAGTTCATGTTTGTTCTATTCGGTTGACTCGTTCTTCGTCGTTTTCGCGGACTTTGAGCTCCTGCCGAAGCAGGGCGTAGGCGCGCGAAAGAGTTTTGGTGACTGTGCCGAGCGGCATGTCGAGTCGCGTGGCCACTTCCTGGCAGGAAAGGCCCTCGTAATACCGCAACAGAATCACCTCACGGTAGGTTTCAGGCAGGACCGCAATGGCTTCTTCCAACGGATACTCCTGCAGGCTGTCGGCGGCGTCCATGGTCAGGACTTCGGCGGCTTCACGATCCTTCTTGCGACGTTCCCGGGAACGAAGTTGTTCCTTGGCGACTCGTCCCGCGATGCCCAGCAGCCATGAGTAAAACGACTCCGGCTTGCGGAGCTTCTTGAGAGAAAAGAACGCCCGAACGAACGATTCCTGCGCGGCTTCCTCGGCCTGCGCGTGGTCTCCGACCCGGACCGCCAGATAGTAGAACAAGGGCTTTTGATACCGATCTACCAGCAGCCGAAAGTCCTCCGGATAACCGTCCCGGCAGCGCTCGACGTATTCTTTGTCAGTTGGATTCATGCAGGGTCCCGTCCCAACGAACTCCTACCGTCACCTGATAGTGACGGCCGAACTGAATTTGCGACAAATTAAATGCGCCAATCCCTCTGGGGCGCGACTGGAGCTGAAGGTCAATCGCATCCGTTCGAGCGCGGCTGTGTCCGCCGAGGACCAGCCGCAGCACGCCAATCCATTTCACGTCCGTAAGAGGCTCCCAGGCGTCGGCGACCTGCTTGCCCGCTGCGGCTGGTGCTTCGCACCCCCGCCGCGCTCCTGACCCTCATTTCCTATCTTACCCGCCCATCGGCCGCCGTTGATTTACCCAACCTGCAGGACGATGCGATCCCCCACGCGCAAATCGGAGATCGCAACGCTTTCTTCCGCCCCGCCCGTTCTACGCGCGACGGACAATGGAAAGAACGACTTGTAGTCGCGGTCAAACGCGAGGCGATCGTGGGTCTTTTGCTGAAACGCGCGCCCGCACAGCAGGAAGAAAACAAGGCCGACGAGAGAGTCCAGATACCCCGCGCCACGGCCCGACACAATTTCGTAGGCGCTCCATGCATACAGCGCCGCCAGACCGAGAGCGATCGGCACCTCCAGCGTCAACACCCGACGCCGAAGCGAAAGCCGCGCGGACTCCCAATAATCCGACGCGCTGTAAAGCAACACCGGCAACGCAAGCGCCAGGCTCAGGCACCCGAAAAGACCCTTGAACCCGCTTCCATTGACGGCGTCCAGACCCAGATACGTCGGAAGACTGAACAGCATGATGTTGCCGAAAGCGAAGCCGGCGATGCCGACTTGAATCCATTGACGCTTTCGAAGCGATGGAGGCGGTCGCTTCCCCAGTTCGGCCAGCGTCAGGGCCGGCTCATAGCCGATCGAGACGAGCAACGCCACCAGCTCGCTCAGCCGGATCTGGTCCGCAACAAAATCAATGGTCGCCTCCCGTCGCGCGAATTGGACGGCCGATCGTCCAATGCCCGGATGAAGGCGGAAAAGGTTCTCCAGCAGCCACACGCAGCCAACGCAATGAATCGCCGGAATGCGGAAAGTGACCCGGCTGCGGGTGCCATCCGTAAAATCGAGAAATCGCTGCTGCAGCTTCGGATCGTCCAGGTAAGTCCACTGCCCGCGCCGGAACGCGCCCCGGACACGCACGCCCGGATGATCGCCCAATCGGTAAAAGTGCTCCAACCCGGCCCCGGCCAGCAGTTCATGCACCGCAAGACATCCCTGGCAGCAGAATACCTTCTCCTCCTGCACAAACCCGGCAGACGGGCACGACTCGCCACAATGAAAGCAATAGACGCGCTCCGACAAATCGGAACTGCGCCCGCGAACGGCAGCCGGAATCCGTCCGTCCGACAGGCTGTCGTGCGGCTCGATCAAAGTCTTGTTCAACGCGCCATTCACGCGGCAAATCACATCGATCCAAAATGCTTTCTGCTTTTCTCGAAACAGGATGCTAGCAAGTCTGTACCGCCCGGGGTCGAAAAAATCTGCGCGTATATTGTCAAAGGACCGACATTTTTTGACTGATGAATGAGCCCGGGATGTCTGCGGGGCGCGGACAGCCGTGTCCGCGCGAATCCTGGATGCATGAGGATGGGAGGAATTCCCGCGAGCTATCCCCTGCGCGGATTCAGCGGACCGCGACTGTGTGCGAAGCACCAGTCGCTGCGCGCCGGCATTGTCACCTCGCCTCGGATCTAACCCTGCGCCCTTGCAATGTCTGACCGTGCTGCGGCTGGTCCTCGGCGGACACAGCCGCGCTCCACAGCGACACGGACCGCGCTCCGAGTCTTTGGGCAACACGCCCTCCAGACCGCCCGCCTTCATTGTCGCTTGCCCGGGTCCTGCGGGGCGCGTATAACGTTGCCAGCGGTTCGCGGAAAAAACTGTTATGCCAAACTCCGGACGCCAGCCCGTCAACACCAGCAACGTGCTTTCAGTGATCATGGGCGGAGGGCAGGGAACGAGACTGTTTCCCCTCACCAAAGAGCGCGCGAAGCCCGCCGTGCCGCTGGCCGGAAAGTACCGGCTGGTGGACATCCCGATTTCCAACTGCATCAACTCCGGGCTGCGCCGCATTTATCTGCTGACCCAGTTCAACTCCGCCTCGCTGCACCGGCATATTTCCCAGTCCTACAAGTTCGATCATTTCTCGGGCGGGTTCGTCGAGATCCTCGCGGCCGAACAGACCTTTGCCGACACCTCGTGGTATCAGGGCACCGCGGATGCCGTGCGCAAAAACCTGATTCACTTTCTGAACCACGATTTTGATTTCCTGCTGATCCTCAGCGGCGACCAGTTGTACCGGATGGATTTCCGCAACATCATCGCCCAGCATATTGAAAGCGACGCGGACATCACGGTCGCCACCATTCCCGTCACACGGCGACAGTCGGAGTCGCTCGGGATCATGCAGATCAATGAGGAGCGTCGCATCACGCGTTTCGTCGAGAAGCCGAAGGATCCGGCGGTCCAGGATTCGCTGCGGCTCCCGCGCGAGTGGTACGGCCGGTTGGGAATCGAGGACGGGCAGGAGCTGTTTCTCGCGTCCATGGGCATTTACGTTTTCAACCGCGAGCTGTTGCGCAAACTCCTGGACAATACCCTGGCCGACTTCGGCAAGCACGTCATTCCGAGCGCCATCGAAACACACCGGGTCTTTTCCTATGTGTTTCAAGGCTACTGGGAGGACATCGGGACGATCCGTTCCTTTTTCGAAGCCAATCTTGACCTCACCTCCGAACTGCCGCGTTTCAACTTCTTCGACATGGGCGCACCCATCTTCAGCCGTCCCCGTTTTCTCCCCGGCTCAAAGATCAACAGCGCGCAGATCGACCACGCCGTGATCTCCGATGGGTGCATCCTGAACCACTCCCGCATCTCGCACAGCATCGTGGGGGTCCGCAGCATCGTCGGCCCGGGCACGGAACTCACCCGCGTGATCCTGCTCGGCTGCGATTATTACGAGTCGCGCGAATCCATCGAGGCGAACAAGCAGGCCAAACGGCCCCGCATCGGCGTCGGCATCAACGCGAAGATCGAAAATACGATCATCGACAAGAACGCCCGCATCGGCGACAACGTCGTCATCTCGCCCGCCGGCAAGCCCGAGAACGTGGACCATCCGCTCTACTTCATCCGCGACGGCATCGTCATCATCCCCAAGAGCGGAATCCTGCCGGACGGGACCGTGATTTAGAACCGCCGCACCGCGTGCGTTCCCGCGCCTCTCACTCCAGCAGGGATTTCAGGACCGAGGCGGCAAGAGAAATACCCGTGTGCCGGTCAGCGTCATACGCGGATTCAGCGGACCGCGACTGTGTGCGAAGCACCAGTCNNGACTCAGCGGTCCGCGCTCCAAGCCTTTGAACAACACGCCCTCGAGATGCGCCCCACCCCCCAGCCCACTCGCAAAAGGCTTTCCAAAATCAGATTCTGCGCTAAATTGCCGGCAAACCCGGTACGTTTATGAAAAGTTTCCTCGCCTTCATCATCATCACACTGGCCATCAGCCTCGTTGCGCACGCCCAGGACTGGGCCAAGGCACGGCTCGAGAAATCACCGCGTCACATGGAGTGGGTGAAAGTCAAACACGGCNNTCAATTGCTTCGTCGTGTATCCGGAGGTGAAGGACAAGGCGACCGCAGTGCTCGTCATTCACGAAATCTTTGGCCTCACCGACTGGGCCCGCGAAGCCGCCGATGAACTGGCCGCTGCCGGCTACATCGCCATCGCGCCGGACCTGCNNCTGTCCGGCGAAGCCCCGAGCGGCGGCGGCACCGCCGAGATCGGCGACAGCGACGCCGCCATCAAAGCCGTGTCCGCGCTCCCGCCGGCTCAAGTGACGGCAGATCTGAACGCGGCGGCGCAGTACGTGACCAAGCTCCCGGCATGCAACGGCAAACTGGCGGTGGCGGGATTCTGTTGGGGAGGCGGACAATCCTTCCACTATGCGACGGTGAACAAGGATCTCCAGGCCGCCTTTGTGTTCTATGGCCCTCCTCCGACGGGAGATGCCCTGCGGCAAATCCAGTGTCCCGTGTACGGCTTTTATGGCGGGAACGACAACCGTATCACCTCCACCATTCCGAAAGCATCCGACGAGATGAAACAAGCCGGGAAAACGTACCTGCCGGTGACCTACGATGGCGCCGGGCACGGCTTCATGCGCGGCGGGGAAGCCCCCGATGCCCGGCCGGCGGACAGCACCGCCCGCCAGGAAGCGTGGAAACGCTGGAAGGAATTGCTGGGCAAACTGTGACGCGCCGCCGCCGCGGCCAGCCGGACCCGGAGCGGCGCTACTTCGTCTGTGCGGCGAGCATGAAAACCCGCCCGCCACGGCTCGTCATCAGTTGGAACTGTTCCTCTTCAGGCCCGCGCGGAACCGCCATGCCGTCGGCATTCTCGTCGTGGGTGGGTTTGCCGTCCACGAGCAGCATGTAATGATGGGTGCGGTTGCCCGGGATGTGCTCGACGGTCGCCTGCCACCCGTCCAGCTTGTTGGCCCGCGCCAGCGGCACCTTCTGCCAATGTGTGAACGACCCGGCGATCTCAACCGTGGCCGGCTTCTGTGTTTGACCCTCCGGCGGTTGCCAGCGGAACACCTTCGAAAACGTCAGGACGCGATGGGTGGGGTGCTTCTTCGCCACGGCTTCGTGGGGCAAAGTGACCCGAATCGGCATCCCGGTTTTTGGCGACGGTTTCCGCTCGGACAAATTGTTGTAATTGCTCAACATATAAAGTCTCAATTTAGCAAGCTCCTGTCTCGCGGATCAAATCGAAAAGAAATGTTTTGGATGTCTCAATGTCTCTCGGAGGCTGCATTCCGCCCCCCGCAGCCGGGTCCCGATGTCCTCCCCCTTGGCGCCGGGACCGCACCGCGCGCCGAGTCTTTGGGCAGCACGCCCTTGACACTGCCCCCGGGGTGCGGCCTTCAGGCCGATTCATCACCCGAACATCGATGGCGAAATGCATTGCCCACAGGCGATGAACAGTGAAGCGGCGTAAACGCGCTTCATCGTTCGAAATCCCACAGGTCAATCGTTTCGTCTTCGCCCGCTCGGACACTGAAGCGGGCTGAAGGCCGCGCTCCCGGGGCAGTGTCCGGATGCGCCGGGCGTTTTCTCGCGTTCGCACTTCTTGCTTCACAATTTCCGTTCCGTTCCCCAACATGCCGCCAACAGGACGGCAGGGAATCCCGTTTTGATCGTGAAGATGAAAGCCAAGATTATTGTTATGCCAAAAAAGGCGGTCCTCGATCCGCAAGGCAAGACCGTGCAGAGCGCCCTCGAACACATGGGCTATTCCGGCATCACCGCAGTCCACGTCGGCAAATACCTCGAGATCGAACTCGACGGCGCCGACAAGGAAACCGCCCGCCGGCAGTTGAACGAAGCCGCGCACAAGTTTCTCAGCAACCCGGTGATCGAGGATTACAAACTGGAGATCGAATGAACTTTGCCGTGCTCCAGTTTCCCGCCTCGAACTGCGACCAGGACGCGATCCATGCGATCCGGCTCCTGGGCCACTCCGCCCGTTATGTCTGGCACAAGGAAAACTCCCTGGGCGCTGCGGATGCCGTGGTGGTGCCCGGGGGATTCAGTTACGGCGATTACCTGCGCTGCGGCGCGATCGCGCGGTTCAGTCCCGTCATGCAGGCCGTCCAACAATTCGCCGCGAACGGCGGCTGGGTCATAGGCATCTGCAACGGCTTCCAGGTGCTGACCGAGGCCGGGATGCTGCCCGGCGCGCTGGTGCGCAACCGCGACCTGCAATTCCACTGCGAACACATCCATTTGAAAACGCTTGCCGCCGACACCCCTTTTACGAACCAAATCCCGGCAGGCAAGCCGTTGCGCATCCCGATCGCTCATGGCGAAGGATGCTATTTCGCCGACGATGAAACGCTCGCGCTGCTGAAATCAGACAATCGGATTCTTTGGCAGTATTGCGACGCGAACGGGGAGCCGACCGACGTCGCGAATCCCAACGGGTCATTGCTCAATATCGCCGGCATCTGCAATGAACGCCGAAACGTCGCCGGCCTCATGCCGCACCCCGAACGGGCTTGCGAGCCGCTGCTCGGCAGCGCCGACGGCCGCTGGATATTCGAGAGCATGATCGCCGCGCTGCAGGACAAATTGGCGAAGGCGGCGTGATACAAGCTTGGAAGAAATTAAAGCATTTGTTTGGTTGGTGATTAATGAAAGTGCCGCATCCCATTCCATATCAGGGGAGCAAGCGTAGTCTTGCCTCTGCGATATTGGATTATTTTCCGGAAGGAGTGAACACGCTCCTTGAACCCTTTGCGGGGTCTGCAGCACTCACACTGGCGGCGGCGGCGAGAAGCGTGGCTCGTCAATACATCATCAACGACCTCAACGAGCCGCTGATGGATTTGTGGGGAGAGATCATCAACTCACCAGAAAAACTCGCCCGGCAATACGAGTGCCTTCGGAAAGCGCAGCACGGCGATCGACGGAGTTACTACGACGAGGTGCGGGACGAATTCAACCGCTCGAGCAAGCCCGATCATTTTCTCTATCTGCTGGCGCGGTGTGTGAAGGCATCTGTCCGCTACAACGCTGATGGAGAATTCAATCAGAGTCCAGACAACCGGCGGATGGGCGCGCTGCCAGAAACGATGCGAGAGCACATTCTCGGCGCATCATGTCTTTTGCGTGGAAAGACGGACTTGTTGAAACTCGACTACAACGAAGTTGTCGCTCGGGCGACCTCTGACGATTTGATTTACCTGGATCCTCCTTATCAGGGAGTT
Organism: Limisphaerales bacterium; assembly: GCA_003159675.1. Classification (GTDB taxonomy): domain Bacteria; phylum Verrucomicrobiota; class Verrucomicrobiia; order Limisphaerales; family BOG-1460; genus BOG-1460. The sequence goes on from PLQC01000066.1 coordinate 23,703, forward strand.
TGTGGCAGCCGCGACCCGCGTTATCTGAAAAGCGTTTTGTTCGATGAATTCGTCGAGGTATTGGAAACACTGAATCACCGTGACATCAGTTACCTCGTTAGTTACGACGGTAGAACAGGCAACCGGACACACGGGCGCCCACTGCCCGATCGTTTGCGGTTGCATCTCGTCGAATTGAAAGCCGGCCGTTCTTCACAAGCCACACTGCTGGGACGCAACGAGATTACGGTCGAGTCGCTTTATCTTTCACCCGCGTTGGCGGTAAAGCTGAGCCTGTGTCGCAGGTACCCGCGCCGCGCCGCCGAACAACTGGCTTTGTTGGAGGGCGCGCGATGAGCGGTCCCAGGCTTCCGCCAGCGTTCGTCAAATTGTGCAAATCCGTCAAAGCCAAGCGCCCGAAAACGGTAATTGACCACATCCTCAAGCACGGATTCATCACCACGCAGGAGTTGAAGGATACCTATGGCTACAACCATCCGCCGCGCACGGTCCGAGACGTAAAGGAACACGGTATTCCCATTGAGATGTTTCGCGCGGAAGGAAGCGATGGTCGCAAGATAGCCGCTTACCGCTTCGGCAATCCAAAGCAGTCTCGGTTTGGACGACAGTTGGGGCGAACTGCTTTCGCCAAGGAACTGAAAGCGAAACTGGTAGCATTGCATGGCACACGCTGCGCCATCTACAACATCGCGATGCGTCCACTTCGCCGCGCCGACATCATGTGGACCGGAGCGGAAGTCGAGACTTACGAGAGGTTGAAGAAGCAGACGCAGGAGCTTCAAAAACATATTCCTGGTTACGTGAAGGAGATAATTGAAGCGCATTTGAAAAATACTCCATAAACCACATTTTGCGCCTTGACGTTGAATTTTGAAATGTCCGACCCCGCCATTACTCCCGAACTGGTCCAAAAACATGGCCTCACACCGGACGAGTTCGCGCGCATCCGGCAAATCCTCGGACGCGACCCGGGTTACACCGAGCTGGGCATCTTCTCGGTCATGTGGAGCGAACATTGCTCCTATAAAAACACCCGCCCGCTCCTGAAAACCTTCCCCACGAAATCGCCGAAAATCCTGGTCGGCGCCGGCGAGGAAAACGCGGGCATCATCGACATCGGCGACGGCCTGGCCATCGCCTTCAAAATCGAGTCGCACAACCATCCGAGCGCCGTCGAACCGTTTCAGGGCGCCGCCACGGGCGTGGGCGGCATCGTCCGCGACATTTTCACCATGGGCGCGCGTCCGATTTGTTCGGTGAACTCGCTACGTTTCGGGCCGATTGTGGAAGAGAATGGGAGCGCACGCGTCCCGCGTTCCGAATCCGGCGTCGCGCCGGATTCTTCCAAAAACCAAACTTCACCGGTGAGGGATTTGGATGAGCAACGTATTCGGCGCGACGCCGAAAACCACACGCCGGAGGCGCGTGCTCCCCAAATCGCAAACAACCGCCGCTTGTTTGCCGGCGTCGTCAGCGGCATCGCGCATTACGGCAATTGCTTCGGCATCCCCACCGTCGCCGGCGAGGTTTATTTCGACAAATCCTACGAAGGCAACCCGCTCGTCAATGCCTTCTGCCTCGGCGTGCTTCGCCACGATCAGATCGTGCGCGGCGCGGCCCAGGGCGTGGGCAACCCCGTTTTCTACGTCGGCCCGGCCACCGGGCGCGACGGCCTCGCCGGAGCGGCGTTCGCATCGCAGGATTTGACCGAGGAATCCGCCGAGAAACAGCGCGGCGCAGTGCAGGTGGGCGATCCCTTCATGGAGAAACTCGTGTGCGAAGCGTGCCTCGAACTGCTCGCCACCGGCGCGGTGGCCGGCATCCAGGACATGGGCGCCGCGGGCCTGACCTGTTCGACCTGCGAAACGGCGGCGCGCGCCGGCACGGGCATCGAGATTGAATTGAGCAAGGTCCCCCAGCGCGCCCCGAACATGACGCCTTACGAAATCATGCTGAGCGAATCCCAGGAGCGGATGCTCATCATCGTCCACCAGGGACGCGAGGATGAAGTGAAACGCATCTTCGACAAGTGGGACCTGCCCTGGGCGCAGATCGGGTTCGTCACGGACACCGGCCGCATGGTCGTGCGGCTGCAGGGCGTCGTGGTGGCCGATATCCCGGCCAGGAAAATCGCCGACGAATCCCCCGTTTACCAGCGCGAGGCGCGGGAACCGGAGTATTTGAAGGACGTCCGAGCCTTCCGCCTGGACGGCATCCCCGATTCCGGCGATCCCGCCGCCGATCTCAAGAAACTGCTCGCCTGGCCGACGATCGCGTCCAAGAACTGGGTTTACCGCCAATACGATCACATGGTCCGCGACGGCTCGGTGGTCTGCCCGGGCTCCGACGCGGCGGTGATCCGGATCAAACAGGATTCGGTGCCGGCTGATTCTAAATCTGAAACCTCCAATTTCAAATCGGACAAGTTCATCGCCATCTCGGTGGACTGCAACGCGGGTTACGTTTACCTGGATCCGTATGAAGGCGGGAAGATCGCGGTGGCGGAGGCGGCGCGGAACCTGGCCTGCTCCGGAGCCGTGCCGCTGGGAGTGACCGACAACCTGAATTTCGGCAACCCGCACAAGCCCGAATTGTTCTGGCAGCTCAAGGAATCCGTGCGCGGCCTTGCAGAGGCCTGCAAGGCGTTCAATGCGCCCGTCACCGGCGGCAACTGCTCCCTCTATAACCAAAGCCCCGCCGGCCCGATCGATCCGACGCCGACCGTGGCCATGGTGGGGTTGATCGAAAAGCCGGAGCACATCACCACGCAATGGTTCAAGGATGAAGGGGATGCCATCCTTCTGCTGGGCACGCCGGTGGACGCCGGGGATCCCCTGCAGGGGCTGGGAGGCAGCGCGTATTTGGAGGTGATTCACGGCCTGAAGACCGGACGGCCGCCGCGCTGCGATCTGGAGAAGGAAAAGGAGCTGCATCTCGCCTTGAGGGCGCTGATCTATTCCGGGGCGGTCAAAAGCGCGCACGATTGCAGCGAGGGCGGCGTGGCGGTGGTGCTCGCGGAAAGCTGCATCTCGCAGCACATTGCCCGGGAGACACCGCGCCTGATCGGCGCGCAAGTGGATTTGACAGCCGCAGCCGCCGCTCGCGGGAGCGCGGCTCAAAAGGAAGCCTCCGCGGCGGAATCCTTCGCGGGACCGAGACTGGACGCGCTGCTCTTCGGCGAAACCCAGGGCCGCATCCTCATCACCGTCACAGCACTGAACGCCGGCAAAGTGCTCGCACAGGCCGCTATTCTAGGCGTCCCCGCCGCTCGCATCGGCACCGTCGGCGGATCGTCATTGCAAATCAAGACCGCCGGGGGCACCTTGTCCTGCGACGTTGGCGAGTTGCATGATCTCTGGTGGAATTCCATCGCGCGGGCGATGAGCAGTTGATGCAGGAATATCCCAAACATTATTGCGGCGTCTTCGGCATTTATGGGCATCCCAATGCCGCCGAATTGACGTACTACGGCCTCTATGCGCTGCAGCATCGCGGCCAGGAAAGCGCCGGAATCGTGACTTCCGACGGCAAGCAGTTTCGCGCCCACAAAGGCATGGGGCTGGTATCGCAGGTGTTCGACGGCGAGATCCTGCACGGGCTCATCGGCAGAATGGCGGTGGGCCACACGCGCTATTCCACCTCCGGCTCGTCGCTGATCCAGAATGCCCAGCCTCTGACAATCAATTCCCGAATCGGCCCCGTCGCCATCGCCCACAACGGGAACCTCACCAATGCCATGGTCCTCCGGGATGAACTCGAGGACAAGGGACAGATTTTCCAAACCTCTGTGGACAGCGAGATCATCCTGCATCTGCTGGCCCAGCCGGGCGGGAACGGAAACGGCAATCACCTCGTCCATACCTTGCGCCGGATCGAGGGCGCCTATTCGCTCGTCATCATGACCGAGAACGAGCTGATCGGCGTGCGGGATCCGCACGGGTTCCGGCCCCTGAGCCTCGGCAAAATCGACGATGCCTGGGTGCTCGCCAGCGAAACCTGCGCGTTCGACCTGATCCACGCCAAATTCGTGCGCGACGTCGAGCCCGGCGAAATCGTCATCATCAACCAGGACGGCCTGACCAGCATCCAGGCGTTCCCGGAACAGGAACGCCGCGCTTTCTGCATTTTCGAATACGTCTATTTCGCGCGGCCCGACAGCGTCATCGCCGACCGGAACGTATACAAAGTCCGCGTCGAGATGGGCCGCCAACTCGCGCGCGAATTTCCGCTCGACGCGGACGTGGTGGTGCCCGTGCCCGACAGCGGAAACTGCGCCGCGCTGGGCTATTCGCAGGAATCCAGAATCCCCTTCGAGATGGCCTTCGTCCGCAACCATTACGTCGGCCGCAGCTTCCTCCAGCCGTCCCAGTTGATTCGCGACTTCGACGTGCGCGTGAAGCTGAACCTCATCACGGAACTGGTGAAGGGCAAGCGGGTCATCGTGGTGGACGATTCGATCGTGCGCGGCACGACGTGCAAGACGCGTGTGAACAACCTCAAGCAGGCCGGCGCCAAGGAAGTGCACGTGCTGGTCAGTTGCCCGCCGCACATGCACCCGTGCGTCTATGGCATCGATTTTCCCGACCGCAGCAAATTGATGGCGGCCAACCATTCGCTCGAGGAAATCCGCAAGTATCTCAGCGCGGATTCCCTCTATTACCTTTCCCAGGAGGGGATGGTGAAAGCGACCGGCCTGCCGAAAACCGCGTTCTGCATGGCGTGCTATGACGGGCGTTATCCGGTGCCGTACGATCCCACCGTGGACAAATACATCATCGAACGGCGCAACGGTCGCGTGGCGAGCCTGAGCGAAACCATGGCCAAGGACCGGGCGCAGATCAAGCTGCTCTGAGAGCCGGTGGAGCGCGGACAGCCCTGTCCGCTGGAATGCTGGAAGCACGAGGATGGAAGAGATTCCTGCGAAACGAAAAGGAAACCACAGATGGACCGGATAAAAAGGTGATCCGCTAATGTCACGAATTCCCGCGAATTGGAACCAGGAAAATTCATTCGCGGTCATTCGCGAGGGTATGAGTT
>PLQC01000111.1 GCA_003159675.1 Limisphaerales bacterium
GGAAGTCGGTTGGTTCGCCGGACCTTGAAATAGTGAACAACGGCTCTGTGAGCCGCAGCACGTTGAGACATCAAGAAGTCATGGCGTGTTCCAACGCGTCCTGGTTGATGTGATGAGGCTGTTACAGGTCGCAGACGCGATCCGTCGCTTTTCCATGGCTCGTGGCATTTCCATACGCGGCAATTCAACCGGTATTGACTTAAACACGACTCGCAATATCGTACTTGAAATGCGCGTTTCCAAGAGAACCGACTACGCTCTTCGGGCTTTGTTCACGCTGGTGGACCACTATGGCGGTGTGCCGATCCCCATTCGCGAGTTGGCCAGGAGGAACGACGTTCCGAAACGGTTTCTCGAACAGATCATGCTGGACCTTAAGACTCAGGGCTGGGTGGAGAGCGTCGCGGGGGTGCGCGGCGGTTACGTCCTGGGGAGAAGCCCGAAGGATATCACAATGGGCGACGTGGTGCGATATTTCGATGGCATTCTCGCGCCGATCCATTGCGTGTCGGTGACGGATTACAAGCGTTGTTCGCAGGAGTCGGTCTGCCGCTTTCGACGGGTCTTCTTCGATGCCAGAAATTTTGTCGCCGGAATCATGGATCGCGCAACCCTGGCGGAAGTGGCCAAGGGACTCCCGCTCACCAAACGCGAGAGCTCGATTGGTTTCGTCGGAGGAGAGGGGATTTAGTCCCTTGGCTGCGTTGGAACTCCCGACTGATTCGAAATGGAGCCGGGTGCGAGTAATGGCAAGCGCCGCCCGTCCGAGGTAAGGCAATCTGAACCAAGCTCTTCCATCGGGCTCCCCGTCCCAACAAAAAAATCAAAAATCTGGTTGACAGCAACGGCAAACCTCGCATAATGACTACCACATGAGTCGTATATGATCGATCTAACAAATCATTTGGGATTTGCTGAACCGCGCGAGGTTTCGCGTGCTCTTTCAGGATAGGGCGTTTTTCTTTGTCCAAAATAACGATCAAACAAATCGTATATAGAAACCGCGTGTTTGCCGAATTTGATGAAAGAATATGGATTCCTCTAGCACCAGAGCAGGTTTGGAGAACGGTGGAAATCACGACTGGCTGGAAATCGTTCGCGAGCAGGTCCGCTCGTTGCGCTTCGGCGTGGTGGAAATAGTGGTCCATGATTCGCGGGTGGTCCAGATCGAGAAGACCGAGCGTGTGCGCTTTGACAAATCACAACCTGAGATCAAGCCGGGGCGGACGAGCTGACCGGCGGCGGAAGAGCAGCGGACCGCACCGAGTGGCGGACGGTTTGTTCGACCGAATTCATCAACCTGAAAGACAGCCATGACTGTAATGATTCATTCGATCCTCCAAGAAGCGGGGCCAGCGGTGCGCCGGGCGCGGTCGATCGCCAGGCTTCTTGCGCCGCTGGACGAAATCGCATCCCACTCGGCCAGCCTCGTCGCCAACCACGAAGCGCGCTTTGAGAGCGGAGGCGAGGCCTATGTTTTGCCGCGCTATCTGTTCATCGGGCCGCAGGGCGGCGATGCGCCGATCCGCGTCGGCCTGTTCGCGGCCCTTCACGGGGACGAACCCGAGGGGGCTCACGCAGTGGTGCGATTCGTCCAGTTCCTCGAATCGCATCCCGAAATCGCCAGGGGTTATTCGCTGTCCATCTATCCCGTGTGCAATCCGACCGGGTTCGAGGACAACACCCGTCACTCGCGTCGGAAGAAGGATTTGAACCGTGAGTTCTGGAAAAACTCGGCCGAACCGGAAGTCCGGCTGCTGCAGGCGGAAATTGTTTCCCGTTCGTTTCACGGCATGATTTCGCTGCACACCGACGACACCAGCCAGGGGTTTTACGGCATCGTGCGTGGGGCGACGTTGACCCGGCACCTGATTGAACCGGCGCTGGCGGCCGCCGAAAGCTTCCTGCCGCGCGATGAGCGTCCGACCATCGATGGCTTCGCGGCCCGCAACGGAATCATCCTGGACTGCTACCAGGGCATATTGAGCGCGCCGCCGAAGGTGCGGCCGCGCCCGTTTGAAATCATTCTCGAAACGCCCAAAGCGTCGCCGGCCTATTCGAAGGAGTGCGCATTTGTCGCGGCGCTGCAAAGCATCCTGATCGAATACCGCAAGTTCATCGCTTACGCGCCAAATCTTTGACGCGCGCCTGAAACCAACAACAAACCTGACATTGAGCCATGCCAAAAATCTACAATGACATCACGGAAACCATCGGGAACACACCGCTCGTGCGGCTGAACAGGACGGCGAAGAAGCACGGGGCCGTCGCCGAAGTGCTGCTCAAACTGGAATTTTTCAATCCTCTCTCCAGCGTCAAGGACCGCATCGGGGTGGCCATGATTGACGACGCCCTGGAATCCGGCGCCATCCGCCTGGACACGCTGTTGATCGAGCCGACCAGCGGCAACACCGGCATCGCGCTCGCATTCGTCGCGGTCGCGCGCGGGTTGAAACTGATTCTGACAATGCCGGAAACCATGAGCACCGAGCGGCGCAAACTTTTGAAAATCCTCGGCGCCAAACTCGTGCTGACGGAAGGCCCCAAAGGCATGAAAGGCGCCATCGCCAAGGCTGAAGAACTCCACCGGCAGATCCCGAACAGTGTCATTCTCCAGCAGTTCAGCAATCCGTCGAACCCGGCCATCCATCGGCGCACAACTGCGGAAGAAATCTGGAATGACACCGATGGGAAGGTGGATTTCGTCGTGGCGGGAGTGGGCACGGGTGGAACCATCACCGGCGTGGCGGAAGTTATCAAGGCCAGGAAGCCGTCCTTCAAGGCGGTCGCTGTCGAACCCGCCAAGTCGCCGGTCCTCGCGGGCGGCCAGCCCGGGCCGCACAAGCTGCAGGGCATCGGCGCGGGATTCGTTCCTGCGAACCTGAGCACGAAGATCGTGGACGAAGTCATCGGGGTGCAGGAAGAGGACTCGGGGCCCATCTCGAAGGAGGTCAATCGCCTGGACGGCATTCCGGTGGGCATTTCCAGCGGCGCCATCATTTGGGCCGCCCTGCAGGTGGCGAAGCGACCGGAGAACAAGGGCAAACAAATCGTGGCCATCGTGCCCTCCGCCAGCGAGCGCTACCTCTCTTCCTGGCTGTTTGCCGACATCGATATCGAAAGCGACAAGCTCGATCCGGAGTTCGTCGGCGCCCTTGTGGCCGCCTGACGATTTTTGCCTACCCCGCCAGGGGAGGCACGACGTTAGAAATACAATTTAGGAGGGCTGACCGGTTCACCGGAGGTTCTTCAGAGAAGAACAAATCCGTTGCCGTGTGAATTCGAAACGAGACAGTGGGCAAAACTCCGCCCGATTCGGCCAATCTTTTGAAGACGCCGGGGTCCGTCGCCTGCGTGTGCAGGCGACGCTGCCTCCTCAACCACCGGTCGCGGGTTTTCTCCGTTTGCAAAAACCAAACCGCAACCAAGAAACTCAAACTCTATGAAGACATCCTATTCCCGCAAAATCGTCGCGGCCGGCGCCCTCGTCGCCGGTCTCGCTTTTGCTCCAACCCTGCGCGCCGACGTCGAGGTCCTTGTCTCGGGCGGCAACGCGAGCTCCAGTGTTCTGTTCGACCGCGCCACGAACTTTTTCGGCGGCACGTTTACCGCCGTTTATGGCGCGAGTTCATCCACCGTCAGGACCTATGTAGGCACCGTACCCGGCAATCCCGGCCTTGGCAACGTGACGCTGGATTTCGTGCTCAACGGCGCCGTGGGCGGACTTCTGGATATTTCGGAAAACAACCCTGAAACGACCGCTGCCGGCACGAACCTGGTGCCGACGGTCGTGGACTCGAGCACTTCTCCCAACGCGGTGGCGGTGGATCCCTCGCAGTTTACGGCTCTGCCGACCTATGCGGTTCCCTACGTCTTTATCAAGAACTCGAACTCGGCGAACACCGCCGGCATTACAAACCTGACCCAGCGCCAGGCTGCGTTGTTGGAAGCCGCAGGCGCCACCGTGCCGGCGACGTTCTTTGGCGGAAGCGGCACGAACGTTATTTACTTCGTCGGCCGGAACAAAGACTCCGCCGTGCGGACGGAAATCGATCTGAACATCCAGGCGAACGGGTTTCAGACCTACACAACCAACGGGGCGGGGGTCATCTACCAGGACACGACCAATATCGATGAAGAAGACAACGTGGACCCGGGTCAGGTCTCGGGCAGCACCTTGGTTAATGTGGTGAAAGGCATCACCAATTCCATCGGCATCATCGCCTACCAGAACCTCAAGTCCGGTGTCGCCGCCTTGTCCTACGAAGGCGTCGCCTATTCCACGAACACTGTGCAGAACGGAACCTACCCGCTCTGGGGTTATGAGAATTATTACTACCTGACGAGCAACAACAACGCCGCCCAGTTGCAAGTAATTTACGCGTTCTACCAGAGCGTTACCAACGCCGCATTCCAATCCGGCACGAACCCGGTTTTCACCAACAACTTCGTTCCGCTTCCGGCATTGAAGGTAGCGCGCAACGCCGATGGCGGACCCATCATCCCGAACCCCGGCTACTTCTGATCCGCAACTTGTAAAACGCATAGGAGTTTCATGAAAAAAACCTTTCAAATAACCCTGGCTGCGCTCGGGTTGCTGGCGGTGCCGCTGGCGCGAGCGTGGACCTATCAGGATGGAGACGTGCTGTTGATCTTTCGGGACGGCACTTACGACGTCGAGTTTGACCTCGGAAACATCAGTCAATTCACCGGCAAAACCAACGGTTACACCGCAGTCGTGAGCAACTGGAGCCTCCCCCTCGTGACCAGTACCTTCGGCCCGGATCTCACCACGAATGGAGATGGAGTCGAGGTGCTGTTGGTGGCAACCACCCCCAGCACGGACCCCAATCCCACCGCATGGCTCAGCAGTTCGGAGCCCAACACGACCGCCTACAGCCCGAGCCCATCCGGCTGGGGCGTCATCTACAGCGCGATCAATGGCGTCGGGATCTCTCCGAAAATATACAACGTCCCGACCAATAGCGTGGCGCAATCCTACGTCATCGGCACGATCGGATCGGGCAATGCCGGCAAGTATAAGTACGCCTCGTACGACTACATCGTGTCCGGCGGCACCTACAACGGCATCCCTCAATTGGGCGGCGAGGCGCCATTTATCGTCGAGCAAAACATTCCCGGAACCTTGGACTTCTGGAGCATTCAGGCGACCGGGTCCACCCCGTTGCCGCCCGACACCCTGGTTGGCACCTTCAACATCACCGCCAACGGTGTGTTGACTTTTGTCGCGGGTCCACCGCCGTCGAATATCCTTGGCATCACGCGCTCCGGCGGCACCGATACCGTCAGCTTCACCACGAGGGTGGGCGGGCACTATTGGCTGGCCTACACCAATACGCTCGCCGCCCCCGTTTCCTCATGGCCGCTGGTCAGCGGCCCGTATCCGGGCGACGGCCACAACGATTCTCTCACCCACGCCACTTCGGACAGCAGCGGTTTCTACCGCGCGGTGCGATCTCCTTAGGCGCAACAGGCACGCGGCAGGCCCGGAAGCCGGGCCTGCCGCTTCCGATCCAATTCGTAGAGAGGACCACCACAGCGAATGAAGTTCCGGTTGTACCTGATGGCGACACTCGCGCTCTTGAAAGTCTCGAACACTCTGGCGGCGCAACCGGACGCCGGCAACGCCACCAACGCGCCCGCCGCCACCCACACGCGCACGTTTCAAATCCGCGGCTATCGGATCGAGGGCAATACCGTCCTTCCGCCCGGGAGATTTCGATTCCTGGCCGGCTATACCGGTCCGGCGGTTGACTTCCAGCGGCTGCGCCAGGGGTTGAGCGAGCTCCAGTTGCTGTATCGCGATCTGGGCTTCGCAACCGTCAGCGTCACGTTGCCCCAGCAGCGCCTCACCAACGGCATGGTCCTGGTGAAAATCATCGAGGGCAAACTCAGCAACATCAAGGTCGAGGGCAACCGCTATTTCAGTTCCAACAATGTGATGCGCGCGCTGTCCAGCCTCGACACCAACATCCTCCTCAACACCCGATGGTTTCAGCCCGAACTCGACCAGGCCAACGCCAGCTCCGACCGCCAGATCTACCCCGTCATCAGTCCCGGCCTGGAGCCCGGCACCACTGATCTCACTCTCAAGGTCAAAGACCGTCTGCCCCTGCACGGCCACATCGAGCTTAACGACAAGTCCACGCCGGGCACGCCCGTGCTGCGCCTCGACAGCACGCTGCTCTACGACAATCTCTGGCAGCTCAATCACCAGGTCGGGCTGGAATACAACTTCTCGCCCCAGGCTTTGAAGTCGGACACCTTTTCGCCGAATTATTACGACCAACCTCAGGTCGCCAATTATAGCGGGTTCTATAGGATCCCCTTCGCCTTCGGCTCCGGCTTGCGCGAAGATTACGACCAGCACCCTGTGGATTTCGGCTACGACGAAATCTCGCACAAGTTCAACCTGCCGGCCGTCACGGGCAATCCGGAATGGATCGTCTATGCCTCTCGCTCCACCTCGGAATCTCCGACCCGGTTCGGCCCGGTGACCCTCATCACGAATACCGTGCTGGCGAACATCAGCTCGCAGTTCGCCCAGCGCAATCTCATCGACACCGAGAACCTGGGAACAAAATTGACCATCCCGATTCCGGAATTCGCCGGTGTCCACTCCTCGTTCGCATTGGGCTTCGATTTCAAGTCCTACGAGGCATCCAGTTTCAACACCAACCTGACCTACTTTGACTTGTACGCGCTCGACCCTCTCGGCAATCCCGTGCTGGAGACCAACAGGACGATCGCCCTCGGCGCTAATTCACGCAACGCACTCCAGTACATGCCATTTTCTATCGGCTGGTCCGGTTCCCGTCCGGACAAATGGGGCAGTACCGGCTTGAATTACAACCAGAGTTTTTTCTTCACTCCGCTGGCTTCGCCGCGAACCAATTTTCAGACGGTCGCCTTCTCATCCGCCGCCGGCGGCAACTACACAACCCTGAACGCGGGCCTGACCCGCGAGCAATTGCTGCCCGATGACTGGTCGCTGCTCCTGCGGACTAGCGGCCAATGGTCGAGCGCGCCGCTCATCAACAACGAGCAGTTCGAACTTGGCGGAACGTCGGGTGTGCGCGGTTATCAGGAAGGCGAAGCTTACGGCGACACCGGTTGGAAGGCGTTGTTTGACGTGCGCGCGCCCGCAGTCAACGTCGGCGAGTTCCCGACCGGGAACGGGGATGTTCCGGCTTACTTGCGCTGCTCGTGGTTCATGGATTACGGCACGGTTTACCTGCTGGATCGGCCCGGCCTGACGCGCGACCATCTGAGCGAATGGGGCACAGGCATCGACCTTCTCGTCACTGCTGGCGAGCATTTTAACGCCCGCCTTGCCGTCGCCTGGAGCCTGGCCAGCGGGGCTTCGAGCTCGAACCCCAATGACACCCTGGTGCTCTCCCGCCCGGGCTCCGCGCAGGCCTATTTCAGCATTGGATTCCAATTTTAATTTCCTTCCGCACATGAAATCCAAACACCGGCCCGCACGATGTGGAAACGACCGGAGATGCCTCTGGCTGGCGATCGCGCTGCTGGCGGCCGGGCGTAGTTTGAAACTCTGGGCCAATCCCCAGGGCATCACCGTCGTGGCCGGTTCCGCCAGCGCCCAAACCAGCGGCTCGCAGCTCAACGTGAACGTCGGCCAGTTCACCATTCTGAACTGGAACAGTTTCAACATCCAGGCCGGCGAAACCACCACGTTCAACCAGCCTTCCGTCCATTCCATCGTTTTTAACGGCATCGGCGGCGCAAACCCGTCGCAGATCTGGGGCCGCCTCAACGCCAACGGCACGGTCATCCTTGCCAACGCCCACGGGTTTTACTTCGGCCCCAATTCCATGATCAGCGTCGGCGGCAACTTCATCGCCACTACCGCGCCGCTTCCGCCCGACTTTGGCGCGGGTGTCGGCTGGCAGTTCACCGGCATGCCTCCGCTCGCAAGCATCGTCAATTACGGACAGATCGAGGTCGGCAAAGACCACTCGCTGTTCCTGATCGCCGAACAAATCGAAAACAACGGCGGGTTGAACGCCCCCGGAGGAAAGATCGGCCTCTGCGCAGGCAAACAGGTGATGATCAACGAACGTCCGGACGGGCGCGGTCTGAGCGCCGGCGTCCAGATGCCCTCGGGCTCCGTGGACAATACGGGCCGCATCCTCGCCGACGCCGGCACCATCGCGCTGCAGGCGCAAGTGGTCAACCAGGACGGCCTCATCCAGGCGAACTCCGTCCGCGACCAAAACGGCGTCATCGAATTGATTGCCGGCGATGCCCTCACCCTGGGCTCGGATTCCATCCTGTCCGCGCGCGGCGACGACTCGGCAGTCAGCGGTGGCGGGAAAATCACCGTCAAATCCGGCGGCACATATTCCGATGCCACAGGCTCATCCATTTCGGTGGCGGGGAGCGCCCTTGGCGGTGACGGCGGCACGGTGGAGATTTCCGCGCCGGACATCACGGCCATCCACTCCAGTGTGGACGGACACGCCGCCGCCGGCAGCGTCGGCGGCAAACTCGTGCTCGACCCGACGGATATTGTGCTCGGCACGGGTGGAAGCGACACCGTGCCATCTGGCGCTTCCGGTTCGGGCCAGGTCGCCTCGAGTGATTCCCCCGGCGCAACCTTGTATTTGGACGTCGGGACCGCAGCCAACAACTACAGCGATTCCGCGTTCATCGGGTTTTCGCAGATCGACCTTCAGGCCACCCATACCATCACACTGTCCGATAACACAACCTGGGATCTGGCGAACAGCACCGGCAAATCGGGTTCGGGCTGTCAATTGACCCTGGAAGCCGGCACGGATGCCGGGAGCGGAATCATCATCGGGAACAATGCCAGCATCCTCGGCGGAGCCGGATGGTCGGTGACGCTGGAGGCCGGGCGCGATTTCAGCACGCCCGGCACGGTCGTGTCCGGGGTTGGAAACATCACGTTCAACGGCGGTGGCGGGGTGCAGACCCGGGATGGCTCGATCACATTGCTCGCTGGCAACAACCTCACGCTCAACAGCGGTGATTTTGTCCGAACGCTCAATGGCGGAGGGGTCACCGCAACAGTGCTGTCCGGTTCGCTCAACAATGGTGGCCAGTTCGTTGCCGACAGCGGCTCGATCCTGCTGCAAGCGACGACACTGAACCAGAATGGAACCATCCAGGCCAATTCCGTCGGCGCCCAGAGCGGCTCCATCGATCTCGAGGCTTCCGCCCAGTTGAGTCTCGGGGCCAGTTCTCAAATTCTTGCCAGCGGTGACAACTCGCCCTCCGGCAGCGCCGGCGGCAGCGTGATCCTCCACTCCGGCAACAATTTCAGCGACAGCGCCGGCAGCCAAATCGTCGTGACCGGCGGCGCCCAGGGCAGCGATGGCGGCAGTGTAGAAATCAGCGCGCCGAACATTCTGTCGCTGAATTCCATTGCCGCCGGCGGCGCGCAGGCGGGCTTCAGCGGCGGCCAGTTTTTGCTGGGCGCGGCGAACCTCGCAGTGGGTGCGTCCGGCAGTACGGCGGCCTGGAGCAGCTCCTCCTCCGCGTTGACGTTGAACGAAGCCAAGGCATTCAACAATAACAACGCCTCTTCCATCATCCGCAACTTTTCCGGGATCACCCTCGAGGCGATCGGCGCGACCGGGAGCGGAGGCAGCTTTGTTCCAGGCAACATCACTCTCAATGCCAACACAGCCTGGAACCTCTCATCGTCCACCGGGAACACTCCCAGCGGTCAACTGACGCTCGAAGCCGCCGGCAGTATCGCGTTCGCGAGCGGTTCCAGGATCACAGATCCAAACAACTGGTCGTTGACACTGGAGGCAGGCTATGATTTCGCGAACAACTCGATCCAGTCTGGAGTGGGGAGCATCACTCTGAACGGCGGCAGCGCTAGATCGCCGAGCAACCCCATTCAGCTTTCCGCCGGTTCCCTCGGCCTGTTTGCCGGACAGAGCATCGTGGTTGGGTTCGGTTCGGTCTTCACAACAGGGGGCGGAAGCATCTTTGCGGATGCGCTGGCGGGCGACATCAATGCAGGAACTGGAAACGGCGGCTACGTTTACAACGCCGACGGTTCGTTCTCCGTTCCCAATCCCGGTGGCATTGCGACTGCCGCGGGCGGAGATGTCACGTTGATCGCGGGAGGCAACGTCATCAGCGTGCCGACGGTGCCCGCATCCATTCCTCTGAACCAATCCGTCGGCGCCTCTGGCGCCTACGGTTCGGGCGACGTGACGGTCATTGCCGGCAACCAGATCTCCGGCAACTATACCCTGGCCAACGGCGTCGGCACCCTCCTCGCCGGCGTCACGGTCCAAAGTGCACAGATAACTCTGCTTGACACCCCGAACGCCGACCCGGCCGCACGTGCCGCCGTGCTGCAATCCTTGGAATCGGCGGTCACCCAGTCTCAAAACCCCAATGGCAATATCGGCGCGAGCGGGCAGAGCCTCGTCAATCTGAGCCTGATCGACGGTTCGTGGAACGCCTGGGCCGCAAACAATATCTACATCGGCGAGGTGCGGAACCCAAACGGCACCTTCAACGGCAATTCATTGAGCGTCTCTGCCGGTGAATTCGGCGGCAACACGGGCAATTCCACCGTGCCCGCAACCAGCACTTTCCTGTTCAATTACGCGCCCGATGCGGCGGTGAATTTTTGGGCGGGCAACGGCATCACGCTCGACGGCAGCAGCCTGCAGCGCGTGTCGGGTTATAACGACGGAATGCCGCCTGTTTACGCTCCCATCCTTTCGCTGAACGCGGGCGCGGGCGGCATCACGCTCGACAGTTCCATTATTCTCTATCCCTCGGGTCAGGGAGCCCTGCAGATCACCACTCGCGACGGCGGAAACCTGGTCGGCGCGGTGCAAAGCGACAGTTCGAAGCTCGCCGGCATTACCATGTCGGACAGCGGGCTGCCCGGGTGGAGCACCTTCCAGAACGGCGATGCCCTCCTGCCGTTGCATCTCAACGACCCGAATCCGGTGATCCTCGATATTTCAGGCAGCATCGGAAGTTTCGGGCTGGGCGTGCCCACCTATGCGCAAATCACCGTCGAGGCCACCCAGCCATACACGATCGGCGCCCAAAATATTTGTGGAACTTACAATTTCGGATTCTCCGGCCGGAACCTGTCCCCGGCGCAAACCACCTGGATCAACGTTGCCGGCGACATCACTTACCGCGGCGACCTGACCACCGAAACGTTGAACGCCCCACTGCCCTCGTCCCTGTTTACATTGAGCACCGATCCGGCAGTCACCGACCGGCTCCGCTACGATTCGACCACCCAAAGCCTCATTTTTATCGGGGTCATGAGCCAGTCCGATCTGGCCTTTTTGCTCAACCCGACCGTGTTTGTGGTGGATCAGAACGGCAATCCCAAGACCGTTTCACTCACCCTGACCACCGCGCAGACGGCGGCCATCAACGAGCTCTACACCGACAGCCAGACCGCCAAGATCAGCGACGAGAGCCTGGCGCTCGCGGGGCCCGGGTCCTTCAACATCACCGCGCAATCTATGGACCTCGGTGTTTCCGGCGGCATCGCCGTGGTCGCGCCGCCTTCCATCGCGACCAGCCTCACGCTGGCGGATGCGCTCCCCGCGGCGCTGCTCGACCCGGCGCTGAGCGGGGATCCCGGTGTCGCGGGCGAGCTCCGTTATGACGCGGCAACCGGCACGCTCACATTCATCGGCGTGATGTCCAAAGCCGATTTGAATTTCCTGCTCAATCCCACCGAGATCGTGACCGGCGCCAACGGTAAGCCCGTCACCCAGCCCGTGACACTGGATGCAACCCAGTTGGCCGCCATCCGGCAGCTTTACAGTGACAGCCTCAACGCCGCCCTCGGTGCGAACCTCAATGTCACGGTCACCGGCAATCTCGACATGACTTCAACCAAAATCGCCAACGAGAATCTGCTGGGGAACATTCAACTGACCGTCGGCGGCACGTTGAACGCAGGCGGACAGTTTACCCCCTTTGATGACCCGAACGTGGCAAAGGGAATTTTCACCACGAGCGGAGGCAACGTCCTGGTGACCGCCGACGGTGACGTGGATGTGAATAGCTCGAGGATCGCCGCCTACAATGGGGGAAACGTGTCCGTCTCCAGCACTCACGGCGACGTCAACGCAGGCAGCGGTGAATCGGGATTTGTCAGCGTGAATGCCGTGGAACTGAATCCGCGGACCGGTAAACTGGCTGACATCACGCAGAGCATTCCCGGCAGCGGCATCTTGGCCACGACTTTGCCCGGCTCGTTTGCGTCCACCCTCGGTAACATCACCGTGGCCGCTCCCGAGGGCAGCATCAACGCCAGCCTCGGCGGCATCACGCAAATCGCTTTCAATGACGCCAACTCGGGCAATGCGTTCATCAACCTGACCGCCGGTCATGACATCAACGCCGGCGGATCCGGCATCATCGGCAGCAACATCCGCCTCCAGGCAGGCGGCAGCATCAACGGCCTGGTGGTCGGCACCGGAAATGTGGCCATCAATTCGCAAGAGAACGTGAATGTCACTGCGTTTGGCGGGGGCGACGTGAGCGTCAACGCGGCAGGCAGCGTCTCCGGCACTGTGATCGGCGGCGGCAGCGTGGACGTCAGCGGCACCTCGATTACCGCGGCGCTGCTGGGCAGCCAGGTTTCCGCCTCTGGCGATACCAGCGGCTCCAGCGGCATTCCGCAATCCAACGTCGCCAAGGAGGATACCAAAGTGGCTGATGACGCCTCGACCACGACGATCCAGGCTTCCGATGACAGCACCTCCGACGACGAGAAAAGGAAAAAGGGCAAGGGCATCGTCCTCGCCCAAAAAACCGGCCGTGTGACTGTGATATTACCAACCCGAAATCCGTAAGACAAAATGACCACACTCTTCCTCAACCCCGTTTTCGCCTCCGGCGCGCTCCAGTTCGCCTTCGAGAAGGCGACCACTGAAGGCAAGATCTGCATCTCCGTGCTCTTCGTCCTGTCCCTGTTCAGTTGGACGATCATCATCACGAAGTTCCGCCAGCTCCATATCGCGCGAAAATGGGCCAAAAAATTCTTCACCGCCTACAGCAGCACCCGCGATCCACTTGATATCAAACACAAGGGCGACGTGTTCGAAGGGGCGCCCGCCTACCATCTTTACATCCGTGGCGCGGACGAACTGGAATATCACCTCCAAAACAATCCCAAGAAAGTCAAAGGCGAGAACCGCATCAGCACCGCAGCTTTTGATGCCGTGAAGGTCACGCTCGAAGAAGCCGCCGCAGCCGAAGCCATGTCGCTGGAAAAGGGCATGATTGTGTTGTCCACAGCAGTGGCCGGCGGGCCATTCATCGGTTTGCTTGGCACGGTCTGGGGTGTCATGGAAACCTTCGCGGGCATCGCGCGGGCGAATTCCGCCAGCCTCACCGCCATGGCGCCGGGCGTGGCGGGTGCGCTCATCGCCACCGTCACCGGCCTGCTCGTCGCGATCCCGGCGATGTTCGCCTACAACTTCATGGTCACCACCATCCGGGCGATCACCCAGGAACTGGACGGCTTTGCCACGCGCTATGCCACGCAGATTGACCACGCCTACGTGGAGAACCGGAACCTCGAGGAAAAAATCGCCGACGCGTTTGCCCGTGTCGAGGAGCGGAAAGGCTCGCCTTCCCGCGACGACGGGGAACCCGCCGTAACCAGGGCGTTATGAAGAAATGCTCGCGTTCAACGCATCGTTCGCTCACGGAGTTGAACATCACTCCGCTGCTCGACCTCGCGTTTGTGCTGCTGGTGATTTTTATCATCACTACCACGCCGCTGGTGAATGATCTCGACTTGAACCTCCCCGCCGCGTCCCGACACCCGAAAGACCCGCCGCGCAAGGCCAATTACATCACCGTCGAGGCCGGCGGCAGGTTATGGCTCAACAAGAAAATCGTGGATCTCGCCGGACTCCAACAGACACTCATTGGGTTGCGCCTGGAGGATCCCGATTTGAGCGTCATCGTGCGCGGCGACAGCAAAACCCGATACCGGCAAATCCACGCCGTGCTCGATGCCTGCCAGCAGGCAAACGTCGTCAAGGTGGATCTGGCCACCGAACCGCTGAAGTGACGCATGATGCCTCAGACCTCACCGTACACGCCGAAGAATTCATCGAGGGTGAACCTGCTCATCTCGTTCCTCTTCCACTCAATCATCGTGCTGGCGCTGGTCTATTTGGCCGCGCGCGAGGGGTTTCTCGGCAATCAACTGAAAAAAATCGCCGTCGAAATCGTCAAGGAAAAGCAGCCGGAAAAACCGAAAGAGCCCGAGAAGCCCAAGGAGGAGCCGCCCAAATTGGAAGCACCGAAGGTCGTCGAGGCACCCAGGATTGAAGCCCCCAGAACCGTGGCTTCCGCTCTCCCGGCTTCCGCCGTTGTCGCCCCGCTTTCCGTCGCTCCGCCCCCGGACGAAGTGCCTTTGTTTGAATTCAGCGGCGGCAAGGCCGTCCAAAGAAGTTCCGACCCGGTCCAGATTTATCGGGGTTACATCGAGTACTCGTTGCGCTCAAATTGGAACCGGCCAGCCGATGTCGCGGACGACGATTTCGTCGCCGAGGTCGAAGTGTCCGTGGACCGCGCGGGACGCATCTCCAACCCGGAATGGAAGAAGAGTTCCGGCGATGCGCGTTGGGACGATTCCGTGCGTGCGGCCATCGCCGCGACGAAAGGCCTGGACCGTCCGCCGCCGGCCAATTTCCCGGCGGGCGTCCTGGTGCGTTTCGACATCCAGGAGGAGACCGAACCCGTTCTTCAATAAGCCATGAGGAAAAGCGCCCGCGCCCATCACAGCACCCTCGCCGAGCTGAACATCACGCCGCTGCTCGATCTCGTCTTCGTGCTTCTGGTGATTTTCATCATCACCACGCCCCAGTTGTCGAACGACCTGGAAATGAACCTGCCGTCGCCGAAGAAAAACAACACGCCCTCGCCGCCACCGAAGGTCAACCGCATCCTGGTGGACGCGACGGGTCGCATCACGTTGAACGATCGGCTGGTGGAATTCGCGGCGCTGAAACAGACGCTCGCCGCACTGAAAGCCGGCGACCCGGACGCCAGCGTCGTCGTGCGCGGCGCGGCGGAGGTGGACTATCAGCACGTCATCGGCGTGCTCGACGTCCTGCAACAGGTGGATATCACCAAGGTCGGTCTGGCTACGGAAACCGTGCCGTGAGGCCCTGCCCGCCTCCGCGGGATCATTTCGCTCGCAGCAACGCGGCGCGCGCCGCCGCCAGTTCCTTCCGCCGCGCCGCGTCCAGTTGCGGGTAGAGCTTTCCCTGCGTGTCGCTGAGCTGCTTGATGCTGCTCTCGAGTAGTTCCCGGGCGCGATCCTTGGACTTCAGCTTCCAGGCATCCCCGGGGTTGAATTGCTTCAACTGAAAACCGCTGCCGTCGGAAACGCGGTACCGCTCCGCCAGGTCTTCGAACGTGATGTCCATGATCTGTCTCTTACCTCAAAAGCCGGCGGCCGGCAACCCGGGAGCATCGTTCGGAAGGTCGGTCCAGGACCAATTCATGAAGGTGGCGATATCGGGGCGGGGCCTCGTCCCCGCGATCCCTTGAGTTCCTGCAACCTCAGTGGGGACGGGCCTCGTCCCCTCATGAATTGGCCCTAAGGTCGGTCATCCGTCTTCTCCCTCGCTGGCCGGATGAACGATGGGTTCGAACACCGCCGGGTTCAGCCTTGCCAGCCTGGGCGCGGCCGCGGCGCGCAGCCTCGGAATCGACCTGAAAAATAAGCCTGCAATGACAATGCATATCGCGCCGTTCACCATCAACGTCGCCGTCACGCCCCATCTGCCCGCGAGGAAACCCACGAGCAGGTTGCCCACCGGCATGGTGCCGGTAAACGCCATCGAGAAAATGCTCATCACCCGCCCGCGCTTGTCATCTTCCACCAGTGTTTGAACCATCGTGTTGCTCGAAGCCATCAGCAAAACGCCGCCCATTCCGGTCAACGCCAGGCAGGCCAGCGACAGCGGCAGCCAGCGCGACGCCGCGAAACCGATCAATCCCACGCCCATCGCCGCCCCGCCGAACGCGATGACCTTGCCCAACCCCCGGATCGTGGTGCGCGTGCCGAGATACAGCGCCCCGCTCAAGGCGCCGATGCCCGAGGCGGACATCAGATAGCCGAGCGTGCGCGCGTCACCAAAAAACACGTCGCGCGCGAAAATCGGCGTAAGCACGGTGTAGGGAAACCCGATGGCGCTGATGGCCGCCACCAGGACGATCAACGCCCCGATGGGCGGAAAACCAAATGCATGATGAAACCCCTGCCGCAGTTCGGTCCACGGATGCTGCGTCACCGGTCGCGCCGGCCGCGCCGCCAGGCGCATCGCCAGCAGCGCGGCGATGACCGCCCCATAGCTGAGGCCATCGACCAGATAGCACATGCCCGGCCCGAGGCCGGCGATGATGAACCCGGCGAGCGCCGGCCCGACCAGCCGCGCGAGATTAAACATGGACGAGTTCAACGCGATCGCGTTGCCCAGATGCTCCTTGCGCTCGACGAATTCCACCACCAACGCCTGCCGCGTCGGCATGTCCACCGCGTTGATGACGCCTTGCACCAGGCTCAGGAGGATCAGATGCGGAATCCGGATCGTACCCGTGAGCGCGAAGGCCGCGAGCGCAAAGGATTGGAGCATGGAGCAAACCTGCGTGCCGACCAGCAGCCGATGCCGGTCGAGCCGGTCCACCCAGACACCGGCAAACGGCGCCAGGAAGAAGATAGGGATCTGGCTGGCGAAGCCGACCACCCCCAGCAGGAACGCCGACGAACTCAGATGATAAACCAGCCACAGCGACGCCGTCTGCGTCATCCAGGTGCCGATCAGCGAAATGATCTGTCCGGCGAAGAACAGTCGATAATTCCTGGACTCGAGCGCGCTGAATAATTGCGTCAACCGCATTGCCCAGTTTAACCGAAAAAGTTTTAGAACGCAGTTATCTTTAACTTTAAGGGGTCAGGCCGTGCGAACCGGAGTGATAGGTA
>PLQC01000068.1 GCA_003159675.1 Limisphaerales bacterium
AGGCGTTGGACCTGTCGGGGCCGGCTCTGTCATCGCTGATCCGAAGCTACCGTGATCGGTCGCCCGAGCATAATCAAGTCTGCGGTTGACGCTCTCGCCGGCTTCCACGCAGAATCAGGCCTGCAAGAGGGCGGCCCTGGCGCCGGCCCTCGCGAGGACCGTTAGGAAAGTGAAACTGAACTTATGAATCTCGACGCTCTTTATTCGGAACTCACATTAAAGACCAACGCGAAGCTTGCCCTCGTCGTCCTCGACGGGCTTGGCGATCTGGCCATCCGGGAACAGAACAACATGACCCCGCTGGAAGCGGCGGTCACACCGAATCTCGATGCGCTGGCCAGAGACTCCGCGCAGGGCCGGATGATTCCGGTGGCCCCGGGCATCACGCCCGGCAGTGGGCCGGGGCATCTGGGCCTGTTCGGGTACGACCCGCTGGAGTTTCAGGTGGGGCGGGGTGTGATCGAGGCGCTGGGTCTGGGTATGGAGCTCAAGCCCGGCGACGTCTGCGCCCGCGCCAATTTCGCCACGCTCGACTCGAAGGGGATCGTCACGGACCGGCGCGCGGGCCGCATCCCGACCGAGACCTGCGAGAAGCTTTGCGCCATGCTGTCCGCCAGGGTGACCAAAATCGGCGACACGGAGGTCCTCATCAAGGCGGGCAAGGAGCATCGTTTCGTCGTCGTATTCCGGGGCAAGGATCTCGAAGGGCCGTTGACGGACGCGGACCCGAACCGGGAAGGCTTTGTGATTCCCACCGTCAAGCCGCGGGATCCGGAGAATGCGAAGCAGAGAAAGATGGCGCAGGTGATCGCCGATTTTTACAAGGCGGCGATGCCGGTGATTTCGAGGGAGAAACCGGCCAATGGCTTTTTGATGAGGGGCATCGCGCACCAGCCGCACATTCCCCTGTTCGAGGATCGCTACAAGCTCAAGCCGGTGGCGCTCGCGGTATATCCAATGTACAAAGGCCTGGCCCAACTGGTCGGCATGAAGAAAATCGAGGGACCCCAGACGATCCGCGAACTGTTCGAGCGGTACCTGGTCGAATACGATCGTTTCGATTTCTTTTTCATCCACTATAAATACACCGACAAATACGGTGAGGATGGCAACTTTGCGGCGAAGAAAAAGGCCATCGAAGATTTCGACGCGGTGCTGCCGATTCTGCTGCGGAAGAAGCCCGACGTCCTGGCGATCACGGGCGATCACTCGACGCCCTGCGCGGCCAAGGGCCATTCATGGCATCCGCAGCCGGTGCTGCTTCACTCGAAGCTGAGCGGCACGGACAAGCTGGAACGTTTCACTGAAACGGGCGCCAACCAGGGTTCGCTGGGTGTTTTCAAGGCGAAGTATCTCATCCGCCTGATGCAGGCCAACGCGAGAATGTTCGACAAATTCGGCGCGTAACCCTGGTCCGGACCGGCACCCCCGTCCGCGCGTGGCGGCGCAAGTGATGTCTCAGTCTCCGGCCTCGCCGTGCATGGCCTTTTTGAAGAACTCGCCGGATCCGGTGAGGTCATAGTCCCACGATGCCAACAGGCAGGGACCCCACTCGGGATCGAAACACCAGGCCGTCCAACTGATTCCCCGGCCTTCCAGGTAATGGACGATGGTCTTTCCGTAGTCGCTGTCGTGCGTCGCGGCGGCTTCAGGGACTGAATATCCAATCTCGGTGGCAATCATCGGGTAGCGGCCGGCGGCGAAACCAAAATCCTCCTCCCACTTGGGCTCCCAGGGTTTCGACCGCTTGTTCGGATAGGGATGGGTCACGTATCCGATGCCTTCGGCCTGGATCGGATCGGAGTTGAGCGGAGTCAGGTCGTACGCCCAGTCAAAACCGGCCACCAGCGGAATCTTCGTCGTGTCGTAGGCGCGGATCAGGCCAATCAGATCCTCATTGATCTTCTTCCATTCGCTCCACGACATGCTGCCCAGTTCGCCCCGGTAGAGGGTTGGTT
This sequence comes from Limisphaerales bacterium, assembly GCA_003159675.1. Classification (GTDB taxonomy): domain Bacteria; phylum Verrucomicrobiota; class Verrucomicrobiia; order Limisphaerales; family BOG-1460; genus BOG-1460. Next base: position 1,959 of record PLQC01000068.1, read on the forward strand.
CGTTGAACAATTCATAGAACGCAACGGTGGTGTTTCCCTTGTAATGCCGGGCGATGGTCCGCCAGAATTCGGCCGTGTCCTTCCGGGTGGTGTTGTACATGGGATCCTGGAACAGCTCCATCTTGAGGTTGCCGATGCTGTGCCAGTCGATGATGACGTGCATGTCCAGCTCGGTGCACCATTCCACCGCCTGGTCGAGCAGTTGGAGGTATCCATCCGGCGTGCGTTCCCGCCAGGCCACGGGATGAACGGGGATGCGGACGAGCGTGGCGCCCATTTTCTTCACTTCCTCGAAGTGATGCCGGTTCCAATGTCCCTGATGCTCGAGCTTGTCGGGATCGGAAATCGACAGGCCGCGGAAGAGGACCGTTTTGTTGTCCGGATCGACAAATTTGTTTCCCTTTACGCGGATCAGGGGAAGCTTCTTTGCATCGGGACTGCTGAAGGGCTTGGGGAAAGACGGGTCGAGCCACCAGTGGTGGTAGTCGTTTGTCTGAGTTGTGGTTTGGGCATTGGCGGTTTGGAGACAGAACAATGCGATACAGAGAGTGGTGAGCAGTCGGGTGACGTCTTTCATGCCTCCAAGTCAATACTAGCAACCCGGCTCTGTTGGCAAGCCCAGATGGGTGGAACGGGCAACCCGGCCGTCCCGGTCGGCGACTCGCCGACCGGAAGAGTTGGACGGCCGAGGGTTCCTGGGGGTGAGTTTTTACCAGAACGCCCCTCTCCATTCCGTCTGGCGGGTCGCCGGACGGAGACGGGCCGGTGGCCCGTGCCACCCACGGCCTTTATTGCAATTTGAGAGGAAACTGGGCGACCTGGGAATACAGTCCGGCGAGAATCACACCGGTGTGCTCCGCGCGGATGTCTTCACCGAACCGGAACGTCGCCCCGGCGTCGAAACTGCGGATCATCATGCAGTAGGTGCTGTTGGCCATCACCCCCAACAGCTCCCCGGTCCTGCTGAGGACGAGGTCTCCGCGCGAGGGATTGAAATGGCCGAACAATCCCTTCAGGAAATTGCGATCCAATTTGACGTAATCCGGCATGCTCAAATCGATTTCAAATCTGCATTCGCCGTAATAGTCTTCCTCCGTTCCCACGAGCACCGCGTCCTGGAACTTGAAAGGATCCTGCGAGAGACGGTACACCTTGCACCCGAGCTGGCGGACTTCCGTCGCGGAGACCGGCATCCAGACGATGCGCGGATCGCGAAAACTGAAACAGAGCGAGCGGACGGGAATCTCCGCGGTGTTCCGGCTCAGCGTCCCCGTCAGGCCTTCCCATTCCGTGCCCGGATCCCAGAGCGTGAGCGGAGTGTCCTGGACGTGGCACAAGGCGAAGGTGTTGGTGCCGTCGGTGACCAGCACGGTTTCGGCCTGCTTGCGCCGGTTAACGCCGAACATGCCGTATTTGAAGGCGTTCAATCGGGCATCGACGCGGTTCGTGACGAACTCCGTGTAGAGGGTGTTGGGCGCCAGGGGGCGGTTCTCTCGGATTTCCTGGGCCAATTGGCCCGAATTGCTGGCCAGAGCCTTTACGCTCTCGACCAGCCGGGCCTTCTCCACCCGTTCGGCCTTCACTTCTTCCGTCATGCGGGCGGCTTGCTCGGTTGCGGCGCGTTTTTCGACCTCGGTCACCTCGAGTTTGGTGGACAGTTGCTGCTTCTCGGTCAGGATCATTTGATTGCTTCTGGCCAGTTCGGCAAGCTGCCGCTGCAGAGCGGAGGCCTGGTCCGATCGTTTCCGGTCTTCCGCCTCCATGGCGGCAAGTTTCTCTTTCGAGAGCATGGCCTCCGTGGAGGTGTTCTGCAATTGCCGGTTGAGGTTTTGAATATTGGTCTGTGCGACGGCGAATTGTTGTTCGAGGTTGATTTGGTGCTGTTGCAGTCCCGTCGCCTCCTGCTCGCGCGCCTGGATCTGTTGTTGAAGGTTCCGGAACTGCAGATCGCGTTCGCCCGCCGTTTCGCGGGTCCTGGCCAGTTCACCCAGCAACCGATCCCGGTTCTTTCGTTCCTCGTCCAGCGCGAGGCGCATGGCGGCGGCGAGGTCTTTCCCGCTGTCCACCTGCGGAGCCGTGCGATCCACCTTGACGGCCCGTTGCACGCCTGTCTCGCCCACTTTGTTGACGTCCGCGGTGGAAAAGACCAGGAGACTGACCAGCAGGAAATCGCAAATGACGATCAGGATGCTGCGGTTCATAAGTGCACGGCGATCGTGTGCGACGGGGTCGCGCTCACGGGCTCGCTGGATCCGGCATCCGCCTCGAGCAACAGCCTCCGGCGGGCCGGACGCAGGTGGAGGATCTTAAACAAGGACACGAAGATGATGCCAAACGACGTGGAGGAATAAGCGACCATGAGGCTGAACTCCTTGACCACGCCCAGCGAGAAAATAATGAACGAAACGATCGTGCCAAGAAAGCCCAGATAGAGGCCGGCATCGAACAGATGATCCTCGTTTTCGAGCAGCTTCAGCTTGAAGGGCGCCAGCACTTTCTGCCGGCGGATTTCCGCCAGCTTGAGGATCGAGGCCGTGTAGAGCAGCCCCTGCAGCGCGAAAAACAACAGGAGTGTTAATAGGTTGGATTGGCTCATAATGGATGGATGCACGCTGTGGCTTCCGGCAGGGACCACGCTGCCCGCCATGGGCAGACGGAGTCGAAAGGGGAATTCCACTTTCTGGCTTTCCTGGGCGAGAAACGGCTCGCTCAGGAGCAGCACGACAAACAGGAAACCCAGCGCAAACAAAATCTCGCGGGCCACATGAAACCCGCGCACCTGCAGCGGCCGTTCCAGGGCCGATACCGCCGGTCTTGCAAAATGTAATGCCGCGGCCAGCAAAACGCCACTCGACAAATACATAAGCCACTTCGCCGACAACGCAAGCCACGGCAGGCGCAGGCAATAATCCAGCCCCAACGGCGGGCGCAAGCCGGAAAGGTCGAGTCGCTGGTTGCGGCGTAACAGCTCGTTCACTCCGCCCGCGCCGTACCGCAGGCTCGAACCCAGGTCGCTCGATCCCGTCTGACTGAAGCTCGTGAGGTAATTGGCCACCGCCCGCGGGTTGCCGGAAAGTTGAACCGCGGAGAACAGCACCGGCAATCGACCTCCGGCGTTGCGGACCAGATCGGTCAGCACGCGCAGCGTCTCGACGTCCTCGATGCGGCGGACGAACACCGTGAGCTGGTCCCAGTCGAAGCGCTCCCCCAGGGACATGAAATCCATCAATACCTCTTCGAGCGGCTGGGAATTGCCGCCGCGATTGGCCTGGGCCGCGAGCGCATCCACGCGGTTGCTCAAGACATCGGACAATTGACCTTGCACGAACAACAGTCCGCAGAGCGCGAGAGCCGCGTCCAGGGGCTGGCCGGAAGCTGATTGTGACGGTGGAAAAAGGACCGTGTTGGTGGCTGCGCGGAATCGGAACAATTCCTCCACTCCGCGTTGCGGGGAAGCTTTCAAGAACTCGAGCGCCTTCTCTCGGTTTTCGAGCCGGATGACCAGTTCGGTGATCGGCTGCGAACCTTGCCCGGCCCCGCCGGCCCGTGTCGGATGGGAGGAGTCCGGTTCGGGTTGGGCGAGAATCGAAGACAGGGGGCTGCCCCAAATGCGCGGGCCCTGGTTTTCCTTTGCGAGGTCTGTCACGGCCAATCCGAGCTTCCCCCGGCCGGCAATTCCTTCTTGTTGAGCCGCCTGGAGGAGCAACCGTGCCGATCCCAGGTTGTTGTCACTGACCAAGGCCAGTGCCTTGTCGATCAAAGCGGGCGTATTCCTTCCGGCTTTTTCGATAATGCGTGCGTCCACCGCCCGCAGGTGCGCCGGCACCAGCAGGCCGCAAACGAGCATCGCCAAGCCGAGGAAGATGCACGCGAATAATGGTAACCACCGACTCATTGTGTGCGTTCCAGTCAGCATAATGCATACCCTCCGGAAGTTCTATTGTTTATATCAGGCATCCCCGGCCTCCTGTTTTTTCTGGGCTTTCCTGCGCGCAGGACTCGCAGCGAAAAGCCCCGGCCATTTTCGAACGGCTCGACGCGCGCGGCGACTTCCAGCACCGGATAGCGCACGGTGGCCAGTCCGTAGCTCCTGTAAGTCGCCGCAAAGAGTTCTGTTTCCACCATGCCGGTCCAGTCCGCCAGCGTCAGGAATTTCATCGGTTCGCCGGTGACCTGGTGGTGGGTGCGCTGTTCGACGATGAGCCCGCAGGTCACGACTTCCCCGCCCACATATTCTCCCAGGCGCGACACCGGGCAGTACGTATCCCAGGCGATGTCGTCATGGAGCTCCAAAGGGTGACCGCTGACGGTGAAGTCAAAATAATCGGTTTCCCATTGGAGACGCTGTCGCCGGGTCGGCTCCTGAAGAAAGACGGAAGGCGGAAGGCGGAATGCAGAAGTGGATTCAGCGGCTTCGCCGAAATGGAATTCTGCGTTCCGCATTCCGCATTCCGCATTCTGTGAGAGTAGATACTGCGCCCACCAAAACTGGCGGGTGCGTGTCTCGCCGAATTCGTCGAACGCGCCGGCGCGAACCATCGCTTCCAGTTCTTCACCCGCCGGCGCGACGCGGTGGTAGAAGTCAGCCATGGAAATGAACGGGCTGCGCTGGCGGGCCTCGAGCATCGCGTCCGTCGTGCGTGTCGTGAGTCCCTTTACTCGCGTCAGCGGCACACGAATAAAGACTCCTCCTTTTATCCGGAACGATTCAGTCGGACCGGGGAGCGCACCCGTCCCGGGTGCAGTGGATGGCGTCACGCCAACCACTTTTTGAGCGTGGGATTGGACGTGCCGTTCAGAGACTGCGAACGTCGCGGAACCGGTCGGCGAGGGCGCCGACCGGCAGCACCCGAGACGGGTGCGCTCCCCTTCCACCTTAAACTCCGGCCCGGGTTCATTCACCGACGGCGGCAGGAGCTGGATGCCGAGCCGATGGCATTCGAGCACGTAAACCAGCGGAGGATAGAAACCCTTGCCGTGGGTCAACACAGCGGCCATGAATTCGGCGGGATAATATCGCTTGAGCCACGCCGCCTGGTACGCTTCCACGCCATAGGCCGCGCTGTGCGCTTTGCAAAAGGCATAGCCGTTGAAGCCCGTCACCAATTCCCACACTTCCCGGATCTTTTCGCGGGTGTGGCCGCGGGCGCGGGCCGAGGCGCTGAATTCGGCCGCGATTTCCTCAACCACCGGCTGGTTCTGTTTGACGAGCGCGCGGCGCAATACGTCGGCGCGGCCGGGATTCAGGCCGGCGAAGGCTTCGCAGATCTGGAGAATATGCTCCTCATAGACCACCAGGCCGAAGGTGCTGCGAAGGCACGGTTCCAGCGACGGATGCGGATATTCCGGCGGTTCCATGCGCTGATAGCGGCGGGTGAATTTGACTTTCTTCTGCTCGTTGGCGGCGCCGGGCCGGATCACGGAGACGATGGCGATGAGCCCGTCGATTTCCCGCACGTTGCACATCCGACACAGCGAAACCATGGCGGGGGACTCGATGTGATGGACGGCGCGGGCGTTGCCGCCGGCAATCAGTTCCCACACCTGCGGGTCGTTGAATGTAGAAGGAAGAATGCAGAAGGAAGAAGGGGAGCCGGCCGCCGCGCCGGAATCTGTTTCTGCATTTTTCCTTCTGCCTTCTACAGTGTTTCGCACATCCCGCATGACCGCGAGCCCGCCCTGGGCGAGAATGTCCATTTTCACCAACCCGACGGATTCCACGGCGTCCATGTCGAAGTGCGTGGCAGGCCAGCCCTTGTTGGAAAGGAACGTTGGTGTCAGTTCCCACAAGGGTTGGCGCGACAGCACCACGCCGCACGGATGCATCTTGGGATGGCGGGGAAATCCATCGAGGAACGCAGCCGTTTCCACGGCGGTTTTGAACGGCTCCTCGTCCAGGGGCAGATCGCGGCATTCCGGGCTGGTCCTGAGTTTCTCGAGCAACTCGGCGCCCCGCGGCCGCATGGAATCGACCGGCACCCAGCCGCCGCCGAAGCTCCAGGGAAAATGTTCCGTGAAGCGACGGATTTGAAATTCGGAAACGCCCAGCACCTTGGCCACGTCCGCCACGGCGCTGCGGGCCTGGAAGGTCGAAAACCCGCCCACCACGGCGCAATGCTCCGCGCCATATTTTTCAAACAGCAGGTCGATCACCTCGTCCTTGCGGTCGTGGGGAAAGTCCACGTCGATGTCGGGCAGTTTGTGGAGCGCCATGCGTTCCCTGTTCAGGAAACGGCGGAAGTAGAGGCCGAAGCGGACCGGGCACACGTCGGAAATGCCGAGACAATAACAGACCAGGCTGTCGGCGGCGCTGCCGCGGGTGATCCATTCGATCCCGCGCTCGCGGCAGGTCTGCAACAAATCCCAGGTGATCAGGAACAAATCCTCGTAGCCGACCTCGGCAATGATGGTGAGTTCGGTCTCCACCTGCGCCCGCACTTGTTCCAGCGGGACAACCGCGCCCATGTCCGAAACGATGCGGCGCCCCTGGTAGCGCCGGCGCAACCCCTCCATCACCCGCCGCCGGAGAAACTCGCGCGAAGGAGAACCGTCGGGCGATTGAAACGCCGGAAACTGCGGTTTGCCGAACGGGAAGTCGAACCGGCAACGCCCGGCGATCTCGCATGTCCGCGCGAGCCAGTCGGGATGTCCGCGGGATCCGGCCTGCATCTCCGCCGGAGTTCGAAAATGATAGCGTCCCGCCGGCCGTTTTTCGGGATGCCCCTGGCGCAGCAGGGTGAGCGTGCGGATGCTTTGGAGGATGTCGTAGCGGAGGCGGTCGTCCGGGGTTCCGTAATGCACGGCGGGACAGGCGGCCGCCGGAAAGCGCGTGTCCGAAACCTCCCGGCCGGCGGCCACGTAAAAACTTCCGGGAAACAAACCGGCCAGAGTGGTGTCGCTGCCCACCGCAACGAGTCCGTCGGTCAAACCCTCCAGTTCCTGGCGCCGAAAGGAGGCCCGTTGCCGCGCGGCAACGGAATCTGTGGCGGCCCGCTCTTCCGATGAATCAGGTAGGGCCGACCTGCCGGTCGGCCTNNGCGTCCCTGCCGGATGGCACGACAGCAAGCGGCACAGATTGCGGTAACCGCGGGCGGATTCGACGTAGAGCAGCAATGGCCGGCCTTCCAGGTTCAACTCGGCGCCGAGGATGGGCTGGATGCCGGCCTTTTGAGCGGCCCGCACGAACTCGACCGCCCCGTGCAGATTCCCGGCATCGGTCAGCGCGACCGCCGCACAATCCTGTCGCGCCGCCAGCCCGACGATGCCTTCGGGCGACAGCGTCGAGTCCAGGAATGAATAGTAGCTGTGAACCCGCAAGGGAACGTGGGGGGTGGGGGATTTGCGATTTGCGATTTGNNTGCGATTTGCGATTTGCGATTTACGATTCTGATAAGCAAGCCTTGCGCCTGCGTTCGAAGTTCCGTCCTGCAAGAGCGAGGACGGCCCAGACGGATCAGAGCCGGAATTCCAGGAGGCAGCGGGATCGCCGGGGGTTTCCCTGAGTCTAAAATCGTGTCCGCGCAGGACGACCGAGTTGCCGCGGGTGAGCCGCAGTTGGTCCACCACGCGCGCGAGCCGCTCGCGAGATTCCCGCCGTTGCGCCCCGGTTTCGAGCGGCAGTTCAAATCCGAAAACCCCGGCATAAACGTTGGACAATTTGAGCGACACCATCCGCAGGCTCACGCGGCGTTTCCAGGCGCGGCGCAGCATCAACCGGATCCGACCATAGACGTCCGTCTCCAGGTCCGTCGGCTCGACGAGACTCTCGCTGCATTGGTCTTCGGTCATGTCGTTATAGCGGACCTTCACCGCGAGCGTGCGGATGCTCTTCCGTTCCTCTCGGATTTTGGCGAACAACCGGTCGGCCATCCGGCGCAACACGGCTTCGAGGTATTCCTCATCGGCCAGGTCCCGGGCAAAGGTCTCCTGCTGGCTGAAGGATTTGGCCGGTTCGCGCGCGGGAATCAGCGGACGTTCATCGATGCCGTTGGCGAATTGGCGGAGTTGCGGGGCCTGGCTGCCCAGCAATAATTCCAGCATCTCCAAAGGCGTCGCGGCGACGTGCCGGATTTCTGCCAGGCCGGCGGCATTGAGCCGCGCCGAGGTTTTGGGGCCGACTCCCGGCAGCCAGTGGTTCGGGAGCGGGTGCAAAAACTTCCTTTCCCCGCCCGCGGGCACCTGGCGGAAGGCGGCCGGCTTGTTCAACTTCGAGGCGATCTGGCTGACGAGTTTGTTCGCGCCGATGCCTTCGCTGACAGAGATTTTGAGCGATTGCCGGATGGCCTGCCGGATGGTGAGGGCGATCTCCTGCGGCGCCTTGTTCCGGCTGGCGGTCAGGTCGAAATAACCCTCGTCGATGGACGTCTGCTCGACTTCCGGGGTGAAATCGTAGCAGTAGCCGAACATCCAGTTGGAAAACTGTTCGTAACGCTCGAAATCGCCGGGCAGCACGATGAGTTTGGGGCAGAGCTTGCGCGCCCGGGCCGTCGGCATGGGCGTGTAAACGCCGAATTTGCGCGCTTCATACGAGGCGGACGCAATGATCCCGCGTTTCTCGCCGCCGACCGCCACCGGCTTGCCGCGCAGACACGCGTCAGCCGCCTGTTCCACCGAAGCGAAGAACGCGTCGGCGTCGAGATGGACAATGACGCGGGACATGGGAAGCCTCTAATCTCCAGAATGGGAGCGCATTGGGACCAGGAAACCCGTAGCCGCCAATGTGAATTGGCGGATCCGTTCCGCGGCGTGGATCTCCGAAGTTTCAAAACCCGCTCTGGGTAGCACGGGCGACTCGCCCGTGCCGACCGGCCACTGGCCGGTCGGAAGAGCCAGGCGTAAGAATCGCCGGGCGCGCCTTGAATTTCCAGAGCGTTGCTTCCTTCCGTCCGGCGAGTCGCCGGACGGAACAGGCGGGTCGCCTGTTCTACCCCTTTGCCTCTCCGATTCTTGGGAAGAATTCATTGAGCCGCGATTTCATTCCTTCGCCCTGCGGATCAGCGCCTTGAACACACCCTGGATCATCAACTCCTGGGCCGGCATCAGGTCGGGATACTTCGGGTTCTCGGCCTTCAGATACGGTTTGCCGCTTCTTTGGAGAAACGTTTTCAAGGTGCTCTCGCCATCGATCAATGCCGCCACGATATCCCCGTGGCGCGGTTCCGGCCCGTGTTCCAGGACCACGACGTCGCCGTCGAGGATGTGCCGGCCGATCATTGAATCGCCGGTCACACGCAGCGCAAACGTGTTCCGGGTCGGCCTGAAGCCGATGCTCTCGATATCCACTGAAACGCAGCCTTCGGCCTCCGGTTCGCGTTCCCGGGCGAAGCCGGCGGGGATCGAGCCGAAGAGGGGAATGTCGAGGATGCGGCTGCGGAGTTTTGCCAGCGGGGAGATGACACGGAGCGAACGCGCTTTGCCGGGTTCAGATTCGATAAGGCCTTTACGTTTGAGGGCTTCGAGGTGGCAGGCGGCGGCCCGGTGACTGCGAAACCCGAACTGCGCGGCGATTTCGCGCAGGGTCGGGATGGGTCTGCCGGCGTGAACTTCGGCCTGGATGAAATCCAGGACGCGCTGCTGGGCCCGGGTGGGTTTGCTCATACATTACTATCCAAATGGATAGTCTATTTCCCGGCCGATGTCAATTTGGGATCCATTCCCCCCCAAAAAAAAGATATTGACACAGGAAGCCTAGTGTATTAGTTGTAGTAGTACAGTAGAAATTGGAGCTTGTGAACTGGAACATCGCCATCTCGACCGGGTCGGACACGCCGATCTACAAGCAGATCACGGATCAGGTCCGGCTGGCGGCCGCCATCGGCAAACTGGCCATGGGCGATCAGCTTCCCAGCGTTCGCGCCTTGGCCGAGGAACTGGTGGTGAACCCCAACACGGTCGCACGGGCCTACACGGACCTCGCGCGCGAGGGACTCATCGAGTCCCGGGCCGGCCGCGGAGTGTTTCTGATTCGCAAACGCCGGGTCTTCACGCGCGAAGAAGGCTGGCGCCGGCTCGAGCCCCTGATCGACGGCGTCATCGGAGAGGCCATGGCCATGGATTTCACGCGCGAGGGGTTGCAGGACGCTTTTGAGAAGAAGATCCGCCACTGGAAACCCGAGCCGGAACCCAAATCAAAGGCATGAACAAGGACATCGTCATCCGCACCCGGGGTTTGACGCGGTATTTCGGCGCCAAACCCGCCGTCTATGACTTAAACCTGGAGGTGCCGCGCGGTTGTGTGTTTGCCTACCTGGGCCGGAATGGCTCCGGCAAAACCACCACCATCCGCATGTTGCTGGGCCTGCTCCAGCCGACACGGGGAGAAGGCGCGATCCTCGGCTATGACATCCGCGCGCTCCCGCCCGAAGCCCGGGCGCGCATTGGTTACCTGACCGAAGATCACCAGCTTTACGGCTGGATGACCGTGCGCGAGTGCGGCGCATTCCAGTCGCAGTTTTATCCGCAATGGAAGGAGAAACTTTTTCAGGGTATCCTCGGGCATTTCGGTTTGAAGCCCGAGGCTCGTGTGAAGGATCTCTCGCGGGGCGAGCGCGCGGGGCTCTGCCTGGCGCTGACCCTTGCGCCTGAACCGGAGTTGCTGATCCTCGACGATCCGGCCGTGGGATTGGATCCCGTGGCGCGCCGGTTGCTGATGGAATCGATGGTGCAACTGACCCGGCGGTCAGACCGGACGATTTTCTTTTCCTCGCATCAACTGGCCGACGTGGAGCGGGTGGCGGATTACGTGGCGGTGCTCGATCACAGCGTCTTGCGCGCGTGCTGTTCTCTGGAAACGTTCCGGAACGGCGTCCAACAGGTTCACGTGAGGTTCAAAGGGGCACCGCCGCCCCTGCCGAAGATCCCCGGCCTGCTGCAGGTCTTTCGCAAAGCGGACGAACTGCGGCTCATCTGCGTTCGCTACGACGGAGCCACCGAGCAGGCGCTCCGGGCCCTTTCGCCAACTGAGATCGAACAGGCCCCGCTGTCGCTCGAGGACGCGTTCATCAGTTATTTGGGTGATCGGGGCGAGAAATCATTGATCTTTTCCGAGCCGGAGGCACAACCATGAAAGCACTCATTCGAAAGGAAATGCGGGAGAATCTCAAAGTGACGCTGGTGGGCCTGGCGGTGTTGCTGCTCCTCATCCTGGTGACGTACCGGAATTACGCCTGGACTCTCAAGAACCAGTTTTTCGCCCAGGACATGCAACCCCTGATGGGCAACGGAGTGGTCAGCATGCTCAGCTTCTTCTGCGCGATCTTCGGCGGCCTGCTCGGCTGGCTTCAGGTATGGAACGAGCGGCATCGGGATCTGTGGGCCTTCCTCATCCATCGGCCGCTAACCCGCACGCAGATCTTCTTCGGCAAAACCTTCGCCGGGTTGCTCCTCTATCTGCTGATGCCGGGACTTCCGCTGCTGGTGTGCATCCTCTGGGTGGCGATTCCAGGGCATGTGCCCGCGCCCTTCGAGTGGGCGATGGCGCTCCCCATTGCCGCCGCTTTCCTGGGCGGCATCGTCTATTATTTTGCCGGGATGTTGACCGGCCTGCGCCAGGCGCGCTGGTACGCGAGCCGTTGCCTCGGGCTGGTGATGGCGATATTGGTTTCGATCGGGGTGATGAATTCATTCGAATTCTGGCACGGCCTGATTTGCATCGCCGCAGGCATTGTAATCCTGGGCACGGCGGTGTGGGGTGCGTTCCGCAGCGATGGTTGCTACGAAGGACAACCGGTGTCGGGCAAGGCGGCGCTGACGACCGTGCTGGGCGCCGGTCTCGCCCCGATCGTCTTCATCGTGATGCTCCTGGCGATCGAGGTTGCTTTTCGAGGCATACGCGGGGACGAATGGTCGAGGTATGTCATGACCAAAGGAGGCGCGATCTGGAATGTGACATCGAAAAGCGACGGCAGGTCGAACGTCAGGCGGCTTGTGGTGGATCTCGATCATCAACCCATTCCAGAAGGGAAAACCGGCGGTCTTGATCAATCGGAATGGCAGCGCGGGGAAGCCACCACCTCCTCCATCCATCTGCCCTCCCCGTACAGTTGGCGCGGCTCGGAGAGCTTCCTGCGCAGTTATCGGTTCTTCACGCTCTGGCGAGTCAGCTCGGGAACGATCTGGTATTATTGGCGATCGCAGGGTTGTCTGGTCGGGTACGATCTGACAACGCGTCGATTCGTCGGCAGCCTCGGACCGAACGGATTTTCCCAGACTCTCCCTTCTGCTGCGGACAATTCCCATCACTCGGTCGAACAGAGCTGGCTGTCGTCCGGTCACACACTCGCGACTTCGAATGCCGTTTACGAAGTGAATCTGGATCGCCGTGTCGCGCGGCGGATTTTCACCTCGGACAGTGAGCGCATTCTCGCAGTGATGGACTTGGAGAAGAACGGTGCCGATTGGATTTACACGCTGATCGTTGGCGAACATTCCATCGTTCTGCTGGATCCGCAGGGCACGCTGGTGTGGAAACAGCCATTCCAGGCCCCCAGTGGATGGTTCGAGGATCGGTTGAAGCTCTCCTCTCTTGAACCGGCGGACCAGTATGCGATTTGGGCTTCGGAGATAGTTCGGACCAATTCACCGGCCGGGGCATCTCCTCCGGTTTTAGTCACCTGGTTCGGCAGCGGGCAGGGCGCTCCCCAGAGTGTGGAATTGCCTGCTTTGGCGCAATCGCACGAGTGGCCGACTCTCCAGAAGCTGCTGTCTGCTTCGGTGCCTCCCGTGTTTGTGGCGATGACCCCGCTCCTAGACGGCCATCCCTGGCCCTCCACGATCCCAAAGGAACTGCTGCGGATCAGCCTGATCGTCGCACTGGCGTGCGTGCCGGTCGTGTGGTGGCTGGGCAGACGATATCATTTCAGTTTTGTGGCCCAGGTGAGTTGGGTTGGATTCATCGTGTTGACCGGCATCCCCGGGCTGCTGGCCTTCCTGAGCGTTCAGGAATGGCCGGCCCGGGAATCCTGTCCCCAATGCCGCAAGCCCCGGCTGGTGGATCGGGAACACTGCGAACACTGCGGCGCAGAATTCCCGCCCCCGGAAAAGACGGGGACCGAGATCTTCGAACCGGCCGGGACGGCGCAAGCTTGAATGGGTAGGGACACGCTGCCGCGCGTTCCTACCGGGTTCATGCCATTGTCAGCAGGTCCGAAAGGAACAAGAAACTCTCCATGAACCGTTGATATGGCCGCCAGGTTTTGGATAGGCCTGATTTGGGGGCGCTCTTGTCTGTCTTAACGATCCTGGCCAAAAAAATCAACCGATGCGGCCGCATCGGTTGATTCCAAGGAGGAAAGGTTGGTTTGGAGGGCTCGCCTCGAAGCGCGCCCGCTGGCCTCAATCACCGGGAGTTATCGTCCACATGCCTTGGGGAGAGGATAGGGTTCCCTTGGTGCCAATGGTTGCATTGGTCGAAAGGCTTTCAACATGGCCATCGTGGAAAAGATAATTGAATCTGTTGCCATGAGCCTTGTACAGAAACTTGCCCATGCTCACTTGCGCACTTGTCCCCTCACTCGGCATCGACACGGAGGAAATAATCTGGGAGAGCATGCCGCCGTAACTCATGTTTTCAACTCCTATACTGACACACGGCCATATATTGGCGGCAACGTTAAAGTTCATGCTCTCTTCCACGAGCAGCAGCGTGCCGCTGGGGTCTCTGATGATCGCGGTCTTGAAGCTCTTGGCGTCCCAGTCCGCAGGGCTCGGGTCCTGCCAGTAAACTCCGATATTGACAGAAGTTCCAAGCGACAAGTCATAGGGAATTCTGCTAGAATAATTAATGCTTTGTTGAAAATACTCCGGACACCAAGGCATCGCATAAGTTCTGCGTCCGAAGAGATCATCGCCCCCAATGGAGGCCCACGAAATAGTCTTATTGGGGTCCGCGGGGCAGAACAAGATCTTGGGAGACATATCCGGATCAAGAACACCCGATAAAAGCTGGCTGTTGGGTGCGCGGCCGCCGATGTAACGATTGATGTAGCTGTCCCAAGTCAGCGTAGTGTTGCCCAGCGATCCTTGTGGACCACCTGCGAATCCGGCGGGCGGGAACATTTCATTATGGTCGGCGGTAAAGAGATTAATGCCAAGGTAGAGCTGCTTTTCGCCGTTGGCGCATTGTAACTTCTGAGCCTTGGATTTGGCCGAGGCCAGCGCCGGAAGCAGCAGAGCAGCCAGGATGGCGATGATCGCAATGACGACCAACAGCTCGATCAAAGTGAACGCGGCGCGAGGTGCAGCCACCGTTGCCCGCCGGGTTTTGTTGAGAGGAGATCTTAAATTGTGGTTCATAGTCTTTTGTGGTTCATTATTGATTCACTAAAATCACATGGAATCTCCGATCCAAGGCATATTTCTTTCCAGGCGGTGCCGGTGGGACAGCGATGTGGCTATTGGCGACAAAATCCTCAAAGCTGGTTGGCTGGCGATGGTTGGCCACGATATAAGAGCGCACCGCCTGCGACAAATCACCCAAAGTTTTGGACATGTTTCCATTTTCCGGGGCGGAAATCACAACACTCGACGCGGAAGGCGCAGGCATTTCAACCGGCGCGACGGGTGCCGTCGGAGCGGCCGAAGAATTGTCCGCAGGGGCGTTGGTTGCCTGATCTGTGGGTTGCGGTTGAGCCGGAGGAGACTCCCCCGGTTTCTTGCTGCACCCCGCCACCAGTGCCGACCCAAGCAACACCGCAAACAGTGCATGTTTCATACACTTAATAAATCCCGTAAACCCTAACCGGTCAAGTGAAACCACCCATTCCTCTTGTCCTATGTTTACATGACAAGACTCAGGGAAACAGTCCGCGAACGCGCTTGGATTGCTGCAGCCGTTTGATGCGGCCCAGACTCAGGGCTGCCAGGCACACGGGGATTCGCTGCCGGCGGCTCATGTTCAGGACCTGGGTCCAGGCGTTCTCAAGAATGCGAAACAGCCGGTCCACCACTTCGGTTTGATCCCAGAAAAAGCGCTGAAAATCCTGAACCCACTCGAAGCAGCTTACCACCACTCCGCCCGCGTTGCACAAGACGATCGGCGACCAGATCGAACTGCTGGCAGGCCATCCGGAACGTCGGGTGATCGTAAACTTGCATGGCGGAAAGGATTTTTTGATTTTTGAATTCTGGTTTTTGATCTGGCATACTCCGCGCGCTGATTGCCGGCGGGCATGCGGCGATGAGTCGATGAATTCGGGAAGTGATTCCATGACGCAATTCCGGATGATACAAAGAACTAAAATGTCTGTGTCGAGCGTGATCAAACCCGCTGGCGGCCCGGTGGCGGGGCCCTCCAAACTCCAACATCCGCGCGTGTCGGAAACACTGGTCATCCATGAGATTTATTTGAGCCTGCAGGGCGAAAGCAGCTTCGCCGGCCTGCCGTGCGTCTTTGTCCGGCTGACCGGCTGCAACTTGCGGTGTTCCTATTGCGACACGGCGTATGCCTTTGCCGGAGGCGGGAAAATGACGGTGTCGAAAGTTCGCGACGAGGTGCATCGCCTTGCCGCGCCGTTCAAACGTCTCGCGTCCCGCCCTCCGCCCGGCGCGCTGCCGCTGGTGGAACTCACGGGCGGCGAACCGCTGCTTCAGGAGAACGTCCTGCCCTTGATGGCGGCCCTTTGTGATGACGGCCTGACCGTGTTGATCGAAACCAGCGGCGCGCTGGACATCTCGCGGGTGGACCCGCGCGTGCGGCGCATCATGGATTTGAAATGCCCCGGCAGCGGCGAGACGAACAGGAATCGATGGGAGAACCTGGCTCATCTCCGGCCCACCGACGAGATCAAATTCGTGATCGGCACGCGGGAGGATTACGAATGGTCCAGGGAGCAGATTGCGTCGCACGGTTTGGATTCGATCTGCCCCATCCTGTTCTCCTGGGTCCATCCGCTTTCGCCCGGGCAGCAGGATAAATCGCTGAAGCAATCGCCTGCGGGGCACACGCCGATTTCGCGCCGGGAGTTGGCTGAGCGAATCATCGCCGACGCGGTGCCGGCGCGTTTTCAGGTCCAGATGCACAAAGTCATCTGGCCCCCGGAGCAGCGGGGGGTTTGACGGATGCCATCCTCGATGAAACCAAACAGACATCCATCCGTTCAAAGGTTCATTCCTTGCATCCCTTCCTCGTTCCCGGCTTGTGCCATTGCAACGAGTCAACGATCCGACGATGTGACGACCCCGGCTGGTTCAGTTTCCGCGGGGGAACAGCCGTGACCGCGCGCCAGGTTCTCAATCTGTTGCGTCGATACGAATCGCGCAATGTCACATTTGTCGAGCCGGACGGGTCGTGGCCGATCGTCTGGGATCGCGCCCGCGGCGTGCACGTCTGGGATGCGGAAGGCAAAAAATACCTGGATTTGACGGCGGCTTTCGGGGTCGCGGCTGCCGGTCATGCGCACCCCGGGGTCATCTGGGCAGGGCAGCGTCAGATGGCCAGACTCCTGCACGCGATGGGGGACGTCCATCCCCACGAACTGAAGGCCCTGCTCGCCCGGGAATTGAGCCGAAGGACGTTCGAACGCTGGGCTGCGGCGTCGAAGGAGGATTCGCGGCCGGGTCGGAACGCTCATCCCAATGGCAGGCGATCCGCGTCGGCGGCCACAGGAAGAACGATTTTCTGCAATTCCGGGTTTGAAGCGGTCGAGGCGGCTCTGAAAACGGCGATGCTGGCGACCGGCAAACCGGGCGTGATCGTCTTCGAAGGCGCTTATCACGGCCTGGGCTACGGCGCGTTGAACGCGACGCACCGCGACCATTTTCGCGGGCCGTTTCGTTCCCAACTCCGCGAGTTTGGCCATTTCGTTCCTTTTCCGTCGGTCGCGATGGCACGCGGGACTTCCGATCCGGGGCGCCCGATGGCGGGGACGCCCGCGATCGAGGCCGCCGAGGACCGCATCGGCAGAATCCTGCGCCGCGGAAAGGTCGGCGCCGTGCTGGTCGAACCCGTTCAGGTGCGGGGTGGCATCAACATCCCGCCGCCGGAATTCCTGCCGATGCTCCGCCGGGTTTGCGACCGGCACCGCGCGTTGTTGATTCTGGACGAGATTTACACCGGTTTCGGCCGCACCGGAAAATGGTTTGCGTGTGAACATGCCGGCGTCACGCCGGACCTGATCTGTCTCGGCAAGGCGCTGACCGGCGGCTTTCCGCTTTCGGCCTGCGTCGGTCGCGCCGACCTTATGGATGCCGCATGGCCGGTGTCGCACGGGGAAGCGATCCATACCAGCACCTTCCTGGGTCATCCGGTCGGTTGTGCCATGGCTTTGGCGCAGATCGACGCCATCCGGCGGCTTGAACTTGTGGAGCGAAGCGCCGAAGTCGGCCGGTTCCTGCTGAACCTCCTTCAATCTCAACTTTCAAATCTCAAATCTGGAATCGCTATGCGCGGCCTGGGCCTGCTGGCCGGGATCGAACTGCGCTCTCCCGATGGGTCGCCCGCCACGGAAGAAACCATGAATGTGATCAAGGCCATGTTGCGTCGCGGATTCATTCTCCTGCCTGAAGCCGCCCACGCAAACGTGATCGGTTTCACGCCGCCGCTGACGATCACCCGGGCGCAACTGGCGGGCGCGGTCGCCGCACTGAAAGTGATTCTGGCCGGGGTGCGGTGTTGAGCGCATCCTGGGTTTGTTTGGTGCCATGAAATTGACCGAAATGCGCGAGTGCCTGGCGCGGGAAGGGATTCAATTGACCAAATCCCTCGGCCAGAATTTCCTGCACGATGCCAACCAGCTTCGGCGCATCGTGCAAGCGGCGGAATTGACGGCTCAGGACAGGGTCCTGGAAATCGGCCCCGGCCTGGGGCCGCTGACGGAGCTGTTGCTGCCGCGGGCAGCCGAAGTCCTGGCCATCGAAAAAGATGCCAGACTGGTGGCGGTGCTGCGGGAAAGATTTCATGCGGTGATCGCCGCCGACCCGTCCGA
Organism: Limisphaerales bacterium; assembly: GCA_003159675.1. GTDB lineage: Bacteria > Verrucomicrobiota > Verrucomicrobiia > Limisphaerales > BOG-1460 > BOG-1460. The sequence goes on from PLQC01000068.1 coordinate 19,880, forward strand.
CCCGGCCCTGTCCCATCCGATGGGAGCAGGCGGCCGCGGGCCGGGTGAGGGGCCGGTCGCCACTCCCAATCTGCGCCTCGTTCACGACGATGCGCTCGACTACCTGAAGCGCGAGCCTCGTGATTGGAGCGGCTGGAAGCTGGTGTCGAACCTGCCCTATTCGGTGGCGTCGCCGATCCTGGCGGAATTGGCGCAGGGCGCGCGCGCGCCGCAGCGGATGGTGGCCACCCTGCAGCTCGAAGTCGCCAGAAGACTCATGGCCAAGCCCGGCGAAAAGGATTACGGCGTGCTGACGCTGCTGGTGCAGCTCGATTTCGAGCCGCACGGCTGGTTCCGAATTCCGGCAAGCTGCTTTTTCCCGAAGCCGGACGTCGATTCGGCGTGCGTTTGCCTGGTTCGCCGCCGGTCCCTGCTCGCGCCCGAGTCGCGGCGCGCGTTCGTCGGCATCGTGAAGCGCGCATTTTCCCAACGGCGGAAGATGATGGCGAAGCTGTTGAAGAACAATTGGCCTGCCGATACAGTGGACGGCGCGCTCAGGCGGCTGGAACTCTCCGCGACGGCCCGGGCGGAGGACGTGACGTTGTCGCAATTCGTGCACCTTTCCGAGATCCTATGCCGTGCCGTCCCGAACAACGGCGCACAGTAATCATGTCCGAAGAAATCTTTGATGTGGTCAACGATCGCGACGAGGTGGTCGGTCAATCACCGCGCGGCGAGGTGCACCGGCGCGGCCTGCTGCATCGCGCTGTCCACGTGCTGGTCTTCAATTCGCGCGGGCAGGTTTTCCTCCAGAAGCGGTCGATGAACAAGGACCGGCAGCCCGGGCTGTGGGATTCCTCGGCCTCCGGCCATGTTGACAGCGGAGAGGATTACGACGCGTGTTCGGTGCGCGAGTTGCGGGAAGAAATCGGCCTGCGACTCGAGGGGGGGCCGAAGCGGCTGTTCAAAATCGCCGCCGGCCCGGATACCGGCCAGGAATTTGTGTGGGTCTATCGCGGCGACGCCGAGGGGCCGTTTGAATTGAATCCCGACGAGATCGAGCGCGGGGCATGGTTTGCGCCGGACGAAGTCACGCCCCGCATCGCCGGGCGGCCGCAGGAATTCGCGAGCGCGCTCCGTCTGATCTGGAAACGGCTGGCGGCCGCGGAAAGACGGGGCCTGTGACCCGCAGCACATTGGACACCCGGGCAACTTGAAACGCCTCGGGACCCCGAAACCTTGCAGCCGCCGCTGTGAATTGGCGGACCTGTCTCGCGTTGGCGATCTCCGCCGTTTCACAACGCCGGCTACGAAGGCCCGGTTGCCGGGGAGTCGGCGGAGCGTTCGACGAGGTGCAGCAGATTGCCTTCGGCATCCTGGAAAAAGAGAATGCGGCCGCCGCCGCCCGCGGGTCTGACCTCCTCGGTGAATTTGACGCCGCGCGCTTCCAATTCCGCTTTTGCGGTTTCGAGGGAATCCACCCGCAGCGCGGCGTGCCGCCAGCCGTTCAATTTGTTGTTCCGTGTTTGTTCGAGGGCGAAGTCGCCGGCGTAGATTTCGATCATCACCCCGCCGGGAATCGAGAGAAGAAACATGGGTGGCGCGAGGCCGTTGTCGAAGACGAGCCTGGCGCCCAGCACTTTTACGTACCATTCCTTTAAAGTGGACGGATCGCGCGCCGATAACCCAATGTGTTCAAGCGAAAGGTTCATGCGCAATTTGTAAGAGGATTCGTGCATCCGCGCACGGAGTTTTTGCGCGGAGCGCCTCCCGGCAGGGCGGCTCAGATGGAGTCGCCGCCACGCGCTTGACCTCCTCCGGCGCCTCCGTTACGTTGCGCATCAGAGACTCAATCGAATATGGAAAATTTTCTGGTCCCAATGGTGGTTGAACAAACCGGCCGCGGCGAGCGCGGCTACGACATTTATTCGCGTTTGCTCGTCGATCGGATCGTGTTCCTGGGAACGCCGGTGGATGACATGGTCGCAAACCTGATCATCGCGCAGTTGTTGTTTCTGCAGATGACAGACCCGAAGAAGGACATCCACCTCTACATCAATTCGCCGGGCGGCAGCGTGACGGCCGGGCTGGCGGTTTACGACACGATGCAGTTCCTGACGTGCGACGTGAACACGTATTGCATCGGCCAGGCGGCGAGCATGGGGGCGGTGTTGTTGTGCGGCGGCACCAAGGGCAAACGGTATGCCCTGCCGAATGCGAACATCATGATTCACCAGGTGCTCGGCGGGGCCGAAGGACCGGCCAGCGATGTCGAGATCCGCGTCCGTTACATGCTGAAATTGAAACAGCGGCTCAATGCGATCGTCGCGAAGCACACCGGCCGCACGATCGAGCAGGTCGAGAAGGACTGCGACCGCGACAATTTCATGTCGCCGGAAGAAGCCAGGGCATACGGGTTGGTGGATGAAGTGGTGCAGTCCCGGAAGGAAATCCCCGGCCTGGTCGAAAAGGCCACCAGCCTGGCCGATAAAAAGGAATAGCCGCGTGGCGCGCCCCACCAACATCACCCTCTGCAGCTTTTGCGGCAAATCCCACGCCGAAGTCAAGAAACTCATCGCCGGCCCCGGCGTGTACATCTGCGATAACTGCGTCGTCCTTTGCAAAAACGTCCTCGACAAGGAACTGGCGACCGCCACCCGAAAGCACCGGTCCCGCATCAATGTCCCCAAACCGGCCGAAATCAAGCGGCAGCTCGACGCATTCTGCGTCGGGCAGGACAATGCGAAGAAAACGCTGGCCGTCGCGGTGCACAACCATTACAAGCGCATCCTGCAGGAACCCTCCGTCCGGACCGAGGAAACGGAGTCGGACAAGGAAGCCGGCCTCGTGCTTCCCCACGATCCACTCGCAGAGGTGGCAATCGAGAAGAGCAACATTCTCATGGTCGGCCCGACCGGTTCGGGCAAGACGCTGCTCGCCCGGACTCTGGCCCAGATACTCGAGGTGCCGTTCGCCATCGCCGACGCCACGACGCTGACCGAGGCCGGGTACGTGGGTGAAGACGTTGAGAACATCATCCTCCGGCTGCTCCAGAACGCCGATTACGACGTCAAGCGGGCGCAGCGGGGCATTGTTTATATCGACGAGATCGACAAGATCGCGCGCAAAACCGAAAACGTGTCCATCACGCGGGATGTTTCCGGGGAAGGCGTGCAGCAGGCGCTGCTGAAAATCCTGGAAGGCACCCTCTGCAATGTCCCGCCGCAAGGCGGACGAAAGCATCCCCAGCAGGAGTATATCCGGGTAAACACATCGGACATTCTGTTCATTTGCGGCGGCGCCTTCGTGGGACTCGAACGCATCATCCAGCGGCGGCTCGGCAAGCATGTCATGGGCTTCCGCGCGGCCGAGGAAAGCTGCAAGACCGCCGCCATCGACCGGCAGGACATCCTGCAATACGTCGAGCCCGAGGACTTGCTGAGTTTCGGCTTCATCCCGGAATTCGTGGGACGTTTGCCGATGGTGACCGTGCTGGCGGAACTCACCGAGGAGCAGTTGGTTTCCATTCTCTCCGACACCAGGAACGCGCTCACCAAGCAATACTCCAAACTCATGGCCATGGAAGGCGTCGAACTCGAGTTTTCCACCGACGCCCTCGACGAACTGGCCGCGCAGGCAATCAAGAAGGGCACCGGCGCCCGCGCCCTCCGCAGTCTGCTGGAGAAACTGATGCTCGATGTGATGTTCGACGTTCCGAGCCGCGATGACATCCTGCAGATCAAGATCACGCGGCCCGTGGTGCTCGGTGACACCAAACCTTTGATCCGGCTCAAGGCGGACAAGGCGGCGGCGTGATCCAATCACACCCCGATATCCTCGCTCCACGGTTCAATTCATCTCGGCGTGGTAAATGACGCTGCCCTTCTGCACGCGTTGATTGTGACCGCGCCCGATGATCCTGCCGTCGCAGACCAGGATCGAGCCGATGGGAATGCCGCCCTCGCCGAGGCCTTTCCGGGCCTCCTGAATCGCCGCCTGCAGGAATGGATCCATGCCGGATTGAAGCAGGACCGGGAGTTCGTGACAAGATTCCAGCGGGTTGGCAACGTTCCACCCGGGAGCCTGTTCCGGGCGTGAAACGGCTCGACGCGCCGCGGCTGGTCCTCGGCGGACACAGCCGCGCTCCACGCGGTCCGGTGTGCGTGTTGCCCCGTCACTTCCAATCGCACATACCCCCGGCTTGCCAAAACGATTCTGTCCGGCAACCCTGTGGGCCTGTGCGACGTGCGCTTTCAATTCCGATTCTGCTGTTGCTTCTGGCGACCTCGGGCTGCAGAAAGTCATCCGACTCCGGCCTGCCGATTTACACCGGCACCCAACTGCAGACCAACAGCTCGCGGCAGATGTTCCAGGTCAAAGGCCTGGTCCTGGAAGTGAAGCCGCGAGAAAAATCGGTGACCATCAAGCACGAGGAGATTCCCGGGTACATGCCGGGCATGACCATGCCGTTTGACGTGAGGGACACCAATGAGCTGGCCGGACTGGAAGCGGGCGATCCCGTTTCCTTCCGCCTGACCGTCACGGATACCGAGGGATGGATCGATCAAATCCGGAAGACCGGGGCCAAGACGAACCTGCTGCCGACGAGCGGGCCGTTCCGCCGGGTGCGGGATGTCGAGCCGTTGAACGAGGGGGATCTGCTGCCGGAATATCATTTTACAAACCAGCTCGGCCACGCCTTCGCCACGACGGAATTCAAAGGACAGGCGCTTGCGATCGAATTCCTCTTTACCCGCTGTCCGCTGCCGAACTTCTGTCCGCGCATGGCGAACAACTTTGAGGCGGCGCAGAATTCCCTGCGGGCCATGACCAATGCCCCGGTCCGCTGGCATCTGCTCACTCTTTCCTTCGACCCCGAATTCGACACGCCGCCGGTGCTCAAGGCCTATGCGGAGAATCACCATTACGATCCCGCCCGCTGGACCTTTGCCACCGGCGACCTCATGGACATCACGGCCATCGGCGAACAGTTCGGCCTCACCTTCTGGCACGATGAAACCGGCAGTCTCAGCCACAATGTGCGCACGGTGGTGATCGATGCCTCCGGCCGCGTCCAAAAAATCCTCATCGGCAACCAATGGACACCCGGGGAACTGGTGGTGGAGATGATGAAGGCGGCGACGGCGAAGTGACCGGCCGGTCCGAAGCCTCACGCCAGATCCACGGGATCGACGTCCACCGTCAGCGTCACGTCCTCGGGCAACGCCAGCGAGTGGATCATTTTCGCAAGCTGCCGGCTGAGCGCGCTCATGTGTTGCGTGCGCAGCATGATCTGGTGGCGATAGAACGTTTCCGCCCGCAGCAGCGGCGCGGGCGCAGGGCCGGCGAGAATCAAATCCTTGAACGGGCCTGATGCCGTGCGGACGCCCGGCCCGCCTTGTGGCGGCAGCCCCAGGCTCTTTTCCAGCTCGCGCTTCAAATGGTCCGCCGAGAACCGCACCTTGTCCTCGTTGCGCCCCTTGAGCGTGAGCAGGGCGACGCGGCCGAAGGGCGGGTAGTTCAATTGCCTCCGAAATTCGAGTTCCTGTTCGTAAAAGCCGGCGAAATCATGCCGGCGCGCGTATTGAATCGCCGGATGAAACGGCGTGAAGGCCTGCACGAAGACTTCGCCTTCGATGTCGCCGCGCCCCGCGCGCCCGGCCACCTGCGTGAGCAGTTGAAACGTGCGTTCGGCCGCGCGGAAGTCCGGTTGATGGAGCGCCAGGTCGGCGTAGATGATGCCGACGAGGGTGACGTTTGGAAAATGGAGCCCTTTGGCGATCATCTGGGTGCCGACGAGAATGTCGATTTTTCCCGCCCGGAAATCACCCAGGATGCGACGGTAATCCTCCTTCCGCTTCAGCGCGTCGGAATCCATGCGCACGACGCGCGCATGGGGGAAGAGTTTTGCGAGGGTCTCCTCCACTTTCTGCGTGCCCAGGCCGGCGTAGCGGATCTGCGGATTCCGGCACTTCTGGTTCGGGCAGGCGGTCGGAACCGGCTCGGCATGGCCGCAAACATGGCATTGGAGTTTTTGTTCCTGGCGATGGTAGGTGAGCGCGACGCTGCAGTCGGGGCATTGCGCGACGAAACCGCAGAGGGGGCATTGGAGCGAGCTGGAATAGCCGCGCCGGTTCAGGAAGAGAATGGTTTGCTCGCCGCGTTCGAGCCGCTGCGTGATGGCTTCCTTGAGCTGGGGCGAGAAGATCGGAATGGCCCGGCCTTTGCGCATGGCCTGCCGCAGGTCGATGACCCGCACGTGCGGCATTTTCTGGTTGTCCACGCGCTCGGGCAGTTCGAGCAGGGTGTACTTGCCGTTCCGGCAGTTGAAATAACTCTCGAGCGAAGGCGTGGCCGAACCGAGCACGACGGGCGCGCCCTCCATGCGGCCGCGCATGATGGCGACGTCGCGCGCGTGGTAGCGGGGGGCTTCCTCCTGCTTGTAGGTGTGCTCATGTTCCTCGTCCACGATGATGAGGCCGAGGGGATCCACCGGCGCGAAGATTGCCGAGCGGGCGCCAATGGCGATGCGCGCGCGTCCCTGCCGGATTTTGTGCCATTCGTCGTGGCGTTCGCCGGCGGAGAGATGGCTGTGCAACACGGCCACGAGGGTCTGCAGCGGGCCGGTGCTGAACCGCGCCTTGAATCGCTCCACGGTTTGCGGGGTGAGGGCAATCTCCGGCACGAGCACGATGGCGCCTTTGCCCCGCTCCAGCGCGTGGGCGATGGCCTGTAAATAAACTTCCGTCTTGCCGCTGCCAGTGACGCCGTGCAGCAGAAAGGCGGTTGGATGCAGCGAGCGGAGGGGGCCGGGAATTGCGCGCCGCGCCACTTCTGCATTCCTGGTTCCAGATTCTTCAAACGTTCCATCCGTCGCCGCGTTGATCTTCTCGAGGGCGGCAGCCTGCGCGGGGTTCAATGGCAGCGGTTGCGTTGGCAGGATCTGTTCGAGCGCATACGGATCACGCTCCGAAATCTGCGGAGCGATGGTGACCAACCCCTTCTCCTCCAGCCGCCGGACTGTTGCCGTCGTGGTTCCCGCCAGTTCGAGGAGTTCCTGCAGCGGCACGTCGCGCCGCTCTTCGATGATTTTCCAGAGTTCGCGCTGGCGCCTCGGCAGCTTCGGCAGTTCCCCGCTGAAGGACAGTGCGCAGACGTGGAGCCGTTCGCGCCATCCGGCCTGTTCCCTGCGGACGACCTCCGGCAGAACACTTTTCAACGCGATCTCCGGGGCGCAGCAGTAGTAGTCGGCGATCCATCGCGCCAGTTTCAGGACGCCGGGGGTGACCGGCGCCTGGGCGCCGATGACTTTGATGATGGACTTCAGTTTTGCGCGCGCCGACTCCTCCGCCAGCGCCGTCACGCAGCCGAGCACTTTGCGCACCCCGAACGGCACCTGCACCCGGCTGCCGACGTCGATGCGGCCCGTCAACTCGGGGGGAATCAGGTAATCGAACTCCTTTCGAAGCGCGAGTTCCAGTGTGACGCGGGCGATCATTGCGGGTGGAAGGTTGAGCGTTGAGGGTTGGGTGTCAAGCGCGGCGGCCCGGTTGGCGCTGCGGCATGGACCGCAAGCTCGATTCTTTTCGACCTGCGCCGTTCGATCCATTAAGAGAAGGCCGTGACACGTCGTTGGATTCTGCTTTCGATCTTCATCCTCGTAGTGGGGGCGGCGTTGTATTTCTGGCGGGAAGGGAGGCTCGAAAAAAAATTCCTTCCCCAAATCGGCGCGGCGGCGCGGCGGTATGGTGTCGATCCGCTCCTCATCAGGGCGGTGGTGTGGCGGGAGAGCGGATTTCATCCGGAGGCGCGCGGAACCAGGGGGGAAATCGGCCTGATGCAGATTCAGGAGAACTCGGCCCGGGAGTGGGCGGATGCGGAGCACCTCCAGTCCTTCACGCACGAGCATTGTTTTGACCCGGGCACCAATGTGCTGGCAGGCACCTTCTACCTCGGCAGGCTTCTGCGACGTTATGGCGGCGCGGATGACGCGGTTCCCTATGCCCTGGCGGATTACAATGCCGGGCGGAGCAATGTGTTGAAGTGGAAGAGCGCCGGCGCGGCCACCAACAGCGCCGTGTTCCTGAAGCAAATCGGTTTTGCGGCCACGAGGAGCTACGTCAAATCCGTGATGCGGCGGTATGCCTTTTATCGCTTTCTTTCCCGGACGGGCTGGCAGGGCGCAGCGTGCCCGGCGTGCGAGCCCTGGGCGGAAGAGCGCCGGTGAACCGGCCCCGGCCGGATCCCGGCGGCATCCGCGCCGCATGGCGGATCAATCGCGCGAGATTTCGCGGAGCGCCTGTTCCAGCTCTTTTCGCAGCGCCTCGCGGTCGGCATCCGAGGCGTCGCGCGGGACATGGATGGGTTTTCCAGCAAAAATATCGCACCGCGCAAACGGCAGCGGCACCTGGAAGCGGTCCCAGCTTTTCGCGCGGAGTTTCCGGTCCAGGAAATAAGAGACCGGCACGATGGCGAGTCCGGTGAGTTGCGCCGTGGAGATCACCCCGTCCTGCACCTGGTAGCCGGGGCCGCGCGGTCCGTCGGGCGTGATCGCCAGGTCGTAGCCGGCTTCGGCCAAGGAGACCATTTCGCGGAGCGCCTGCGGTCCGCGGCGGCTGGAGGAGCCGCGGACCGGCTGGACGTTGAAGAGCTCGAGGACGCGCGTCAGCAGGCCGCCATCCCGGCTCGCGCTGACCATGGCCGCCAGCCGCCGTTCCGGGGCCCGACGCAGCACGTATCGGCGGTACATCATCAGGGACAGCGCTAGCCGGTTGTGCCAGATCGCGAAAATGAACCGCTCGCGCGGCGCACCGGCGAAGAGGCCGGAGGCGTCGTTCAATCGGTATCGCAGGGTGCCGGCGACGCAGCGCACCAGTCCATAGATCAGCAGGGCCGCGACGCGTTGACGCCACCGGGGCCTGTGCGGGATGATCACACCGGAGGTGGACCTTTTCGGCGTGTTCGCAGGGTTCTCCGGCGCTGAACTGACTTCGGGCATCATGTCCCCTTTTTCAAGCAGGCGCGGACGAGGTCTTCCACGGTGGCTTGGGGACCCAGCGCAGCCTGTGCCTGACGGATGGAATCCTGCGCTTCGATTTGTTTGAAGCCGAGCGCGAGCAATGCGAGGACGGCGTCGTTAAGCCGCTGTTCGTCCGGGGAAAGGCCGCGTCTGGCGCTGGCGGCTTCCCAGGCGCCGGCCATGCCGATTTTGTCCTTCAGCTCCACCACGATGCGTTCCGCCGTTTTCTTGCCGACCCCGGAAACTTGTGAGAGCACTTTGACGTCGCCGTTGGCGACCGCGCCGCGAAAGGCGGTGACGCTGATGCCGCTGAGGATATTCAGGGCGATTTTCGGCCCGATGCCGCTGACGTTATTGACCAGCAGCCGGAACAGATCGCGCTCGTCGGACGTCATGAACCCGTAGAGCGTCTGCGCGTCTTCGCGCACGATCAACTGGGTCAGCAATTTCACCGGCTGCCCGGGCTGCGGCAATTTGGCATGGGAAGAAAGGGGAATGAGGGCTTCGTAACCGACTCCATTCACATCCACGACGACATGGGTGGGAAGCGCCTCGACAAGCCTGCCGTGAAGGAATGTGATCATGGGATCGTTACCTCGTTCAATCGTTGAATCGGGACGACGCGTGGGCGGCGGACCGATGTCGTGTCGCAATCCTCCGACGCTTCAGCCGCCTCCGCCAGTTCCTGTGGGTCGGTGTTCATCCCACGCCTCAAATACGTTTGCGGGGCTCGAGGGTGTAACGCCCGCTTTCCTGCGCGTGCGCCAGAGCCAGCGCCAGGGCGTCCGCCGCGTCCGGCGCGGGCAGGGACGGCAGATGCAACATCCGCTGAACCATCCTGGCCACGGCGAACTTTTGCGCCGCGCCATAACCGACGATGGCCTGTTTGACTTTGCGCGGCGCGAGTTCGTAGATTTCCAGGCCCGCTTCCGCGATGACGGCCAGGGCGGCGCCGCGCGCTTCTCCCATGACGATGGCGGTCTGGAGGTTTTGGGCGTAGAAAATGCCTTCCACGACGCACACCGTCGGCTGGTGCCGCATCAGGACCTCGCGAAGTGTCTGGACAATTTTCACCAGGCAACGCGAGTGCGCCCAGGCCGACGGACAGGTAACGGTGCCATGCACAAGTGTTTGCGGATGGGGTTTCGCGCATCGAATGACGCCGTACCCGCTGCCCCGAAGCGAGGGGTCCAGGCCAAGGATGACGGGAGAGGATGCAGGATTCGGGCGGAGAGTCGGCTCGATGGCGGGCGCCGGCGCACGTTGAACCCGGTTCAGGCGCTCTTCCATCCGCTTGAATTGCTGCGGCGTGATGCCCATGGGTAAAGTGTGCCAACGCGCGCCGTTTTACAAAAGGAGAAAAGGACCGGTCCTCCGTTCCAACCACCAGCGCCAGACATGGCACCGTCGTGCCGGAATGCGTCAGTGATTCTGACGGGTATTGGGATTTTGGGCGGAGCCTTGCGAGTGAGCGGGGGCGCTGTATCGGACTGCGGGAACCTGACGCGTTTCCACACGCGGGGCGGCAGGCATGCTGGCTTCGGGCATCGGGGTGGCCCGGCGTTCCAGTTCCCTGGATTCCGCCGAAGGAGTCCAGGCGGATGTGCGAATCGCGGGCGGCTGCTGCGCGGTGGCCGAGGGTTGGATGAATGTTTGTTGTTCCCTGTTCTGGAAGTGCGGGGTGTCCTGACGAAACACTCGCGCGTTTTGCTGCTGAATCTGATTCTGAACCGGTGCCGGAGATGTGGTGCGCGGAACGGGCCCCCAGTTTTGGCGCCCCGGGTCCTGAGGCGGCCGTGGATTGATTTGAGTTGAAGGCATCTGGCGCCCTCCAGTCACAGGTTGCTGCAGTCGCGTGGGGTTCTGAACGGGGGCCGGTTGGTTCCTGAATACGGGGATCGTTCCTGCCTGATGCTCGCGCTCGGGGGAATTGACGATGCCGAACTGCTGCCGGCCGGCGTCATGAGTGTAGGCGGGGGTCCTGCCAGCCTGCGGGAGGCTGCCGCGGCGCGGCCCGGGGTTGATGCCTTGACCCACCAACGCCGTCTGGTGCGTCGGGGTCGGCAGATTCGGACGAAAGACCGTCAGGCTGCGGCCATCCCGCTCGACCCGGTCAAAGCGGCCGGCCGTGGGTCCGGCGGCATCGCGGATTTGCAGCCGGTGGATTTGTGTATGGGTTGCGGCGGCAACACGACTCACCGGAACGCCGGCGTTGATGAACGCTCTGTTCTGGCCGAGAACACCCCTGCCGACGACGCTGCGGTCGAAGAATCCATGCACGTCACGCTCGGCAACCAGGTGGCCGCGCAGATGATGATCGGAGACAAAATTCATCCCGACGAAGGCGAAGTCAGCCATCGGCAGACCGAAGCTGAAGCTGAATCCGACGGGGGTACCGAAGTAAGTGAATCCGACTCCCGGTGTGAAGCAGGCCGTGGGTGGCAGCGGCGCCCAACCGCAGTAGGAAGGAGTATATCGCCAGCTCACCCAGGCGGGACCCCAAACGGTGTCCGGCGCCCAACACCAGCCCCAGCGCCGGTGATGAAACCAGCGGCCATAATGAAAGGGAGCCCAGCCCCAGGTGTAGTCGGAAACCCAATACCAGCCGCAATCCGAGTAGGCCCAGTAGCCTCTGTCGCAGTAGGGCCGCCAGGCCGGGTTCGCGGCGACAACCGTGGGCTGCCAGCACCTGCCGTAGCCGCCGATGTTCACCCAATTCCCGTAAGGCGCCAATGAATCATAAAAATAGGCGGAAGCAACGTTGGCTTGTTCGGGCGGCTGACTGCCTTCCACAACCGCGACCGATGGTTCGGACCCGGTTGCTTCAGTCGCAGAATCCGGAGCCGGAGAGGAGGCAGACGTTCCGGTCGCAGGAGCCGATTGACCATTATAGACCGGCGGCGCCCATCCGGCGGCTGAACTGGCTTTCAGTGCCTGATCGTGCTGAATCATCGCCGTGACAACCATCCCGGGCACGCCCGTGTCATTCAGGTAAACGATGGCGTCCGAGTCCAGGTTGAAAGTGCTCGGGGAATTCGTCACAAAGGACAGCATGACGCTTTCGTCCACGCCCGCCTGGGCGAGTTTCAGTACATCGGCGGATGGAGCCGTGAGGTTGACGTTTTGGGGAGGAACGGCTGCTGCGGAAACGATCTGTCCCGGGGCGTTCTCGAGCCGCTCCTCCGCCGCTTCCGGCGACGGCGCGTTTGTGTTCCCTGCCGGCTCAACCGCAGAGGAAGATTGGTTCGTATCGGACGTGATGGCGGGTGCTGAATGTGCCGACTCCTGGTCGCATCCGCCCGCCAGCGGGAGCGCGGCCAGGGCCAGGCCCAAACTCCATGTCCAGAGAATCTCTTGTTTCATAAGGTCCACTCCCAAGCCTACAGGTGTTTATGTGCGGATCACATTAGTTTGACTCGGTTAAAGCGGGGGCTATTCAAAGCGCGAAACTCCTGGTGCCTGACGGCTTACCGTGCCGATCGGAGAGTGTCCACCAAGCCCTATCCCCATCCAACCCAAATGAATGTGTTGCTGTCTTAACGAAGACTTTCGTTCTTCTAATAAAGGGTGCAAACCGGATGGCGTGGGGTGTCGCGGCACTTTTCCTGCTGACTGCGTTGCGGCTTTTAACCAAAATGAGGCAACCCGAGCGTTGCAGGCGAAGGCATCCGAACATGAGTGAAACAAGCATTCTGAAGAAAAGGAAGATTCTGATTGTGGAAGACGAGGCGGATTTTCTGGAGCTGCTCCATTTGCGGTTCAAGGAGGAGGGCTTCGCCATCGCCACGGCCACCAATGGTTTGGATGCCGTCAAAAAGGCCCGCACGCTGTTGCCCGACATGATCCTGCTGGACGTGATGCTGCCTGAGTTGGACGGATTTGCTGTTTGTGAGATTCTGCGCAACGACGCGGCGACGGCCTCGATCCCGATCGTGATGGTCACCGGATTATGCGGCCAGCTTACCCGGTGTGCGGGGATTGAATCGGGTGCGACGGATTTTGTCACAAAACCGACCACTCCGGACGAAATTGTCTCAAAAGCTAGGAATATGCTGGATCGGCGTTCAGCGGTGCCCGGGCCCATTCCCGTCAAAAGCGGCAGGAGCTAGCCGGCAGAGGTGTTCGCAGTCAAGGTTTCCGGCCCACCCGGGCCTGCCAGGGTGGCGGACTTCTTCAGATCGATCACAGACCAACTTCTGGATTACTCCGGCGTGCGGTTGGAACGCTGCCGGTTCGGAGTGGAAAAGCCGACCTGCGCGAATTGCCCGGTCCATTGTTATCAACGCGCGTCCCGCGAGCAGGTCAAGGCGGTGATGCGCCACGCCGCGCCGCGCATGGTGTGGAACCATCCCATCATGAGCTTGGGTCATTGGCTGGACGGGTTCAGAAAAGCGCCGGAAATGTGATTCCCGGTCTGTCAGGACCGGCTTGAAAATCAAAGCGGCCTTTGGGGAGCGTGGGGCAGTTTACGAGGCAAGCACGGACTTGATAGACGTACGGCGGTAAAAGTCTTTGGCAGTGAAATCTCCGCGACGAAGAAGCTCTTGGTTTCCTGAAGCCGCTGACTACCATTTTGCTCTGTTTATTGACGATTCTGCGAATCCGCCCTACGGTTAGCATGATGTTTCGGAAAGCTTTGTTTTTTAGAGCGTCAGTTTGGTTTGTGTTATCGGTGTGCGGGTTTGCGCAAGCGATGCCGCAAATTGTCCAGCTAACGACTCCACAACTCTGGCAACGCGTTGAGTTCAGCATTACTAACGTCCCTGCGGCCACGAATCCATTTGATCCGGATATTATTCGTCTCGACGCCACGTTTACGTTTCCATCCGGACGGACAATGGTCGTGCCGGCATTTTGGTATCAAGCCTATCAGCGTTCACTTTCGGGCGGTTACGAGTATGATACGCCGATCGGTTCAGCTGGATGGCGGCTCCGATTCACCCCGCCGGAGGCTGGCGCTTATTCACTTTCACTCATTGTTCAGACCAATCGGCAGCCTTTCGGTGCGCCGGTTAATACAAGCTTCAATGTTCCCGCCAACACCCCGCCCGCACGGTTTGGATACGTCGGGATTGCAGCCAGCCGCCAATATTTTCAAACCGGCGATGGCCAGGCATTGAGGCTGATCGGCGAGAATGTATGTTGGCCGGATGGACCCGGCACCTACGATTATGATACTTGGTTCTCTGCCATGCAGAACGCCGGTGAAAATTATGCCCGGATCTGGATGTGCCCATGGGCGTTTGGCATCGAGGACACCTCAACTTCACTTGACAATTACTCCCAGCAACCCGCCTGGCAACTGGATTACGTCCTCCAACTCGCCGAACAGCGCGGCATTTATCTGTTGCTCTGCCTGGATTACCACGGCATGTTCGCGACGCAGCCCGATTCCTGGGGCGGCAACAATTATTGGCCGCAGAACCCTTACAACGTCACCAACGGCGGCTCCTGCATGGTGGCCAATGATTTTTTTACCAACACCACCGCAGAAATAATTTACCAAAAGCGTCTGCGCTACCTCGTCGCGCGCTATGGCTACAGCCAAAATCTGCTGGCGTGGGAATTCTTGAACGAGATTGACAACGATTATTCTTTCCTTAACCCCAACGATGTCGCCGCCTGGCATGGCGTGATGGGCGGATGGTTGCACACCAACGATGTGTTCGGCCATCTCGTCACGACCAGTCTCACCGGCGGCAGTGATCGCCCGGAGATTTGGTCATTGCCCCAACTCGACTTCGCGGCCTATCACTCTTATGGCGAGCCCGGGCCGGCCACCCGTCTTGACGCTGTCGCGCAATCCTTTCTCCAAAATTATGGAAAGCCGATGATGGTCGGTGAATTCGGAACTTCCGCGGCAGATTGGAATCGAACCAATGATCCTTATCTGCGGGGATTCCGGCAGGGCGTCTGGGGCGGTGCGCTCAGCGGTTCCGTCGGCATTGCAATGTCTTGGTATTGGCAGAATATTAATAGCGAAAACGACTATCCGATTTATTCAGCGCTCGGCACAATCTTGAACCGCACTGGTTGGGGACAGGGTTTCTGGACAAACATCGCTTTTCAAACGGCCGGAGCGCCACCTGTCACAGTTGGTAATCCTCTACCGGGCGGACAACCGGTCGATGTGCAACTTCCCCTCAACGATGGGTGGGGTGCCATGACTTCGGGGCAGATGGCGGTTCCTGGTCCGCAAGCAGCCTACTATTCGGCGTTCGCACTCGATAGCTTTGTCCAGGGCATCTGGCACGCCGACCTGAAGACTCCCTTCCAGTTAAGCGCCTGGTTTACCAACAACGCCAGCCTCGTGATGCATCTCAACTCGGTTTCCGACGGTTCGATTATGGTTGTGCTCGTTGATGGCACCCAACTCTTCAGCACCAACCTCCCGAACCTGGACGGAGGTTATTCCGTGGACGAAGAATACAACCTTGACATCCCCGTCGATTTGCCCGGCGGGCACCACCTTATTACGATCACCAATGCTGGCGACGATTGGTTTGATCTCGACTGGGTGCAGTTGAATCAAGTGTTGCCAGCAACGTATTCGGGAAATTGGCAGCCGTCTCCCGACGCCATTGGTTTGAGTGGTCCGCGCGAATCCCTGCTGTATGTGGTTGCGCCCGGCGTTTCGTTTCCGGCCAATGCCACCACCGCGACCCTGCCGGTTCAGCACGCCCAGACGGTTACTTTAACAAATTGGCCTGCAGGCAATTTTATTGCAGAATGGTATGATCCGGCAACGGCTGCATCTCTCGGCCTTACCCAGGCCACCACTACAAACAACAGCTTGGTGCTTTCGATGCCCGACTTTACCGAAGACCTTGCTGCAATCGTTTATGCTCCGCCCACGCTCACGGCGCTGAACTTTTCTTCAAGCAATGGATTTCAATTTCGCCTGGATTCCGAACCCGGCGGCCAATACTTCATCCAAAAATCCAGCGATCTCCTGTCTTGGATCTCTTTTCTTAATGTAACCAACACAAACGGCACAATCATTTTGAGGGATCCCTCCAGTGAAACCGATTCGCGGTCATTCTTTCGGGCAAGGAAAGCCGATTAAAGCGAGATTGAGTTTGGGCGACCTCCAGTTATCTGCGCTCAGGGGCGGCGGTCGTAGAAACGGCTCAAGGCCCGCACGCGATGAACCTGGTACGCCACGGCGCACCCCGTGAGCACCAGCAGTACCAGGAAAACGACGTGCCAGTTCATCTGGTCGAGCCGGCGGTGGCGAAAAAAGTCATCCATTACAAGAAAGCTGTAGCCCAGCATGGCCAGGATAGTGGTGAGGCCAACCAACGGCACTCGAAACCAGAGTCCCGACACGGCAACCAAGACGGGGAAACTGGCAATGAGAGGGCCGGGCAAGGCTTCGTCGAACCATAGGGCGGCTGTCAGACACACGGCGTCCACCACCGCCCAGATGAAAGGCACAAGCTTGCTCCAGCGCTCCCGTTCCAATGCCCATTGGCAGATGACGGACAGCAAGGCCCAGATTCCAAGCGCGGACACGATCCGCGTGTGCTGGGCCAGCGGTACGGTCGGGTAATAGTGAAAAGTCCCCTGCGCAATGATCACACAGATTCCCAAGCCGAGCAGGCGTGACACCAGAGCAGGTTGACGTCGCATCCAATGGAGTAAGAACGGCTTGAATCCCGGTGGCCAAGCTTGCACCGGTTCATCCCGAACGAACCGTTCCAGATCTTCCGTCAGGGTGGCAGCCTCCGCATAGCGCCGCTCCGGCGACTTCTCCAGGCAACGCAAGCAGATTCGCTCCAGGTCACGGCCAACCCGGGGGTTGATTGTCCGCGGCACGATCACTTCGCCCTCCAGCACCTGCACCAGCGTGTCCAAAGGCGACGCGGCCACGAACGGGGGCCGTCCGGTGAGCAGGAAGTAGAGGACGGCTCCCAAGCTGTAGATATCGGCAGCAGCGCTGAGTTCCTTGGTCTTGGCCGCCGCTTGCTCCGGCGCCATGAAGCTTGGGGTGCCCAGCACGGTTCCCTCCATCGTCAGGCTGCTGTCCGCACCGATCCGCCGGGCCAGGCCAAAATCCGAAACGTGCGGCTCGCCGTCGGCATCGAGGAGAATATTGGCCGGCTTGAGATCCCGGTGCAGGATGCCTCGATCGTGCGCGTACTGCACCGCGCGAGCAACTTTGGCGACCAACTGCGCCGCCTCCTTGCCTGCACCTGCTCGCCAGCGTCCATCGGCCTCCAGTTGGGCCAAGCTGCGGCCCTCGATATACTGCATGCTGAAGTAGTGTTGCCCTTCAGAGAGGCCGACTTCGTAGATCCCGACGATGTTGCGATGGTTCAGATTGGCGGCCGCCTCCGCTTCGGCGTGAAAGCGTTTGACCTCCGCTTCGCTGGCGAACTGGCCAGCGAGGATCATCTTCAGAGCCACCAGCCGATTGAGGCTGATCTGCCGGGCCTTGTAAACCACCCCCATGCCGCCGCGGGCGATTTCGCCGAGCAACTCATAATCGCCGAAACAGTGAACTTTGGTCCCGGCTATTGGCGGCGTTAATGCAGCGTCGGAAATCACTATTGTTTCTTCACCCTTCTCCTGACCCGCGCCGGCGCGCGCCGGCCTGGCGCCAAGCGGTGACAGTTGGGGCGTCCTCTGTAGAAAGTCTCCAGCTCGTTCGTGGGCGCGAAGAAGTGATTCCA
Source organism: Limisphaerales bacterium (assembly GCA_003159675.1). Lineage (GTDB taxonomy): Bacteria > Verrucomicrobiota > Verrucomicrobiia > Limisphaerales > BOG-1460 > BOG-1460. The sequence goes on from PLQC01000068.1 coordinate 37,553, forward strand.
CTTGGGAACGCAGTTCCGGTTCGCCTTTGCAGGCTTCATCGAGGAATTGCCCGCGGCCGGCTGGCACTCTCTCCAGCGCCTGTGAGAACAACTCACGGATATGTTCTTCCCGTTTCAAAGAGGAGGCATGCCTTTCACCTTACATGCGCTGTTGGTTGGCAGTTCCCTTCACAGAACCCTCAGAAATCCGGTGCGGTGGACTACGGTTCTCCTCGATTTCCCGGAACAGCCACGCCCGGGCGAAAGTCCAAGTCCGCTCAATGGTGCTGAGAGATACGCCCAATTCTTTGGCCGCCTGCTCGTGCGTCAAGCCCACAAAGAAGCAGAGCTTTACCAGTTCGGCAGCGCGGGAATCGAACTTCTCCAACCGCGCCAACGCCTCATCCAACGCCACAAGATCGTCGTCAGGCATCGGCGAGGGAATATCCACCTCTTCCATGTCCACCCGCTCCCATTGGCCGCCGCGCTTGAGGCGGTTCCGGCGCCGTGCCCGCTCGACCAGGATGCGCCGCATGGCTTCGGCGGCGGCGCCAAAGAAGTGGGATCGATTCTGCCACTCCGGGTTCTGGGGACCTGCCAGCCGCAGCCAGGCTTCATGGACAAGTTCGGTGGGTTGCAGCGTGTGACCGGGCGCCTCGTGAGCCACCTTTTGGCCGGCCACTTTGCGCAGTTCTTCATAAACCAGCGGGAACAGTTCGGCAGCCGCCTTGGGGTCCCCTTGCTGAACGGCCTTGAGTATGAGCGTGATGTCGGCCATTCCAATAATGACCCACAAAACAGCGCCAAAAGGAATAAGAAAATCGCGAAAATGAGCGGCGGGCGCCGGCCTTCATGAAGGCTTTTGGGAACCGATGGCGCATGAGTAATTGAAGGGCCAATGAAACGTGAATTGCGAACACCAGAGTAATCGAGAAAATGAGCCTATGAAGACCAGAACAAAACCCATGGCTTGCCTGCAAAAGGCGTGGACCGACAGGTGGAGGAAAGCCCGGATCGTTGCCGGGATGAAACGTAAACTATTGCTGATAACCGCGTGCGGCGCGCTGTTCGCCGTGGCTGCGTCAGGACAAGATGCATTGGAGACAAGTGCAAAGACCAATTCGGCCAATGCATATCTGGCCGAAGCGCAAAAGCTATTCGGCGCCAACAAACTTGATGAAGCGCTGAAAGCCTTTCAACAGGCTGCTCAACTCGACCCAGACAACGAACGGGCGGTCCTCGGACAATACATCAGTCTCGCCCAATTGCATCGGGTGAATGACGGAGCGAAAATCCTGGACGAATGGATTGCAGCCAAACCCGACAACCCGCGACGCTGGTTATGCAAGGCAATGGCCGAGGCTGAGACGGACCGGCCTGAGGAAGCATTGAAGTCTTTTGAGAAACTCATCGAGCTTCAGCCGGAGGAGGGCGCCAATTGGGTTGGCAAGGGAGAAATGTTGGAGGCACTAAAGCGGGATGAAGAAGCGTTGAAAGCATTCGACAAGGCAATCACGTTGAGTCCGAAACATGAAGCGGCGTGGAACAACCGCGGCGGCGTCCTGCTCAGATTCGGAAAATACGACGAAGCGATCAAGTCGCTGGACAAGGCGATTGAACTTCGTCCGCAGTGGGCAGAATCGTGGTATGATCGCGCTTGTGCCTACTCGCTGAAAGGCGACAAGGCTAAAGCCATCGCCGATCTGAAAAAGACGCTTGAACTGAAACCGTTGCTCAAATCGCGCGCGTCAACGGACGACGATTTCAAAAGCCTGCGTAATGACCCGGATTTCAAGAAGTTGATGGAGTCGAAACCGGTTCCAAACACCACGAAAGAAAACGGATCATGAACACCAAAAGAACCATCGTTGCAGCCCTGTCTCGGTGGACGGCACGAGTCATCGGCGTGTGGCTTGTCATACCGGCAGGCAGCCGACCATTGCCGATCCCCAGATCAACGGCCAACCCGTGTTCAAATGGGTTGCCGAGTGTCTGTATCGGCGCTCGGGTTCCAGCAAGTATTTCGCCCTGGTCAAACGGCACGGGAAACAGTATCGAAAATCTTTGCGGACTGTCGACAGGCAATTGGCAGAACGAAGGCTTTCTGTCTTCTGTCTCAAAATCGGTCGGAACGGAAATTCCAGCAGAGACCCCGGAAGCACGTTTTTGGAATTGTCACGGGACTGGTTTGCCGTGGCCGTGACCCGGTTGAAACCCAGTTCGGCCAGAGGGGTCGAAGGTAGCCTTCGGCAACTGAACAAGCACTTTGGACTCTTGGCAGTCCGGAACATTACCACTGCTCATTGCCACGACTGGGAGAAGATGCGTACGTTGTAAATCAGGGTCACATCTTAACATTTAACATTTGGCGGGCATTGAAGTGGCAGGGGCTGTGACCTGTTTATTGGCCCTTGAGCAGTTGGGCCGCCCTAACCAGATCGCGGGTTACCTTGATGTCGGCCAGGGATGGATCTGGATTGAACAATGTTGCTAGATCATGGATGTGCCAGATGGTGAGTTCGACATGAAATCAGTTCACCAACAACCAGTTTATTTCCATCCGGCACTTCTACCCTTAGAGGTAAATGGACCCGACAATCAGCAGATAGTATCAGATTGCGGTATCAAATCTTGGCCATTTTCCACTGCGTGGGCCACATGGTTGCGCGAGCGACCGATGGCGATGGAACTTCTGCACGGCAACGCGGAAGAAAGCCGGTTGGTGGAGATGTTCAAGGAAGATGGCGACAAGAACCTTCGGAATATCTCGGCAAATGTGACACGCAGGAATTGGTGCCGGAAGCCGAGGCGGAGCTGGAAAGAATCCTGCGTGAGAAGAAGGAAAAGGAAATGCGGCAGGCAAAGGAAATGGCGATAGGAATGGGGATGTGATTGAACCAATATAAAAGTGAACGTTGTTGCGTGAATAAATTGCGCTTGAGAGCGTCCAATTTTCATGAAAATGCGTTTTTTGAATTTGCGGAGAAATTGTTTAGCCGCTTGCGCGGCCATGGCGTGCCTAGCCATAAGCATGACGGCGGCGTCTTCCCAGGTGGTCATTCGGCCTTACCCAGCGGATGGGGTTGTCTATGCTCCCGCTTATTATTCGCCTTTGGCCTATTCCCACCCCGTCAACGGACTCGGCTTTTATGTGTCCGGCGATCTGGGCATCTCGGTCCTGCAGGATTTCAACAGCTCAAGGTTCGGATTTCCAGGCAGATTCTCTGCCGACTCAGGCGTTCGCTTCGGCATCGAGCCGGGGTTTGATTTCCTTTCGACGAGCCGGTTGACGCTCGGGGCGGAATTCGAAACGGGGGTGATCTACAATTACCTATCTTCGATCAATGAGGCGGGAGCGCCAACCGGGTTGCGGGGCGACTATTACCAGGTGCCCCTGCTTGGCAATCTGGTGCTCAAGCTGCATCCCGATCCGGTGGTGACTCCCTATATTGGCATCGGTGCCGGCGGGGTTTATTCCAGCGCGACCATCCGTCCCAACTATAGATACGGGTTTTGGACCTCAAGTGACGAAACCGACCCAGCCGTGCAGGCGATGGTGGGCATTCACTTTCAACTCAACCCCTTCACCGAAGTGGGCTTGGGTTATAAGTACCTGGCAACCCTGTCTGGCGGAAACAGAGATGTTGCCACTCATACGGTGTTGGCGAGTTTAGGGATGGATTTCTGAAATAGCTGCCGCATCGTGCTGCCGGGCGCGCTGTCTCGATCGCGTTCAGCACTGCATCATCCCGCGATTAGAAGCCCTTTAAGTCCCGCCCCCGGAGAATTTTTGGGAGTGACCATTTCCAATGGACGGGATATAGTCATTCTTGCAGGCGGCGCAAATCGCCGTAAGCCCCCATAGCTCAAATGGATAGAGCAGCGGTTTCCTAAACCGTTGATTCCCGTTCAATTCGGGATGGGGGTACCATACAATGTATTTTCGTATCAGTTCGATTGTTAATATGCCGCATCGCTTCGTTTTCAAACCTCGTCCATGGTACCGATATGGGTGGGTTTTTCCAAGAAATCGAAAATAGGGGATATTTGGTGTTTCTAAGTGCCGGGGTTCATGGCAGTTTCGCAACCGATGACCGTCTGGTCGGTTAAGGAGCCACCGCATCCAACGAAAGTCAAGCTCCGGCGGGGTCCTCTGGCGAACCCGGCATACCAACTGGCCCCGGCTATGGCGCGGCATCTGACCACGGTCGGTCGGCGCGAGCGCTGCCATCGGCGGTATTTGCAGCAATATAAGTTACTGACTCAAACCAGACCCGGCGCGGATGGAGGTACCGCCAGCCCGCGCATGCACCTTTCGCGCCCAACCGCGTACTCGCCAGCGCCGGTATTCCAAGGGTGCTATACTGCACGGCAGCAGCGCGACTAACGTCCGAATTGAAGAAAACAGATGGCTCTGAAAAACTTAACGCCCGGTCCAGATTCCTAGCCCAAGGCGGCGGTGCGGCTCAGGACCATTGGCGTCCTTATCCTGCTGCTTGGCCTTGGCGGTGCGGGCCTGGTTTATTGGACAGGTGCTCCTCCAGAGGATTTGTCCGATGACGTGGCCACCGCGAGGACTTCCAAGAAAGAGGCACGGGCTATTGAAATGAACGTTGGCAAAATGGGCCTATGGACGAACGATTTATTGGAGGACCTACAAGACCCTGGTACCCAGGCCGTCATGATCGTGGTTGCGTCGATACTTGTGGCCTCCGGCTGTTTTTACTTCGCCCGATTGCAGGCCCGTGGGAACGATTCCGACGGCCCGGTCGGTTGAATTATTGCCGCGAGCCGCGCCCGACACGGCGGTTGGTGCAAACGTGCCGCCAGGAATCCCCATTGTGTATTCGTCAGACCTGTCTGATCCGCCTTGGGCGGTGCGTATTCCATCGGCCACTGCATTGAGAAGTTGTTCAACCGTGTAAGGTTTTTCTAAAGTGGTCAGATGTGTGGTATCAATGCATTGAAGTTGGTCTTTGTCGCGCCGAGCGCCGCTGGTGATGATAACCGGAATTTCCGGCTTCAATTTCCGGATGGCGCGAATTGCGCACCAACTGTCCGGAGCAAGACCCGGTCAAACTCTGGCGCTGGTACATGCAACTGACCCAGGCCGAAGACGCCTTTCGGATCAGCAAAAGCGATTTAAGTTTGCGCCCCGTTTTTCATCACAAGACCGAGCGAGTGGAAGCGCACATTCTGGTCTGCTTCCTGAGTCTGGCCCTGTGGCGCACGCTGGAAATGTGGATGAGCGGCAAGGGGCTGGGCAACTGTGCCCGTCAGTTGATCAAAGAAGTGGTCACGGTGCGGAGCATGGACGTGGTGCTGCCGGTCAAAGAAACTCAGTCTCAAAATACGCGTGAGATCCGTTTGCGTGTTGTCGCGCGCCCCGACCGGCCCGTGGCTGAACTGCTGGTTCGCCTGGGATTAGACCTGCCCGCCGCCCCAAAAGCCATGCAAAATGTAGTGGAGAAAAACGGGGTGTGACCTGCAAAAACCCCAGCAAATCCGCCTTTTAACTCGATTCACTGACGAACTTGGGCTAACCTGTCCGTTGGCATAGGTGACGAAGTCTTTCGCATTCAAACGCAGTGCAAGAAACAAACTTTTTAGCCCGTCACATTTCGGGAATACAAGAAATTCTGCCGAACAAATTCCGTCGAACTCGGCAACCCACACTTTGTTAAGATAGGGTCGCATCTTCCCGTAAAGCACATCACCACCCGAAAAACGCACGGAGGAACTCCGCACCTCGCTTGCCCGTCCCTGCCCAAGGAGTCGCATGGTGTTCGGTTCGATGTGCTCCAAACCGACATATCTCATCTTAGGAACTTCGTATGCGCCTGACCGAGCACGTCTGGTTTTGACTGTCTAGCCCCTCAACAAGCGTGAT
>PLQC01000109.1:0-30053 GCA_003159675.1 Limisphaerales bacterium
AAGACAAACTCAGTTTGTCTTTCGCAGGGATTCATTACGGGTGAGGTTTCCAACATTGAACCCAGTCAGGGGTGCTGCATGGAAGTAACCCGACTGGAACGCGCTCCGGCTCCTGCGCGATTGCATTAAACAGTCCCGAGTATTGACACAAAGTCGGGCNNCCCGTTTGCCGGGACCGACCCCCTTTTCAGGTGTAGTGGCTTTTCCCGCACCTGACCACCCCATGTTAGCTTTTTGGATTTGTGCGGGAAGGTCCCCTCAAATGTTGGGAAGGATGTCGAAATATTCGTCATCCTCGTTCTTGCCTCCTTCTCCCTTGCCAAGCGTCCTTTCCGTTTCGACGAATTCAATGCGTTCAATCCACTTCACCATTTTATAGCCAAGCTGGTTTTCAACGCGCAATCGAAGCGGAGCACCATACACTTCAGGCAGCGGAGCCTGGTTCATCTCATAGGCGAGCAAACATCTCGCCTTGAGCGCCGTTTCGATGGTTTGCGTGTCATAGTATTCCCCACCGTACAACGCGTCGCCGTAGGAATAAAAAGCCACGACTTTTGCTTCGGGCCTGGGTTTGACGATCTCGATCAAGCGCTTGAACGGCAGCCCGCCCCATTGCGCGATTCCCGACCAGCCTTGGATGCAATGATGCATGGAGATGTATTCCATCTTGCCGAGCGCACGAAGTTCCTCAAGTGAAAGCTCAATAGGATTTTCCACCAAACCACCAACCTTCAATTTGAAATCCTGGAATCCATTCGCCGCGAGTTGCTTCCATTTGTTGGAAACCGGCAACTTTCCATTCGGCCAGAAGAAGGGGGAAACGTCCTTTTGTGTATAATGTTCATCGGGCTCGAGACGGCTCAACACATTCCAGTGAAATAACCCGGCGAGGGCTTTATACACATGCTGCATGCCACGAGGATATGTCCATGCGATAAAGTGAAAGAGGATCCAGGAAAGCACCACGAGACCCATGGCGATGAGACCAACGATCATCCCGATGAGGTGCGCGTCATCATGCCCCGTAACGATGTGGTTCATGTTTCGCACAAATCCAGTGATGACGACCAATCCGACATGCACCGCCAGAAAGCACAGGTAACCAATCAGCAAAATAAAATGGATGGATCGCGCTCCCTGCCTGCTCCCAAAGAGCCTTGGAAAAAAAGGGAACCGATTATCAACCGCCGGGGACATCGCTATCCCGGTCAACATGGACAGCGGTGCCATGACGAAAATGACAGCGAAGTAGGAAAGCTGTTGCAGTGGATTGAATTGATAGAAGCCGTTGGGTTCCACCGGCAGATGGAAGGTGGCGTAATAGACTAATGATTTCCAGGCGGCGGGAACGATTTCCCATGAGGTCGGAACCAGGCGCTTCCATTGGTCGGTGAAGAAAAGCAACGCGATAAAAATGAAACCGTTGAGAAGGAATCCGTAAACCGAGAGGAAATGCCACGCTCGCGCCATGCCCACGGTGTGCCGGTACCCGGGCAACGCCACCAACGGGGAAATGTAGCGGGCGTCATCCTTCGCCGTCCACAAGCGGTCCATGGGCACTTCGAGCGGCGTAAACCGCATCCATTCCGAGTTCGGCGTGCAGTGCCGGTTCCAATAAAGTCGCGGGTGATCCATTAAAATGGAGAGCCCGCTGCGAACCAGGAGCATCAGAAAAAAGAAGTTCACAAAATGGGTCAGTCGCAACCACGCGGGAAAACCATGCGGAGTGGGGGGATTTTCCAGATTGATCGGCGGCAGGAAAATCTCCGTTGGAAGCCCGGCGATCAGATATTGTCCCCAGGCAATCGCCACGGGAGCGAGAGCGACAACGGCAAAGGCAAAAACAAACCGGGGATCGATCCAGACACGAAGACGGCGATCCGGTGGATAGTGGATAGCTCGATGGACTTCGTCGAATGCCTGCATAAAGAATGGATTCTAGTGCCAATCAGGTTGCTTTGATTGGTCGTGGTCCCGAGTGTTTGGCCAATGGCTTCTTTGGAGTGCTCGATGAGACCTCGGCCGGATATGTGATCGTGGTGTCACGGACTTTCGCAAAAGGCGTGAGAGTATGAACCTGACGGCGAGTTGGACTCATGATGTCCTCTGTGCGGATTCCCCGAACCAGCAAGGCATCTGCGATGAGCGAGCGATGACAGCGCCATGGCACCGCTTCAGCGCACATTAATGCAATCCGGTCCTGGTTCGTCAACCGGATCAATTCTTCGAGGCTCTGCGCAAATCCCGGCGTCTGCATGTAATCCGCATAACCTCGAAAGGAGGCATTTCGCCAGCCGACATTGAGCGAATCGCGCTTCGCATGACGCAGGCCGCCCAGTCCTGGCATGTGAACGTAGCCCACGCCGACTTTCTTCAATGCCCGGGGCAATGAAGCCTTGTTGAACTGGGGGTTGTGCTCGGAGCGCGGCACCGTCCGCACATCGACTACACGAGATACAGCGTGTGCCTGAAGCAGGCGGATGAATTCAGCGAGCTTGCGCGTGGAATGGCCGATGGTTAGCACAAGAGGCAATCGGTTTGTGTTAGCGTTTGATTTACTTGATTGCATTGATTCTGTAAGCCTGCTGCTACAGTTCGGATATTGTGAAGATAAGGCATTTATTTATTCTTTTTTACGGATGCAAAGGTCTCTTCATCGACGCAAGCAAGCCGCTTGAGTAGTAGGTTGAGTTCGGGGCCGATTCGCTTCAGTTGCTTGCTGTGGGCGGAGGAAAGCTTCTCCAGCACCTTTTCGCCGCCACTTGTGAGTTGAACAAAAACCTGTCGGCGGTCTTCGGCTGATATCGCGCGCGATACCAACCGCTCTGCCACGAGCCGGTCAATCAACCCAACCGCGCTATGATGGCGAAGCTGCAACCGCTCCGCCAACTCGCCCACGGTGACGCTCTCACGCCCGGGAAAGCCCTTGATGGCCAGCAACGCCTGGTGTTGCTGCGGCGTGATGCCGGCAGCCTGGGCAGCCTCCTCGCTGAAATGAATGAACTGCCGGAGCGCGTAACGAAACGCCGCGAGCGTCTCATATTGCGCTTTGATGAGTTGTTTGTTTCTCGTCATCGCTCGTGAGTCTGACAGACACGCACCCGAAGTCATTGTTGGTTTGACATGTATCGCACCACGATATAATATACGATTCGTTAATGCAAACTGAATCAGTGATCCCATCGGTCTTGAATGGCAAAGCCGCCGTGTCGGTCGCAGCCGCTGAAGATGAACTGGCGGATTTCAGCACCAACCGCCGCGTGCTGCTGCTGTCTGCCATGGCGCTGGCGATTGGCGCGATCAGCTCCCTTGTCGCCTATGCTTTGATCTGGCTGATTGCCGCGATTACCAACCTCGCTTTCTACCACCGCTTTTCCGCCGCACCCGCGGTGCCCCAGGGTCATCATTTGGGACTTTGGGTGGTGCTGGTGCCGGTGGCCGGGGCGCTCATCATAGGACTGATGGCGCGCTTGGGTTCGGAAAAGATTCGCGGTCACGGCATTCCCGAGGCGCTGGAAGCAATTCTCCTCGGTCGCAGCCGCATTGACCTCAAGGTGGCAATTCTCAAACCGCTTTCCTCCGCCATTTCCATCGGCACCGGCGGACCCTTTGGCGCGGAAGGACCCATCATCATGACGGGCGGAGCGTTCGGTTCGATCTTCGCGCAACAATTTCATCTGAGCGCCGCGGAGCGCAAAACGCTGCTCGTTGCCGGTGCCGCGGCGGGAATGTCCGCCGTATTTGCTACGCCCGTCGCAGCCGTGTTGCTGGCGGTCGAACTCTTGTTGTTCGAATGGAAGCCACGCAGCTTCATTCCCGTGGCCCTGGCTTCGATTGTCGCGTCGGTATGCCGTGTGCCATTGCTGGGCGCGGGGCCCATCTTTCCCGTGATCGCGCATGCGCCTCTGTCCGGCACGGAATTGGCGATTGCCGCCGGCCTCGGCGTTCTGGCCGGCTTCTGCTCCGGTTTGTTGACGATGCTCGTTTACGCCTGCGAAGATCTTTTTCAAAAATTGCCACTGCACTGGATGTGGTGGCCCGCCCTCGGCGCGGTGTTCGTGGGCTTGGGCGGTGTCATCGAACCGCGCGTCCTCGGCGTCGGTTACAATACGATTCATAGCTTGCTGCGCGGCGAACTTGTCGGTGCGGTCGTCATAGGGTTGCTCGTGGCCAAAGCGCTCGTGTGGGCCATCGCCCTAGGTTCCGGCACGTCGGGCGGAGTGCTTGCGCCATTGCTCATCATAGGCGGCGCGCTCGGAGCCTGGGCCGGTTTCTGGATTCCTGTTGGTGACACCGGCCTTTGGGCCTTGATCGGCATGGCCGCGATGATGAGCGGCACGATGCGATCGCCGCTGACCGCGATGGTCTTCGCTGTCGAATTGACGCGGGACTTCAATCTGTTTCCCGCCGTGCTCATCGGTTCGGTCGCGGCGCTCGGCGTGACCGTGTTGCTCATGCGCCGTTCCATCCTGACGGAAAAGCTCGCCCGGCGCGGTCATCACATCACGCGCGAATACAGCATTGACCCATTCGAGCTCGCGCGCGTGCGCGATGTTATGAACCAGGAAATGCCGACTGTCCCGGCGACCATGAAGCTTACCGAGCTTTCCGATCGCATTGCTCGAGGCGATTCCGACCTTGGTCGGCGACAGGGGACTTTGATTGTGAACAATCAAAATCAGCTCGTCGGCATCATAACGCGGGGTGACATTGTTCGCGCGTTGCGGCAAAACCAGGCGGCTGAGATGACCGTGGCCGAAGCCGGCAGCACTGATCTCGTGGTCGCATTTCCTGACGAACCGCTGCACGCTGCGCTCACGAAAATGCTGGATCGCGACGTCGGTCGCCTGCCGGTCGTGGAGCGCAACAACCCAACCCGCGTGGTCGGCTATCTTGGGCGCGCGGCGATTCTTTCTGCGCGGATGAAAATGCACGAGGAGGAAAATATTCTCCAGCGAGGTTCGTTTTCCGGGAAGACAATCAAACAAACAAACCAGCCATGATAATAAACGGGTCGATCCTGAGTATTGACACAAAGTCGGGCTCTGCGGGCGCCATCGACCGGCTGACCCCCTGCGGTTGGCGCTCTACCTACAGTCGCGCTCCTGACCCTCACTTCCAGCCGCACTGTTATAGAGCCAAGGCACGCGGGGAGAATGGCGGCTGTGCGCTGCCGGGCGGCTTGGAATAGCAGGTCGTCCCAACGGATGAAATCAATGCCGGCCCCCAAAAGAAAACACGGTTCCAAAAAATATTATTAATTTCTCTTGACGACTTGGGGCGGCGGTATTAGAAACGCTGCCATTAGGGATCGGTCATGAAAGGGATGCAACTGCAAGGGCGCAGTGCCGTGACCCGGGCTTGTTCGAGACGGAGAGTCACTTCCTTTGTCCACCCGCCACCGATCTTCGTGGCTTTCTTCGGAAATTCGCTACGCGATCCATCCCGGCTTCCGGGCTCCCGCAACGCCATCCTGCTGGCCTTGCGAGAGCCTTTCTCCCCACGCCGCCCGCCAGGTCCACTGCACACTCCCTGGCGGGCGGCCTTCCTCTTGAGAGATGGCCAACCGGCTGCGGCTCACAGAGCCGGGCTCCCATCTCTTCAGTCGAGCCGGATTCGAACAACAGATGAAAGGGCATCATGAAATTCTTCAAAAAGGGTCTCCTCTCGACGTTCTGCGGTTTAGCCATCTCGATCTCCGTTCCGGCGGTCACGGCTCAGACGGCGCAAACCAATCCGGCAGTCATCGTTCGCCACGCGCCTGATCTCAACGGCAGCGGCCGCATCGAGGGTTCGTTGCAGCAGTTGCTGGGCGAGGACGTCATCCTCAACGGCGGATTCGTCATGACCGGCGACCTGCTCGTCCCCGGCACGCCGTCCCTGCGGCTCAACGGGCATCCGACGTTTGCAGGCACGATTGCCGGCGCCGGCATCGCCTCGCCGACCGGTTACGGCGTCACGTTGAATGGCACTTGCTCGTTGCGATACCTTCGCACGCGGACGGCACCGGTGATGCTGCCAACGGTGCCGGCCCCGCCGTCACCTGCAGGCACACGCAACGTAACCATCACCACGGCCGGCCAATCCATCGACACTCCGGCGACCCTCCGCAACCTCACGCTCAACGGCAGCGTCGGCCAGATCGCCATACCCCCGGGCACTTACGGCGCCTTTACCGCCAACGGCGCCTCCGGCTTCACGCTGGGTGTCGCCGGCGCCACGCAGCCCGCCGTTTACAACCTGCAAAGCTTCACCCTGAACGGCCAGTCTCGCGTCGATGTCGTCGGACCGGTCGTTCTCACCGTGGCCAACGGATTTTCGGCGAATGGCCTTCTGGGCACGACCAATCGGTCGTCCTGGCTTCAGCTCCAGCTCGCAAACGGCGGCCTCACGCTCAATGGCGGCTGCACCGTGCACGGGAATGTAACGGCGCCGTCGGGCACGGTGATCGTGAACGGAAACAGTTGCCTGATCGGCTCGGCCCAATGCGACCGACTCATTGTGAATGGCGGTGGCGTCATCAGGGCCGGCGCGCCGCCCAACCAGCCGCCCGTCGCCACTCCCCAATGCCTTTCAGTGGCCGAGGACACGCGCTTGAACATCACGCTCGCCGGGAGCGATCCGGAAGGCTCGTTGCTGACGTATATTCTCGTGGACCAACCCTCTCACGGCAGGCTCGACCCCCAATCGTCCGGCGCATCCAGGCAGTGCCAGGGCGGGTCAACCACCAATCAGTTTATCTATGCGCCCGCCACGAACTACAACGGTCCCGACCGCTTCACGTTCAAAGTCAATGACGGCCAGACCGACTCCGCCCCGGCCGCCATTTCAATTACAGTGACGCCCGTGAATGATCGGCCGGTGGCCACTCCCCAAACCATTGCAACCGACGAGAACACAGCGGTGATCTTCACGCTGGCGGGTGCGGACGTGGACGGGGATGCGCTGACTTGCCAACCGATCAGCCAACCCGCTCATGGAATCGTCGGCACTCGAATCGCAGCCCTCAACCAATTCATCTACACCCCGGCGAGGGATTTCTATGGCAATGACTCGTTTCTCTTTGTGGCGAACGATGGCAAAACGAACTCACCCGCCGCCGCCGTCAACATCACGGTAAGGCGTGTAAACCAGCCTCCCGTGGTGAGCGCCGGGCCGGACCAGACAATCTTGTTTCCCAATCCGGTTCGACTCGGCGGATCGGCGGTCGATGACGGGTTGCCGGCGGGTGCGACGCTCTCGGTGGTTTGGAGCCTGGTATCCGGTCCGGGTCCAGTGAACTTCGAAAAAGCCAATACCACAAATACCCTGGCGACGTTCAGTCAATCGGGCGTTTACACCCTCCGCCTGACGGCCAGCGACGGATTGGCCGCCAGCAGCGCGGTGACCACCGTCACGGTGGATCGGCCGCCGTCGGTGACACTCGCGACGCCTGCCTCCATCACCTGGCCTGGCAATCAGTTGGTGTTGAGCGGCGCGGTAGCCGACGATGGATTGCCCCCGGGCCGCAACTTGAGTGTGGCCTGGAATCTTGTCAGCGGACCCGGAACAGCCAGCTTCTCCCCGGCCAGCCAGAATAATGCGCTGATCGGAGCGGCCGTCACCAACCAGTCTTCGACTCGGGCGTCGTTCAGCGCGCCAGGCCTGTATGTGGTCCGGTTGATCGCAGATGACGGGCTCGGCACGAATGAAGCGGAAGCGGGCGTCCTTATCACGCACGCCAACGTTCCCCCCACCGTTTCCATCACCCGGCCGCCGCCTGGGAGTGAGTCCGAGGCCGGGCAGGCAATTCCCGTCGAGGTGACTGCGGCCGATTCGGACGGCCAGGTGGCCGGAGTGACCCTTCTTGATGGCGACCGGGTGCTGGCGGCATTTGCGGAACCGCCGTTCCGTTTCACGTGGACCAACGCGACGGCGGGAACGCATGTTCTTTCGGCGATGGCAACCGATGACAGCGGGGCGTCTTCGTTCTCATCGAACGTTCTGGTTTCAGTGCTCGAATCCGAGAACGGCGATTTCAGTGTCGAGGCCGGGCCCGATCAGGTCATCAGTGTGCCCGGCTCGGCGGCTCTGGCCGGTGCGCTGGAGATTTCGGGGCCGGCTTCCGGGGTCGGGACTAATGTAACTTGGTCCGTGGCCGGCGGCCCGGGAGATGTGCGCTTTTCCAGTCCCGGCAGCTTGCTCACCACGGCCCAATTCAGCGCACCTGGAACCTACACACTCAAACTGCGCGTCAACCATGGCGGCGGAACCCGCAGCGATACCCTGACGGTGGACGTGCTGCCCGCGGCCCCGAATCGCCTGACGGCCGCCCGCTCAAACCACGGCGCGGATTTCTGGCTGATGTTTCTGCCAAACATGGAGTTCAGCGGAGAAATGGCATATGTCGGCTGCAATCTGATCATCAGCGCCGATGCGGACACGACTGGCAAGGTGACGTTCTCCCGATGGGACGAACCTGGGGAGATCTACTTCCGCGTCAAGGCCGGCACTTCAACAAATCTGTCGCTGTGGGATTATCCGCGCGAGGATTGGGATGAGTCGGATTCCATCCAGCCCAACGGCGTTCATCTCACCGCGGACCACGCCGTCACCGTTTACGGACTCAACTACATGCCCATGAGCGCCGACGGCTTTCTCGCCTTCCCGACGTCGATGCTGGGCACGAACCACATGGTTCTTTCTTACAGGAATTCCCCCACCTGGTACGACACCAACGTCGTCATTGGAGGCACGGAGTTTGGCGTGGTGGCACCCCAGGACGACACCCACATTACCATCACTCCCACCGCAGCGACCGAAACACGACCGGCAGGGGATTCCTATGGCATCCTGCTCCAAAGAGGGGAAACATATCGATCGATCAATCAAGACGGCGCCGATGCCGATTTCACGGGCACAACGATCGTTTCCGACAAGCCGGTGGCGGTCTTTGCCGGCCACAGGGCCACGCTCGTGCCCACCGGTTGCGCGGCCGCCGATCATCTGATCGAACAATTGCCTCCGATCGAAATGTGGGGCCGCCAGTTCGTGACGATGCCGCTAGCAACCCGCGTCAAGGGCGACACATTCCGCTGCCTCGCTCAAACCAACGGCACCCGCGTCACCGTCAACGGCCGGCTCGTGGCGACCCTGGGCCGGGGTCGGTTTTACGAAACCATGATCGAGGGCCCGGCTCGGATTCTGTCCAGCCAACCCATCCTCGTCGCCCAATACGCCAACGGCTCGGATTACGACGACACCACGGGTGATCCTTTCATGACGCTGATCCCGCCGGTTGAACAATTCGGCGGCGATTACATCCTCTCCACGGCGCTGCCCATCTGGAATCTCTGGGACCAACAATACGAAGATCTCTACACCAACTACCTGAACCTCGTGGTCCGAACGAATGGCATCGGCCTGATTCAGATCAACGGCGTGGACGTGCCGACCAATGCGTTCCAGAGGATCGGTGACACCGGTTATGCCGGCGTCCAGTTGCCGGTCGATCCCGGCTCGCATCATCTCTCGGCCCCCGTCCCGTTCGGTGCCTGTATTTACGGCTGGGGCTGGTACGTGTCCTATGCCTTCATGGGCGGCGTTTACTCCGAAACGGTGGATGCCGGCGCGATTCTCCGGCTGGAACAGCCGACGCCGTTCGCGCAGACCGGCAACGAAAAGATCGCGACCGCGCGCGTCGCAGATGCGCGCGGCCAACCGCTCGGAGACGTCGGCGTCGATTTTTTGGTTTCCGGCGCGAATGCGGCGTCCGGCCACGTTATCACCTCGCGTTGTGGCGAAGCGACCTTCTCTTACACCGGGACGAACGCCGGTGTGGATGTGATCGCTGCGACGCTCGTGGATCTGGAAGAGTCGCTCACGAACACCTGGCTGGCCCCGGGGAACAACGCGCCTCCGATTGTGTCCACCAAAGGCACCCAGCCGCTGGCGTTGGGCATGACCGTCCAGTTGGCGGGAACGGCCACCGACGATGGCAATCCTCGGGGCGCGAACCTGAAGGTCGGCTGGCGTCTGCTCGATGGACCCGCTGACGTGGAGATTGAAAACGCGGCGCAGATCTCCACCCGCGCGTTCTGCACGGAACCGGGGACTTATTCATTCGAATTGGCCGCCGACGATTCGCAGTTCAGCAGCCGGGCCGTGGCGACCGTCTTCGTGGATCTCCTTCCTGCAGTCCAGTTCCCCACCGGGCAACTCCCCGATGTCGCCCTCGTGAACTCATCCATCCAACTCAACGCGGATGCGTGGGACATGGATGGATCGATCGACCGGGTTGAGTTTTACTGCGACGACCTCCGGATCGGCACCGCCGTCGATTGCGATCCATGGACCGGATACACGGTCGATTGGACTCCCGCCACGAATGGATGGTTCAAACTGAGGGCGGTTGCCTTCGACGATCTCGGTGGTTCGGTGTCTTCTGACACCGTTCTCATCGAGGCGACGTTTCCCCCGCGAATCGAAGCGGACCTGCCCGACCACGACCTGACCCTTCCTTACAACGCCTCCACCGCCGCGTTCAGAGCCCGGGCGTGGGATCCGGATGGCACCGTCACCAACTTCGCCGTCTTCCTTGGTCCCGCGCTCATCGATCAGGTGGCCGGCGATCGGATTGATTTTACCGGACCGGCGGATGTTGGAGACAATTTTTACGAAAAGTACGGCACCCCTCAGCCAGTGCGATTTGTGGCGACGGACAATCACGGCGTTTCGACGGAGACGGACACGGTGAACATCACGTTGGCGCCTCCCGCGGTCACCGTGGAGTGGATTTCACCGGCGTTGAATCAGACTTTCCGGGTCGGCCAGATGGTGAATCTGGTTGCCGAAGCCTCGGTAATGCCGCCGGCCCGGATCTGGCAGGTCGTCTTTTATCTCTGGAACGAGCCGCCACCCTGGATGCCGTGGGCCTCAGGCCGGTGGGTTGCCGTCGATTATCCGGCGACGGACGAACCTTACATCAATCGCTGGACCCCGACCGCGCCGGGAGATTACCAGTTCAAAACAGTTTCCTGGGCGGACACAGGGACGTCCAGTCCCGAGCTTGTCATCACCCTCCATGTGCTGCCGGCGATCGGAGTCTCGATCGTTCCGCTCGCGGACTCCGCGCAGTTGTTCGCCGGCAATTCATGGCAGATCAGCCTTGAACTGGACGATCCGACGAGCGCATTCGATCATGCGGAGTTTTTCGCGAATGGTGTCAGCCTGGGCCAGACGACCAATCATTCCATTGCCTGGCTGCCCCAGGACGCCGGCAATTACACCCTTACCGCCGCGGTGTTCGATCATCGGGGACAATCCTATGACTCCGAACATCCCGTGTCGGTTCAGGTCCGGCAGACGCCGATTCCCTCCATCAGCCTGGAAACCATCCCCGAAATCAGAACCAACCTGCTGGTGGGTTTCCCGTTGCTGCTGGTGGCTGACATTTCGATGACCAACCCGGTGCCTGTCGCCAAAGTCGAGTTCTTCGCCGATGACCGGTCCCTCGGCGAAATGACGAACGCGCCGTTTCTGTTCCCTTACATTGCCACAAACCCCGGCCCCCATTGCCTGACCGCACGCGTCACGACCGAGTATGGCACGGCGGCCGACAGCGCGCCTATTTGCATCGAAAACAGTCTTCGGCTTGGAGTGTCGTGGGAAGGCGTCCATGCAGGCGAATGGGTGCCCGTCGGCACCAATAAGACATTGGGGGTGCGCTTATATGATCCCGGATCCATCTTCGATCACATCGAGTTTGTCGCCAATGGCGTGGTGTTGGGGAGCACACCGTCCTGTTTCCTGGATTGGACGCCTTCGGCCGCCGGAGAGTATGCGCTGCGCGCCCGCGCTCATGATCGCTTCGGCAATACTTACGACAGCGAAGAAATCACCCTGCACTCAGCCCTGCTCCACCACCCCGAAGTCCATTTCCTGTCGCCGGCACCGATGGCGCGGTTTTCCTTTGGCCAACCGGTACCGTTCTCGGTTCAAGCGACTGATCCGGACGGCGTCGTGACCAATCTGTCATTGTTCCGTCACAGCCGGTCCCGGGTCTCCATCGCCGGCGTCGCGCTGAATTGCGCCTGGACGAATCTGCCGGCAGGCGAACTTCAGTTCACTGTCGTCGCCACCGATGACAAGGGACTGACGGGTGAGGCCAAATTGCGGATTGTCGTGGACTGCCCTTTCGCGTCAGATTTGCTGCCTCCCCAGGACCTTTCCGCCCAGGTGCCGGGTTGCAACGCGATCCGGATTTCCTGGAACACCAACTCCGGAACAGCGACCAGTCTCGTTGTCGTCGAACGGGCCGAGAGCACCAATGAGATTTGGGAAGTCGCCGGCAAAGTGCCTGTGGAAAAGGGGGTGATGGAGGACCATTTCCTCCACGCAACCACGGTTTATCGCTATCGCGCATACCTCCGCAATGCCGCGGGATATCGCTCCCCGGATTCCACTGTCGTGGTCACCCGCACCCGCGCTTGGATCCCAGGATTTGCCGTCCTGGATATCGCTGAAAACCTCGAGGACACAGGCGCCTTCGATGTGGCTTCCGACCACGACAATGAACCGGGCTTTCGTGGCCGCCGTTGTGAAACGGCGGAGATCCCCACCTCGGCACCGGTCCGCCAATTCACATTGGCGGCTACAAAGTTTCATGACCCCAATGCGCGCCCAATTCCGGGATTGAAGGCTTCCCATGAACCTGATAGGGCCGACCTGCGGTCGGCTTGGACGCGCAGCAGCGCGTCCCTACCCGATTCATGGTCCCGGATGCCAGGGGCCCCACTGTTCGCCAGCTTTGTTTCCGAATCGGACAGCGATGCCGCCGTGATCCCACTGGATGCTTTCTCCACCCTGGGCATCAGCGATCTCGATTCCGTGTTGGTGGTGGGAAGTGTGAAGACCTATGTCTGGTCTCCCGGAGGCGCGTATGAGGTGCTGGATGACACCAACTTTTTCCCGTTCCGTATGACGCGGTCCGGCTATCCCGTCGGCACCCGGTGGACTCAAGTCCCTGCCGGCCCCATGAACGTGGTCACACAATTGCACGCCGGTTTCTGGCACGAGGGATTCGTGGATCTGACGCCCGATGTGCAGGCGCTCCGGTTCCCGATGTCATTTCCTCCCGCGTCGATGCCCTATTCCACTTACGACGTTCTTTCGGACATGAATTCCAACGGCACGGGCGTTGGCACCGCTTCCTGGGTCTGGGTCACTTCATTGGATGGGCAAACCAGCTTCATCATGCTCGGCCCGGTGCGCCAGGCCACTTTCTGGCCCGGAAACAACCAGCCCCCCGTCAGCTTCGGAGCCCTGCAGGAGTTGAACTGCATTTCTGAATCGGCTTTCCAGGCCATTGACGACTCTGGCGACATAGTCGGTGTCTCAGCGGTGTACGATCCGAACCTGCCGGATGCGCAAATCACTCACGCAGTCCGTTCCCATACTTCTCTGGCCGATGCTGCGGACAACAAATTGACCGATCTTGGCACGCTGGGCGGATTCTACAGCGCCGCCCTCGCCATAAACAACGCAGGTGTTGCGGTCGGTTACAGCACCAGCCAGCCCGCAGATGCCATTACCAATGCCAGGGCCGTCTATTGGCTGCCCACCGAATCCCAACCACGGCGGTTGCCGGGTTACAGTGACAACCTGCTGACTTACGCGCGGGCCATCAATGACGATAACCAGATCGTAGGCGAGGCGGTGGATACCAACGGAATGCAACAGGCCGTCCTTTGGAAACCGAATCTCGCCGCCAACGGATTGGATTACGATCTTGTGACCCTCAATAACCTGGTTTCCTCATCCGATTGGAACCTGCTCACCGCGCGTTCCATCAACAGCCACGGCCTGGTGGTCGGATCGGGACTTCACCGCACCGAAGTCACGGTCAACAACGGCGCGTCGCAAACCGCGATGGTGCCTCGCGCCTTCCTGCTTCTGCCAAATGCTTCCCTCGCCGTGGATTATAATCGCGATGGCCGGATCGAGCTGGACGAAAAGGATGATCTGCCGGATCGGCAACCCTACCAATTCTGGATCAACGACGACTCGGACAACAGCACAACGGCATCCGCCCTCGGGATCAGCGATCTTCCCGGCGCCCGCTCAGGCGCGTTCGAGTTCGACGGACGCGACCCGGATTACGCCGATGACAAGGTCAATGAAGCCGGGGATCTGGTGGATTGGTTTCCCGTGTGGCTGAACATCTCGAATCTGCTCGCGGTATTTCCGTCGGCCCAATACGAATACCGCCTGGTCCACAGCGAGGGCGCTCTCAATTTTCTCTACACCGCATTGCGGCCCGAGGAAGCCGGAAGTTATCTGACCAACGCCTCGGCCTTGGGATTCGGCCTGGATTTCAACCAGCCCGCCGCCACCGCCGCAGGCGTTCGGCAGGTCACGGCGGACGGCGTGGTCCTCTCCGCGGTATTCCTCGACAAAATCACCCGCGGCCAGGGCGGTGTCCTGCTCTTTGAGGCGCGCCAGGCGACAACGCAGCCCTTGCGGCTCGAGGTGCGCAATCGCAGGCGGACGGTGACCGCGCTGGAGTTGCCGCTCCGGATCAGCGGCGCCGAATCCATGTATGCCTGGGTCAACTTGCGCGGAGCGGCGGGCGAGGAGGTGGAACGACCGGCGGATCTGTTCCCGCAGAACTGGCCCCCCTTCGCAAAGGAGGATCAGGCCTTTGTGTTCCTTCACGGTTACAACGTGAACGAACGCCAATCGCGCGCCTGGGCGGCGGAAATGTTCAAACGCCTCTGGTGGAGCGGTTCTCACCGCCGCTTCTACGCCGTCAGTTGGTACGGCGAAGAGTCCCAGGTGGCCGGGCAAACCACGATCAATTATCACGTCAATGTGCGACATGCGTTTGAGACGGCGCCGGTCCTGGCATTTTTTCTCAATAACAACCTGGCCGGACAGGACATCACCCTCGCAGCCCATAGCCTCGGTAACATGGTCGCCTGCTCGGCCATCCAGGATTATGAGGCGATGCCCGACCGCTTCTTCATGCTGGACGCCGCCGTGGCGATGGAAGCCTTCGACGCCGGGCTGACCAACCAGCCTTTCATGACGCACCCCGACTGGCGCGATTACCCCGAGCGCCTCTACGCCAGCGAATGGTTCCGCTTGTTCCCGGACGACGACGGACGCCATGCATTGACCTGGCGCGGCCGCTTCCAGGATGTTCCACAACTGACCGACTTGTACAATTTCTACTCGAGTGGCGAGGAGGTTTTGGAAAACCGCCAGGACGACAGCGATCCCTGGATAAGCGACATCGCCTCTTTCCAGCTTCAGTGGCCGACACTCCGGTTGCCGGTGAATTGGCTGACCGGCCGTTACGCCTGGGTTTTGCAGGAAACTCTCAAAGGCCGCGTTCGGGCCAGCGATGTGAATGCTCTCTACGCGAAAGGTTACCTCATCGGAAACCTCCCGGTTCTCCTGGCCTTGCGCCTCGCCGATGTGCGGGCAGGAAACCTGGTGGGCAGCGAATATGGAGGATGGGGATTTAATTCCTACTGGGACACTTCCGGTTCGATGGTCACCATCACTGGCTGCCCAATCCCGACCTCGGTCTATATCCCCGGCGGCCATGAAGGCCCCGCGCAGGCAGCAGGCATTGCCGATGTGGATTTGTGGTACAACCCATTCTTCCTGCCATTTCTCGATGCGCGACTCACAACTTCCTCAGGTGGACCCGTGGCCTCCGACATGCGCGCCCAATTGCTCGCCGAAGCCATCCCGGCCAGAACCTTCGCGGCCGGGGCGAATGCGCTTGTCAGAAAAGATTTGAGTCTGATCCCACTTGCGAACTTCGACATGAATGGTGTGTTCCAAAAGCGCGGCTGGCCGGAGGAGAGGTTGCAAAGTTCGCGTGAACAATCCCGTTGGAAACACAGCGACCTCCACGACATGGCATATCCTTACACAGGAATGGCATTCGACAAATTAGTGGAACTGGAAGGCGGCCGATGAAGACGTATCCTGAGCGTATCCTGCCGGAATCACGAAACGTGAGATGTCCCGGTTTGCAAGTTGGGACGCGCACCGCAGGATCCGCGAAGATTGAAACGCCCCACAATTTGTGTCACTTCAGCAGATCCCGAATGCGCGCGGACATCGCTGTCCACGGCCCGCTGTTTGTCGGCAGCATTCCCACAGCATTCATCTGCATATCGAGACGGGTAGGATATGTTCTGCTGGTGACGTTTTGTTCATGGCTCCTTGCAGGGTGCGTTTCGAGAGTGAATGTGACCGTAAAGGTGGTGGATGACGATAACCGGCCTGTGCCAGATGCAAAAGTGGTGGTCATGGGATACAACACGCAGGCAGAAGGCAAGACGGATAAGGATGGATTCTTTCCTGCGAGGCTGCGCAACATAACAGGACAGTTGGACTTCGTGGTGCGGAAGGAGGGGTTTTACACGATCGGTTGGCATAGCTACTACTTCACCGTCCAGACCAACGGTCAGTGGCAACCTTGGAATGCGACTGTTAATCTGCAGCTCCGCAAGAGAGGGAAACCCGTTCCCATGGTGGTGAAACAGGTCCACGAGCAAATACCCGCTCTCGAGACACCAGTTGGATACGATTTACTGAACGCAGACTGGGTTAAACCTTACGGTCGCGGAGAGACCTCGGATTTTGTTCTCGAGGCGAAGCGGCGGTCCGATGGCTCGGGCAACGTGAACGGTTGGCTGCAACTAAGGTTTTCCAATCCCGAAGATGGTTTGATCCCCGTAAGACTCCCTTGGCGAAGTGATTACGGCTTGCAGCTTCCTGCCATTGCTCCCCAAAGTGGCTATGACGGCAAATGGTTGTGGGTTGTCGGGAATGATGAGAGACTACCCAACGTAGTTGGCTTCATACCCGAGACAAATATGGATCAGGATGCAAACTACTACTTTAGGGTACGGACCCATAGGGCCGGCAACGGGGGAATAGTGGGAGGAATGTACGGAAAAATCTATCGTGGGATCAGTCTTGGCCTTTGGAATTACCGAACAAATGTCACTGTAAATTTCCTCTATTACCTCAACCCCGATGGCACGCGGAACACGGAGTTCGACACGCGGAACAATCTGTGCCCGAACCCGGGAGATGCCGGAGGCAAACCGTAAGGGGATGCAGCCAGGAACAATTGGGGTTGTCGCGCCTTGCCGGGCCGACCTTGGCCGCGGCCATGCAGTGGAGTGCCCGGTGCGCAATCTGAAGATCGCGGCTACAAGGAAAGATGGGAGTCGCCGGCGGGCACAGGCTGGTAGCCTGTATAACTGCCACCCTTTCCTTGCTCAGGCGTGTGAAAATATCCCGGCTATATCGCGAGCGTCTCGTCCTGGGTCAGCACGTGCAGGCCCTGTTCCTGCAGGACGTCGGAGGCGCGGGCGACGTCGTGGACTTCGACGACGAGGACGGCGCGGTTGTTGGCGACGAAACCGGAGGTGTTATCGACGTTGACATTGCTCTTGAAGAGGCAATCGGCCACGGCGTGCAACGCGCCGGGTTTGTCGGCCATTTCCACCGCGATGACATCCATGAGGGTGGCCGCAAACCCTTCCTGCTTGAGCGTGCGGCAGGCCAGCTCGGGCTGGCTCACGAGGAGTTTCATGACGCCATAGGCCCCGCTGCTCGCCACGGTGATGCAGCGGATATTGATGCGGGCATCGGCCAGGATTTTGGCCGAGCGGGCCACCTGCCCGGGTTTGTTCTCCACAAAGACCGCGACGAGTTTGACAGTGTTCATTCAAAGTTTCCGGTTGTCGATGACGCGCCTGGCCTTGCCATCGGTGACGGGCAGGGTGGCGGGCGGCACCAGTTCGACGCGGGGCTTGACCAGGATTTCCGCGCGCAATTTTTCGGCGATTTGGGATTGCAGGCTTACCAGATGTTCGACCTGGCCGTCGAAGTCCGCTCCGGTCAATTCAACGTAGACGATCATCTCGTCGAGGCCCTCGAGACGGATCAGGTAGTTGCGGCCGATGCCCCGTGTGGCCATGAGTACGCGCTCGATCTGCT
Source organism: Limisphaerales bacterium (assembly GCA_003159675.1). Classification (GTDB taxonomy): domain Bacteria; phylum Verrucomicrobiota; class Verrucomicrobiia; order Limisphaerales; family BOG-1460; genus BOG-1460. The sequence goes on from PLQC01000109.1 coordinate 18,013, forward strand.
GCGGATAGATGTTCACGCCGCGAACGATCAGCATGTCGTCGGAGCGGCCGGTGATGCGGTTCAGCCGGTGATGCGTGCGGCCGCAGGGGCAGCGGCCGAGCATCAGGGATGTGATGTCGCGCGTCCGATAGCGGAGCAGGGGCATGGCCTCGCGGCACAAGGTCGTCATCACGAGCTCGCCCGGTTCGCCGTTTGCGACCGGATCGCCGGTTTGCGGGTTGATGATTTCGATGATGAAATGGTCTTCCCAGAGGTGCATGCCCTGCTTGTGTTCGCACTCGAAGGCGACGCCGGGCCCGTTCATTTCGGACAGGCCGTAGGAATTGTAAACATCCAGGCCGAGGCCCGCCTCGATCTTCAGTCGCGTTTCCTCGGTATAAGGCTCCGCGCCCACGAACGCCTTCCGCAACGCCAGATCGCGGCGGGGGTTCACACCCCGCTTTTCCAGGAAGTCGGCGAGGTAGAGCGCGTAGCTTGGAGTCAGGTGAACGAGCGTGGTGCGGAAATCCCGCATCAACATCAACTGCCGCTCGGAGTTGCCCGGTCCGGCAGGGATGACCAGGCAGCCAATTTTCTCAGCGCCATAGTGGGTGGCCAACGCGCCGGTGAACAGCCCGTAGCTCATCATGTTCTGGAACACGTCCTCCTTCGTGACGCCGGTCATGACGAAGGAACGGGCGCACAATTCGGCGGCGTTCTCCACATCCGCGCGCGAGAAAAAGATCGCCTTGGGCTTTCCCGTGGTGCCGCTCGAGGTGTGCAGGCGAAGCGTGTCGTTCAGGGGCGCTGCGAGCAGCCCGGCAGGGTAGTTCACACGCAGGTCGTCGCTGGTGGTGAACGGCAGGCGGCGCAGGTCGGCCAGCGACCGGATATCGTCCGGCTTGACGCCGAGATCTGCGAATTTTTGCCGGTAAAAAGGCACGCGTTCGGCGACGCGACGGACGGTGGCCTGAAGGCGCTGAAGCTGGAGGCGTTCGAGGCCGGCGCGGCCGGCGGTTTCGATGGCTTGATCCCAAAACATGGCGGTCTTGCCGGCGCTGCGGACGCGGCGGAGGAACCGGCCGCGCCTGCAGTCACCGGGTCATTTCGCAGGTCTAAAACGTAAACATTATTTCAGCCCGCAGGAAATCCATCATGCTCCGGCTGACGTAGTAGTTGCCCGGGAAGAGGAATTCGCTCCAGAGGTGGCCGCTCAGGTGCTTGCTGAACTTGTATTTGAGGACAGCCTGGAGGTAATGGCCGCGGAAGTTCCCCGTCCCCGTGAACGCAGTAGGCACAGTCGCTTGAGTGGGCACATCCTGATTCGCAAACAACGCGTTATAGGTAAGGCTGAAATTCATGTCCTTGATCGGGTCCACACTCCAACTCGGGCCAAAACGTATGAGATTGGCCGTTTGTCCTACGCGCGTCTCGTTAACGTAGCTGTAAATGTTGTACATCTCGCTCCACTGTGGGTACCGGCCCCACAGCACGTCGAACATTTCATCGTTCCCCGTTTTCGGATTATCCCCGGAAAGAAACTCAAAAACCATGCTCAACTGGTCGTTCAGCTCATCCTTGAAGAGGTAGCTGATCTTGCTTTTCACTCCAAAAGCGCGGAGGTCGTGGAATTGGCCGTCTGCCGCCGCCGGCGCGGGTGCGCCTCCCGGCATGTTATACTGATATTGTTTCCTACCGAACTGATACGCCCCCTCCGCCGAATACTGAAAATGTTCCTCCACCAAACCCGAAACGCGGCCGCCAAATGTGTAGATGTCCGCGTTGTCAGAGAATATCGAGGCGGGAGCGTCGTTGATGGCCGAGTCGTGTTTGTAGATAAAGAAGCCGTCCAGGTTGGCTGCCGGCAGGCTCTTGTTGGCGATCCACAGAACCGCGCCCTTTTCATTTTGGTCGGTCAGGAGATACGCGTTCGGGTTTTCACCCTGTGAGGTGGAGGGGCCTATGGTGGGCAGCCAGGCGTCAGGCCGGGCGTATTGGACAATGCCGATGGCATCAATGGTGGTGTGCTGATCTTCCAGATTGCAGGTGATGCGGGCGGAATCGAGGAAAGATGTGAAGGACCCGTCCTCGGGCGTGCCGTCTCCAAACAGCCAGTTGTCACCCAGGTTAATATCCTGGCGGCCAACCGTCACGGTGGCAGGCAGGTCCAGCGGTTTCTTCCATTGCACGTTGAGGTTGTCGATAATCCCGTAGCGCCACTGCATGCCCGATCTGTCGAAGTATGTGTCCATGGTCGAGTTCTTCATGAACTCCCGCGGTTCAGCGGCCAGACGGACGTTCAAACTCAGGTCATTTGTCGGAAAGAGGCTGGCCCAAACCCGGCCACGAAAACGGAAATAGTCCTGTTCATGCACGGGGGCAAACGGCCCGCTGCTGGGACCCGAACCCAGGCTCAACGCATTGTTGAAGTACTCATTGCGCAGCCGGAAATCGCCCCCCCAACTGAGCCAGTCCACAGGGTTCTTGACTTGTTTGACGAAGTCCTCGAACGGGCAGATGGGTGCGGCAGCCGCCGCCGAGTTGGTAGCGGCGGTTTGGGCCTGGGTTTGCGCGAAGGCTGATGTTGCGGCGAGCGATGCGATCGCCACGCTGAGTTTCAAGAGGGATTTTTTCATGTGGAATTTAGCTGTGGGCTCTGAATCCATCTATCGTCAAGTCCGAGCATGACTCAGGTCTTGCTTCCAATTGGGGTGTCTGATTTGCGCAAACGCTGCACGTGCCCAAGGCACCCGGGCAGATTCCAGAACCCGAATCTTGACTCCACTCTGAGAAAGGTGGATACATTAGTCTAGCTTTTTACACAGATGTGTACAAAAAGCAGACGTAATAATACTTTTGATGCGATCATTTGATTCTGGTACCAACCTGGGGGGAGAGCAATTTTCGGCGAGACATTGCCAGTTTATGGGTATTGCCGTGACGGCCGGTGAGGGAGGATGGGCGGAGCAGGCTCGAAACGATTCTTAAAGGCATGTCCTCGGCCAAACGACAGCTTCTAAGCGGCGACGAAGCCATTGCACTGGCGGCGCGTCACGCCGGTGTGGCGCTCGGCGCGGGCTATCCTGGCACGCCCTCCACCGAAATCCTCGAACGCTTCTCCGAACTCGGCGGGCGCGGTCAATGGTCGCCCAATGAGAAAGTCGCGCTGGAAGTGGCCATCGGCGCCGCCTTCGGCGGCGCGCGCGCCATCGCCACCATGAAGCACGTCGGCCTCAACGTCGCCGCCGACCCGCTGTTCACCGCCGCGTACACGGGCGTCACCGGCGGCCTGGTGGTGATTTCCGCGGACGATCCCGGCATGGCATCGAGCCAGAACGAGCAGGACAACCGGCGCTACGCGGTCGCCGCCGGCGTGCCGATGCTCGAGCCTTCGGATTCGCAGGAAGCGTATGATTTCCTGCTCGCGGCGTTTGAGATGTCCGAGCGATGGAACCTGCCCGTTCTTCTGCGCGCCACCACGCGGGTCTGTCACAGTTGCACCCTGGTCGAACCGCGCGGCCCCGGCGGCCCGCCCCGGTCGCCGCGGTTCGAGCGCGACATCCGCTCCCGCGTCATGATTCCGGCTTACGCGCGCGCCGCGCACCGCCGGCTCCGCCGGAAGCTCGTCGAGATCCAGGAGTGGGCCGAGGGCAGCCCGCTCAATCGCGTCGTGCCGGGCGACGGATCGCTGGGCATCATCGCGTCGGGCATTTCATTCATGCACGCCCGCGAGGCCGCCCCGGACGCCGCCATGCTCAAGCTGGCGGTGACCCATCCGCTCCCGATGAAACGGATCGCGCAGTTTGCGGCCGGCGTGGACCGGTGCGTGGTGATCGAGGAAGGCGACCCCTGCCTCGTGGACGCCATCCGCGCGTCGGGGATCGAGGTCGAAGGCAAGGCGGAGATGTATCGTTTCGGCGAGCTGGACGTGCCGCGCGTGCGGCGCATCCTGAACCGGGACCTGAGTCCCGAGCCGGCGAAGCCTGCGGGCAAACCGCCGCAGCTCTGTGAGGGGTGCCAGTACCGCCTCGTGTTTGAGGCGCTGCGGAAGCGCGATTGCATCGTGGCGGGTGATATCGGCTGCTACACGCTGGGCGTGCTGCCGCCGTTCGAGGCGATGGATTCCTGCGTCTGCATGGGCGCCAGCCTCGGGGTGGGATTGGGTCTGCGTCATGTGCTCCCAACGGAACAGGCGCGGCGCGTGGTGAGCGTGATTGGCGACAGCACCTTCGTGCACAGCGGCATCAGCGGCGTGGTGGAGATGATGTACAACCCGCCGCCGGACGGGCACGTGCTCATCATTCTCGACAACTCCACGACCGCCATGACGGGTCACCAGGAGCATCCTGGAACCGGCCGCAGACTGAATCATGCGCCGACGAACAAACTGGTCCTGGAAAACCTGGTCCGTTCCCTCGGCGTGCAACGCGTTCATGTGGTGGAGCCGCGGGCGGGGTCGGACGAATTCGAACGCGCCCTGGACGAATGCCTCGCGAGTCGCGAGTTGTGCGTTGTCATCGCCCGCCGGCCGTGTCTCCTGATCGTCAAGAGGCTGCGGGAACTCGAACGTTGCGACTGTGAAGAAAAGGAAATCCATGCCCAGCCCGGTCACTAACGTGGTCATCGCCGGCCTCGGCGGCCAGGGGGTGCTCACGGCCTCGGCCATTCTCGCCGACGTGGCGGTGCGCGCGGGGTTTGACGTGAAGCGAAGCGAGATCAAAGGCATGAGCCAGCGCGGGGGATCGGTGGGCAGCGACGTGCGGTTTGGCGGGACGGTGTTCAGCCCGATGGTGCCGCCGGGGGAGGCGGACTTCCTGCTGGTGCTGGAACCGACCCAGGTGGATTCCAACCGCCATTGTCTCAGGACCGGGGGGGTGTTGATCACACCGGATGCGGTCAACCCGGAGCAGTTGGCGAGCAGGAAGAGTTTGAACGTGGCGTTGCTGGGCGCGTTGAGCGCGCGCCTGCCGTTGCCGGAAGCGGCTTGGATCGAGGCGCTGCGGGAGGGCTTCCCACCCGAGTTTTTCGAGCGCAACCGGCAGGCATTCCTGGCCGGGCGGGGCGGACAGAAGAAGTCTGGAATATGAACGTCCAACATTCAACATTCAACATTCAATCCCCAACCAATCCCGCGCCACTCTGTTCGATGTTGGTTGTTGAAGGTTGGTTGTTGAAGGTTCGTCTGTCCTCCCACGAGTCCTGGAGACCGTCATGACCAAGAACCACGAAATGCCGCCGCTGCACCCCGCCAGCATGGTGGATTTCCTGCCCATGGCGCAGTTGCGCGACGTGCAATTCACCCGGCTCAATTCCATGGTGCAGCGCTCTTATGATCGCGTGGCGCTGTTCCGCAGGCGCATGGACGAGCGCAAGCTCAAGCCCGCCGATCTGCGCACGATCGGGGACATCGTCAAACTGCCGTTCACGGTGAAGGCGGATTTGCGCGACACCTACCCATACGGCATGGCCGCGAGTCCGCTGCAGGAGATCGTGCGCTTTCACGCTTCGAGCGGGACGACGGGCAAACCCATCGTCGTCGCCTATACGAAGGAAGACCTCGACGACTGGTCGCGCGCGATGCTGCGCAGTTTCGCCGCGTGCGGTGTGCATAGTGGCGACATTGTCCAGAACGCCTACGGCTACGGCCTGTTCACCGGCGGCCTGGGGGCGCATTACGGTGCCGAGGCCCTCGGCGCCAGCGTCATCCCCATGTCCGGCGGCAACACCGACCGGCAGATCATGATCCTGAAGGATTTCGGAGCCACCGTGATCTGCTGCACGCCGAGTTATTTCCTGCACATCATCGACCGCGCCTGCGAACTGGGCGTGGACATCCGCGAATTGCCCCTGCGCATCGGCGTCTTCGGCGCGGAGCCCTGGACCGAATCGATGCGCGAGCGAATCGAGGCCTCCAGCGGCATCAAGGCATACGACATTTACGGCCTGACCGAAATCGTCGGGCCGGGTGTGGCCATGGAATGCGTGCACCAGGCCGGCCCGCATATTTTCGAGGACATGTTCTTCCCGGAAATCATTGATCCGAANNCGAGCTGGTGCTGACCACGCTGAGCAAGCATGCGATGCCGATGATTCGCTACCGTACGCGCGACATCACCATGCTGCTCACGGGCCGCTGCGAGTGCGGACGCACGCTGCGCCGCATCCGGCGCATCGGACGCCGCACCGACGACATGCTGATCATCCGGGGCGTCAACCTGTATCCGTCGCAGATCGAGACGGCGCTCCTCAAGGTCGAAGGCACCCTGCCGCACTACCAGATCATTGTGGACCGTCGGAAGGGACTGGACACGCTCGAGGTGCAGGTGGAGGTGACCGCCGAGGGGTTGAGCGACACGGTGGGCGGCATGGAGCAATTGCAGTCGAGGCTGGCGCACTCGATTGAAAGCATGACCGGTCTGCATCCCGCGCTCAAGCTCGTCGCGCCCCGCACGCTTCAACGTAGCGAAGGCAAGGCAAAACGCGTGATCGACCTGCGCGCCCTGTAGGACCGCGACCCGAATCGACCCCGTCTTATGAAATGGAAACAACTCTCCGTCTTTCTGGAAAACAAGCCGGGCGCGCTGAGCGAACCGTGCCGGCTGCTGGCGAAAGCCGGCGTCAACATACAGACCTTCTCGCTGGCCGACACCCGCGAATTCGGCATTCTGCGCCTGGTGGTGGACGATTCCGAAAGGGCGCGCCGGCTGCTCCAGCGCAACGGCTTTGCGGTGAAGGTCACAAAAGTGGTCGTGCTCGAAACACCGGACCGCCCGGGCGGCCTGGCCGCCATCCTCGACGCGCTCGAGGGCACCGGCATTAGCGTGAAATATGCCTACGGATTCACCGTCAAACCCGGAGACAAGGGCGTGCTGGTGTTTTGCTTCGACGATCCCGACGGCGCCGGCGCGCTTTTGAAGAAGAAAGGCATGCGTGTAATCTGAATGGAAGCGATCAAGCACTATTTCAAGAACGACCAGTTTGCCCGGCATTCGGAGATCGAGTTGTTGTCCGTGTCACTGGGCCATGCCACCGCCAAAATGACGTTGCATGCGCATCATTTGAATGCCCTCAAAACTGTCCAGGGTGGAGCGATTTTCACGCTCGCCGATTTCACGTTTGCCGCCGCGGCGAACTCACACGGCACCGTTGCGGTGGCCATCAACGCCAGTATGACGTTCATGAAGGCGGCCTCGACCGGCACGCTCTGGGCCGAGGCGCGTGAGCTTTCCAAAAACTTCAAGATCGGGACCTACACCGTCGAGGTGAAGGACGATCAAGGCGATCTGATCGCCCAATTCCAGGGTTTGGCGTATCGGAAGAAGGACAAGCTGCCAGGCTGAACCGCAGCGTCCGTCGCCACCAACCCCGAGTCGTTCCAACCTCGAGAACCCCGATCCAAATCGGGTGGGGCGACCGGCAAATTCCGTTCTTCGGGCGTGCCCGCGGTCTCGTCGAGCCTGGAGTCCGGGTTTGTGCAGCGCCGGCACGCATTCCTGGGCCCGGATTGTGAATAAGTGTGTCTTGACTTTTGTTTGTGATAGAGGTGTCGGTTTAATGTAAGGTTGAAGGATGGTTTTCGCCAAGCTGGCGGTTGCAGAGACTCGTTGGCAGGGCTTTCGCCTCGCAAGGAACAACGAAAGGCAAATCACTCTTGACCTCCCATGGCCCCGGGAGCAAGTTCCGGATTGGTGGATTTAGAATCCGCTGTGAAAGCGAGGCGGTTATCATGAGAGACAACATGACTAAGCAGAAAGTGACGTTTTCCTATTTCGCGCCCGAGGCAAAGTCAGTGCAGCTTGCGGGCGATTTTACCGGCTGGCAGGAAGCGCCGCTCGCGTTGAAAAAGTCCAAAACTGGTCTGTGGAAAAAAGCCATATCGCTGCCGCCGGGCAGGCATGCCTACCGCCTGCTGGTGGATGGCCGGTGGCGCGACGACCCTGAATGCGCCACACGGGAGCCGAACGAGTTTGGCGGCCAGAATTGCGTGCGCGTGGTGGAGGGCGCCTGAGGCGTCTCCATGTTGTCGTGGCCGGACTCCGATTCAAGCCTCCGGCGGCGCGGTTTCCGCCAGGGCGCGCTCGCGTTCCAGCAACGTCGGATGGGAATAATAGAAGCCGCTATACAGCGGGTGTGGCGTGAGGTTGCCGAGGTTCTTCTCGTTCAGTTTGCGCAACGCGCCGATCAAAGGACGCGCCTCGCGCATCACCGCCGCCGCAAACGCGTCGGCCTGGTATTCGTATCGGCGCGACCACGCATGGGCCAGCGGCGAGAACCAGAACGTGGCGACACCGGACAAAAGTCCGAACAGGAGCAATGCGGGCGCCAGGCTGCCCGATGGGAACCCGAAGGCGCTGTAAAACCAATCCTGCCTTGCCAGCAGCGAGACCAGGTAAAAGCCGGCGAGGGAAGTGAAGGCCGAAAGCAGTAGCATTTTGGGGATGTGCTTCTTCTTGAAGTGACCGATTTCGTGCGCCAGCACCGCCTCGAGTTCCAGTTCGGTCAACTGCTGAATCAGCGTGTCGAACAGGACGATTTTCCGGAACCGGCCGAACCCGGTGAAAAACGCGTTCGAATGACGCGACCGTTTGCTGCCGTCCATGACCACGATGTATTTCGCCCGGAAACGGGTTCGATTCGCGAGAGCCAGCAGGCGTTCGCGCAAGTTGCCGTCCGGCAGCGGCGTGAATTTGTTGAACAACGGCAGGATGAGGACAGGCGCGAGCACGGCCATCAGGAGTTGAAACGCGAGCAACGAACACCACGCCCACCACCACCACGCCGGTCCGCTCCATTCCACGATTTTCAGCACCAGCACCAGCAGCGGATAGCCGAGGAGCAGGGACAGGAAAAGGCCCTTCAACCGGTCAAGCCACCAGGTTCTTTGCGTCGAGGTGTTGAATCCAAAGCGTTCTTCGAGCCGGAACTGCTCGAACCATTCCACCGGCAGACCGGGCAGCGTCACCGCCAGTCCGATCGCAAACAGAAACGCGGCGTTGGACCCGGCGGAATCGCCGAGGCAACGGCGGAAAACGTCGAAGCCGCGAGGCAGGGCCCCGCCAAACAGGACCAGCAGCAAAATCACGGTCCGATACGTGTCGTCGAACCGGCTTACCCGGCTTCGGGCCAGTGTGTATTGGACGGATCTGGCATGGGTCGCTTCGTCCATGACACCGTGGAATGCCGCGGGGAGGGCGCCGGCATGGGCGATCACGTGGCGCTGATTCAGCCGTTCCAGCCAAATCTGCGCCGCCCATTTGGAGACAATCAACCCGAGGATGATTCCGGCCGCGAGCGTCACACCGGTTACTTTTGCTTGTCAAAGTCCGCAAGGCAACTAGATTGCCGCCGCTTGGGGCCGAGGACTGAAAACAATTGAAACCCGCGCTCCACAGCGGCCCGATCCTTTTCACTGCCATGTTCCGGAACCTCTTCCATCGACAGCATCGCCGCGATCATCGCGAAGGACCCCGGCATGACGGCAAAGATTCTTCAGATCGTGAATTCGGCGGCCATCGGCCTACCTGCTCGGTCTTTGGGGATTGCCGGCTTCCATCGTTGAAGCCGTGGCCTTCCATCACATACCGGGTCACAGCGACCTGCGTTCCTTCGGCCCGCTGGCCGCAGTTCACGTGGCGAACGTGCTCGAACAGGAATTTTCCAAAGCCGAGCCCTGCGGAAGAGCGTCGGAGATCGATCGCGAGTATCTCGCCGCCATCGGCATCGAAGACCGGTTGGAAATATGGCGGGCCGAGGTGGCGAAGCTGGTGCAGCCGCAGACCGGCGATTAGCGGGCGTGGTCACGCCCCGGCGCTCGCGGAACGCCACTTCAACTCCTGCAAACGGCGGGCAACCTCCTCCGCGTTCGCCCTGCTGTTGAACGCGCTGACGCGAAAATAGCCTTCGCCTTTCGAGCCGAACCCGCTGCCGGGCGTGACCACCACGCGCACCTCGTCGAGAATCGTGTCGAACGCCTGCCAGCTCGTCACGCCTTTCGGCGCCCGAACCCAGAGGTAGGGCGCGTTGACGCCGCCGAAAACCTTTAAGCCGGCCTTTTTCACCCCTGCCCGCAGCACGGCGGCATTGCCCAGATAATGTTCGATGAGCGCGCGCACCTGCGCGTTGCCTTCAGGGGAATACAGAGCTTCCGCTCCGCGTTGCACGATGTAGGAAACGCCGTTGAACTTCGTCGTCATGCGCCGCAGCCACAAAGGATGGACCGGGTGCAGTTCGCCCGTCCGGGTCGCCGCGCGCAGGGACTTGGGCACGACCGTGAACGCGCAGCGCACGCCCGTGAAACCGCCGTTCTTCGAGCAACTGCGGAACTCGATCGCGCACTCGCGCGCGCCCGGGATCTCGAAGATCGAATGCGGCAGTTCCGGGTCCGTAATGTAAGCCTCGTACGCGGCGTCGAACAGGAGGATGGCCTTGTGTTCAAGCGCGTAGGCGACCCAGGATTCCAACTGCCCGCGCGTCGCCGCCGCGCCCGTCGGGTTGTTCGGCGAGCATAAATAAATCACGTCCACGTGCCGCTTCGGCGGCTCGGGGATGAAACCATGGGCCGGACGGCATGGAAGATAAAGCAGCCTGGCATAAGCGCCCGCCTCGTTGGCCTCGCCCGTGTGGCCGGCCATGACGTTCGTGTCCACATAGACGGGATAGACGGGATCGCTGATGGCGATCTTGTTGTTCCGGCCGAGAATGTCGAGAATGTTGCCCGTGTCGCACTTCGAGCCGTCGCTGACGAAGATCTCATCGTCGGCCACGTCGCAGCCCCGGTCGCGAAAGTCGTTCTTGGCGACCGCCGCGCGAAGCCATTCGTAGCCCTGTTCGGGTCCGTAGCCTTTGAACGTGTCGCGCGCGCTCATTTCGTCCACGGCCCGATGCATCGCCGTGATGACGGCGGCCGGCAACGGTTCGGTCACGTCGCCGATCCCGCAACGGATGAGGCCCCGTGCCGCCTCCGGGTTGGCTTCGCAAAAAGCCTTCACGCGGCGCCCGATTTCGGGAAACAGGTAACCCGCCTTGAGCTTCAGATAGTTGTCGTTTAAGTAAGCCATCGATTTCGCATCAGGATTCAGAATTCCGGCGGTGGAATAAAGCGGAAAATCTGCTTTCACCCGCCGGCTGAATCCTGTTCATGGGCCCGACGATGAAGAAGTTTGCCACCCTCACTGTGATCGGTCGCGACAAAACAGGGGTTGTCGCGCGCGTCACGAATTTTCTTTTCGAGCAGAAAGCCAACATCGAGGCGCTCGAGGAACAGGTCACCCGGGGCCAGTTCAGCATGACGCTGCAGGCGTCCTGGAAGGACCGGCAAATGGACCGGGCGGCCATGCAGGCGGGCCTGGCCCGGCTGGCCGCGTCGCTGCAGATGGAGATCACACTCCGCCTCACGGACCCCCGGCGGCGCCAGCGCATGGCGATTTTGGTCACGCGCGAGCCGCATTGTTTCGAGGGACTGATGCGGGCCTGCCGGGCGGGAGAGATCGCGCGCGCCGAACCGGCGCTGGTGATCAGCAACCGGCGCGATCTGGAGCCAGTCGCGCGGCAGCACAAACTGCCGTTTGTGGTGATACCGTGGAACGAGCGGGCAGGGGCGGAGGCGCGGTTGTTGGAGCTGCTCGAACGGCACGAGATTGATTTCCTGGTGCTGGCCCGCTTCATGAAAATCCTTTCGCCGAACGTTGTCTGGCGTTACAAGAACAAAATTATCAACGTTCATCCCTCGCTGCTGCCGAGTTTTCCCGGCGCGCAGGCCTACCGCCAGGCCTACGAACACGGCGTGAAAATCGCCGGTGTCACCGCCCACTTCGTCAGCATGCATCTCGACGCGGGCCCCATCATCGCCCAGGCCGGCTTCGTCATCCGCCCGAACTCGAGCCTGAAGGAGATCGTTGCCGCCGGGCAAAAGTTGGAATCCAGGGTCCTGGTGAAGGCCGTGAAACTCTACCTGGCCAAACGGCTGGATGTCCATTGGGGCGTGGTGAAGCAGGTGTGATGTGGGCGCATCGGCATTGCCCCCGGCGCGCGGCCTTCAGCCAACGATGCAGTTGGAATTGGGG
>PLQC01000109.1:30108-66228 GCA_003159675.1 Limisphaerales bacterium
GCCGACGGCCGGGGGCCGATGGGCTTCTTCCAGATCGGCACGACGCGTTTCATTTGGTCGATGAGCCATTGGCAGGCGGCGAATGCCTCGCCCCGGTGCGGAGCGACGACCTCGACCCACAGCGACGGCTCGTTCACCGCCACCACCCCGATGCGGTGGACGAGACGTACGGATTCCACGGGCCAGCGTTTCTCGATCTCGTCGAACAGGAGATGGAACTGGTGTTCGGCCATGCGAAGGAATGTCTCGTATTCAATGGCCCCGATGGGCTTTCCCTCTTCGTCGCCGCGCACGACCCCGAGAAAGCAGACGACCGCGCCCATATCGCGCGACAGTTGGCGTCCCGCCGTCAGTGACGGTTCGTCGATCGGGGCCACGGTGATCGTGAGTTGGCGTTTCAAGAGATGCGGACGCGGAATCGTCGGAGTGTGGAAACCGTCGTGGCGCAGATCAATGGCAATGATACATTCATTCGGGACGGTGTCGATCCCGGCCAGCCGGGAGATCACCCGCCCTGGACGGGGGGGAACAGCGAAACCTCGTCGCCGTCCTTCAGGACGTAATTTCGTTTTTGATAATCCACTCCCACGGCCATCAGCGTTGATTTTTCCATCGCCGCAAGACCGGGATAGCGGGAAACGAGCGTGTTGTAAAGTTCGCCCAACGTGCAGCCCGCCGGGACCGTTTCGGTTGCTCCCGCGCAGCCGGTCACATCCTTGTACCAGGAGAAAAACTGGATGGAAACGATCATGTCGCCCGTTTCCGCCGGGTCGCCGTCTTGCAGATCTTTGGATGCAGAATGCCCACAAACGGCAGATTCCGGTATCGTTCCGCAAAATCCAGCCCGTAACCGACGACGAAATAATCCGGGATTTCAAACCCCACGTAATCGGCCTGGATATTCCCGATCCGCCGCGCCGCCTTGTTCAGCAGGACGCACGTTTTTATCCGGCGCGGTTGGAGGGCCTGGATCTCGGCCAGGACGCGCACCATCGTTCGGCCCGTATCCAGAATGTCGTCCAGCAGGAGCACATCCCGTCCGCGCACGTCGAGGCGCAGCTTTTTTGTGAAGACCAATTCGCCGGATTTCGTGCCGGACCGGTAGCTGGACACGCCGATGAAATCCAGCCGGAGCGGCAGGGACAAGTTCCGGATCAGGTCGGAAAGGAACATCACGGTGCCGGTGAGCAGGGCGACAATGACCAGCTCCCGCCCTTCGAAATCGCGTTCGATCTCGCGCGACAGGCGCCGGATGCGACGGATAATCTGCCGTTCCCCGATCAGCACGCCCGCCACCTCGCCGCGCCAGCGCACGGGCACGGAACCGCGGGCTCTTGTCGAAAATGCGGGCCATGATTGCTTCATGGGTTCGGATTCTAGGGCAGAGCGCCGGGTTGCCGAGGATTTTGTTGCACGAGTACCTCGGGGGAGACTGCCCATGAACCACCCTTTGGGGCGCGGNNGGCGGAGGGCTGCCGCAGTCCAGGATGCTATCGCGCCAAGCCAGACCCATCGTGGGCTCATAGCCAGTGAGCAGGTCCGAAGGAACAAGGGGCTCTCAATGAAGACCGCAACCCCGCCCAGATGGTGGTGGATGAGCTTACGCCGCAGCCAGCGCCCGATTGATGCGCTGGATGGCTTCGTCAATTTCGGCGCNNCGGCGCGGCTCTTGAAGCCGATGACCACGGCGTCAATTTCCGGCTGCGCCATCGCGAAGCGAACGGACTTTTCGCGGTCCTCCGGGGCGAGGAATTCGCCGTCGCCGATGATTTTCATGCCGATGACGCCGCGGCCTTTGGCGTGCATGGCCTTGATCTCTGCCAGCACCGGAGAGACGTCATGCTGCCGATCATTCCAAACCTCCTGCTCGGGGCCGTCAAGGCGGATGCCCTGCGGATTGACCCGGACCAGATGCACCTCGGTCCAGGGCGTCGCGGTGGCCTGGCGCAAGGCGGGAAGACTGTGGCAGGAGACACCCTTGGCGCGAATCCAGCCCTTCTCCTTGGCCTGGTCGAAACCGTCCATGACCCGCTTCCATTGCTCCGTCCAATCGTCCTTGACCATGCAGTGGATCAACATGCTGTCCACATAATCCGTGTTGAATACCTTGCGGTGATGGTCGATGGCTTCGAGGACTTTCTCCGGATGGCCGGGAACCTTGGACTGGATGTAGAGCTTCTCGCGGGGCAGCCCTTTGATGGCGCCGGCGATCCAGTCGAACGTTTTGTAGGCTTGGGCGCAATCCAGGTAGGTGATGCCCTGGTCGTAGGCATAGCGGACCAGGCTGTTGAATCCTTCCCGGCCCAGGTCGCGTTGGACGCTGCCGCTGCCGCTGCCGGTTCCAAAGCCCAGGCGGCTGAGCTTGATCCCGGTGCGGCCCAGCGTCACCTGGTCCACGGCGGTGCGTTTGGTGACCGCTGCGTATCCCGAGGGAATCAGCCCTCGAGACCCGAGCGCGAGGACGCCGGCGGCGGTGAGGGAACGTTGGAGAAACTGGCGGCGGCTCAGAGGATTTGTTCTCATGATGTTTTCCCGTGCTTGAACTTATCTAACCCAAATGGGCGGAGATGGCAACTCCGATCGGAAGCGGGATCAGATGTGTTTTGAATCCGCTTCGTCCTTGACGGCGTAGCCGCCGTCCTGCCGTTTGAAATTCACCTCGTTTTTTTTGCAGTAGGCCTGAAAGACATCGTCGGCGCTCATGCCGATCACCTGCGCCAGGCTGATCAAAAAATGGAACAGGTCCACGACTTCCACGCGGGCATTTTGTTCGTCGAATTTCTGGTACTTGGCCCACCATTTCCACGGCACGCTGTCGGTGAGCTCGGCGATTTCCTGCGTCATGGCCCGGCAATAGTTCAAGATCCATTGGGTCTTTTCCGCTTCGCTCATCCCCTCCGTGCGCACGCCGATGCGCTGGTTCAGGGCCATTTGCATCCGGAACAGTTCGCGGAATTGGTCGGGTTTTTCCATGCGCAGAAGATTCCGCCGCCAGGACGGAGAAGCAAGTTTAAAACGGCAAACTTTGCCCTTTGAACTTTGCCCTTTGAACTTGCCCTCCAAAAACGTATAAGGAAGACATGCTGACGTTGCCGGCGAATTTTTTCACCGAGGGCCGTTACGTGGTGTGGCTGATTCTGTTCACCGGCGCCACGGCCATCGTCGTGTTTGTCCAGCGTTTCCTTCACTATCATCGCGCCCAGATCAACTCGACCGAATTCCTCAACGGCGTTCGCAACGTGTTGAAACGCGACAACGTGGTCGAAGCCATTTCCATCTGCGACGCCACGCCCGGGCCGGTGGCGCGGCTGGTCAAGACCGCCATTCTGAACCGCGACCATGGCCGGGAGCGGGTCCGTGAGGCGATCGAGGAGGCCGGGCTCGTCGAGGTGCCGCGCCTGGAGGAGAAGCTGAGTTTGCTCGCCACGATCGCGCAACTGGCTCCGTTGCTCGGTCTTTTCGGAACCGTCCTCGGGTTCATCCAGATTTTCCAGCAGACGCAGGAAGCCGGTTTGTACGCCCACGCCGGGTTGCTCTCCCAGGGGGTCTGGCAGGCGTTGATCTGCTCCGCCACCGGGCTGGCCGTCGCGATTCCCTCGCACGCCGCCTACAATTACCTGGTCAGCCGGGTCAATTCCATCGTGCTCGACATGGAGCGCGCAGCCACGGAAATCGTCAATATCGTCGCGGAATCCCCGACGATCAAAACGCCATGAAGTTTCCCCGCAATGCGCGCATTTTCCGGGGACAACTCGACGCCGCGCCGTTTGCGTCGGTTTTTTTTCTGCTGGTGATTTTCGTGATGCTGGGGACGCTGGTGCACACGCCGGGTGTGCGGATTGTTTTGCCGCGGGCGGACGACTTGCCCGGCACTGACGCGCCGACGGTGGCGGTGGCGGTGGACGCCAATGGCCGGCTTTACTTCGAGAACCGGGCCATCGACCGGGACGCCTTGTTGTCGCGGCTGCGGGACGCGGCGAAGGGGTCGGCCGGGCCGCTCACGCTGCTGGTGCAGGCCGACAAGGCGGTGACGGAGGACAGCCTGGTGGGCGTGGCGTTGCTGGCGCGAAACGCGGGCATCCACGATCTGCTGCTGGCGACCCTTCCCCCGATCTTCACCAATTCGGTGTCGCTTGACTCGTCTCGCGTTCCATGATGTCCGATCCGGTTGAACCGCGCGGGTGGACGGCTGACCGCTGGTGGGCGGCGATTGCGCTTGTCTTCGCCGTGCAAGCCGCGCTGCTTGTCTGCCTGCTCGACCGCGCGCCCGCGCAGCCCCGCAAACCCGCCGTCGCTCCCGCGTTCCGTTTCAGTGACAGCCGGATGCAGGAATGGGTGGCGGTGGAGGATCCGACGCTTTTTGCGTTGCCCCACCGCCAGGGTTTTTCCGGTGAAGCCTGGCTGAATGTTCCTTCATTCGAGTTCCGGCCCGAAGACTGGTCGGAACCAGACCGGTGGCTGCCGCTGGATGTTCCGAACCTCGGCTCGCGCTTCGCGAGCTTTGCTGAAACCAACACCGCTGTTCCCTTCCCAACCATCGCCGTGATGGAACCGGAAACCCCGGCCGCCGAAGACTTTTCAATGGCGCCTCCTCCGACCCCATCCCGGGTGCGCATCGAAGGGGATCTGGCCCGGCGGCGTTTGCTGGCGCCCCTGCAATTGCCGTGGTGGACCAATTCGGATCTGCTGACCAACAGCGTGGTGCAGTTGGTGGTGGACGCGCGGGGTAACGGCCTGTCCGCCGTGCTGCTGGCGTCCGGGAGCGGCCTCACGCAGGCCGACGCCGACCAGAAGGCGTTGGAGTTGGCCAGGACGGCGCGCTTTGAGGCGGTGAAAGCACAAAACCCGGCAGCAGGTTTGTCCCTCGGGACCCTGATTTTCGAGTGGCAAACCGTTCTCGCGCCGTCCACCAATACGCCGCCCGTCACTCCCTGAACATGTCGTTCGCGCGCCTCATTTTTTCCTACGTTCTGCTCCTGCTGGCCGCCCTGT
The DNA here is from genome assembly GCA_003159675.1 of Limisphaerales bacterium. Lineage (GTDB taxonomy): Bacteria > Verrucomicrobiota > Verrucomicrobiia > Limisphaerales > BOG-1460 > BOG-1460. The sequence continues at coordinate 35,101 of PLQC01000109.1, forward strand.
CCGGCGTGGCAGTCTATACGGAATTCCGACAGCGCGGTTTCAAGGCCCCCCACAGCAGCGACCGGATTTTTCGCTGCTCCCGCTGCGGTTGTGTCTATACCGACGACCCGGACGTGGACCGTTCGCGCTGTTCGCAATGCGGGCAGTTGAACGAAGCGGTCGAGTTCTGAAGCAGGCTGCCGTCAGTTTCCGGTTTTCAATTCCACGACGTCGTGGGGTGCCGCTTCGCGCTGGCCCGCCGGGCTGACGCGGATATAGCGCGCCTTTTCCCGAAGCTGGGCCAGGTTCGCGGCGCCCAGATAACCCATGCCGGACTGAATGCCGCCGATCAACTGGGCGAGCACGCGGTCCGCCGAGCCGGACACTTCCTTGAGTGCTTCCACGCCCTCGGGCGCAACCTTCTGGGTCGCGCTGTTGTTGTGGCCGTACCGCGCCGCCGAGCCGGCCTTCATGGCGGCCAGGCTGCCCATGCCGCGGTATTGCTTGTACAATTTGCCCCCGATTTCCATGACTTCACCCGGCGCTTCCGTGCAGCCGGCCAGCAACCCGCCGCAAATCACCGCGCTCGCAAGCGTCAGGGCTTTGACAATGTCGCCGGACTTGGTAATGCCGCCGTCTGCCAGGAGCGTGAACTTCCTTTTGGCGCCGGCGCGCGAGCAAACATAAAGCGCCGTCAATTGCGGAATCCCCACACCGGCCACGATCCGCGTCGTGCAAATCGAACCCGGACCCTGGCCGACCTTGATGGCATCCGCGCCGCAGGACACGAGAAACTCCACCCCTTCCACGCTGGTCACGTTCCCCGCGATGATGGGGAGTTTCGGGAAGGCATCGCGCAACATCCTTACCGTGTCGCCCACGCCCTTGCTGTGACCGTGTGCGGTCGAGACGGCCACGACGTCCGCGCCCCGTTCCACCAGTCCTCCGACGTGGGTGAGAATGCGTTCGCGGTCGAGCTCGCCGAACGCGTTGCGGGTGGCCGAAACCGCCGCGCCGCAGATGAGACGAAAGCGCGCGTCGCGCGCCGGCTTGAATTGCGCGTTGCGCTCCTGCGTGATCCGTTCCACGTCGCTCATCGTGAACAGGCCGTGCAGGTGATCCTGGTCATCGACCACCAGCAGCTTGTGGATGCCGGGGTGTTCCGTGAAGAATTTGTCCGCGCGCGCGATGGGATCCTTGCCAAGTTCCTTCTTGTTGATGGTCTGGACCTGGGCGCGGGGCGTCAGGGCTTCGGCGATTTTTCGCTTGGCGTAGCGCGGTTTGACGACGTGTCCGGACAGCAGGCCGATCAATGTGCCGCCCGCATCGACGACCGGAAAGGTGCTGAAGGAGAATTTTCGCTCCTCCATCATGCTCAGCACATCCCCGATGAACTGCTCGGGTGCGACTTTGATCGGCTCCTGGATCAGGCCGTGCACATTATTCTTGACCCGGCTGACTTCCGAGAGCTGCTGGCGGTCGGGCATGTTGTAATGAATGAGGCCCAGCCCGCCATTGAGCGCCATCGCGATGGCCATCCGCGATTCCGTCACCGTGTCCATGTCGGACGAAATGATGGGGATATTCAGATGCAACCCTTCCGCCAGCGTGGTGTCGAGCTGTGTGTCGCGGGGGAGGATTTCCGAATAAAGCGTCGCGAGGGTGACGTCGTCAAAGGTCAGGCCAAGACTGCTGTAGGCCGGAAAGAACGCATCCGCCGGCTTGTAGAACCTGGAATCGATACTGTCCGCTTCTCTGATTGCTGCCATGTCGGAAAATGCCCGCTCACGCCGCCTTTTGGCAAGTCCAAACCGAACGCAGGTTAATGCGGATGGACGTGGCGAAGGATGTGCGGGCGCTCCAATCCATGAGCAAGCATCAACGCCTCGTCGTCCAACAACTCCACCGTCGGCCCGTCCGCCACGATGCGCCCGCGGTCCAGCACGATCGCCCGCGAACACATCTCGACCGCCAGCTCCAGGTCGTGCGTCGCAATCAGTTTCGTCGCCGGAATCTCGCGCAGCACGGCCTTGAGCTCGCGGCGCCCGCGCGGGTCCAGATCGCTCGTCGGTTCGTCCAGGACCAGCACCGCCGGTTCGCACGCGAGCACGCCCGCCAGGCAGACCCGGCGTTTTTCCCCGTGGCTAAGATGGTGCGTCGCGCGGTGGCCGAAATCGGGAAGGCCTGCCTTCGCCAGCGCCACGCGGACGCGCTCCCCGATCTCGGATTCGTTGAGTCCCAGTTGTTCCGGGCCGAACGCCACGTCCTCCTGCACCGTCGGGCAGAAAAGCTGGTCGTCGGGGTCCTGGAACAGCAAGCCCACCCGCCGCCGGATCGCTTCCAGATTCTCCCGCGTGATGGATTCGCCGAGGATCCGGATCGCGCCGTCCGCAGCCGGTTCATCGGGCAGAATGCCGTTCAGATGCAGCAGCAAGGTGGATTTTCCGGAGCCGTTCGGCCCGAGGAGCGCGACGCATTCGCCCGGCGCGACGCGGAAACTCACGCCGCGCAACGCCTCCGTCCCGTCGTGGTAACGGTAGTGCAGCTCCGTGACTTCAACGGCCGCGTTCATTTCCAACCGCGGGCGCACATGGCGTCGTAGATGCGTTCGGCGCGTTCCGAGGCGCGCACGAACAATTGTCCCACCACCGTCGCCAGCGTCTGCCAGCGGACCCGGCGCCGGCGCGTGAAGGTGCGGCTCAACCGCGCCCGGCGCATCCGCTCTGTTTCATCGGCCAGGACGAAAAGGTAGCGATGCATCAACGCGAGGGTGGTGACCAGCAATCCCGGCACGCGCAGGAGTTTCAACACACGCAGTATCTGGCTGAACGGCGTGGTGTTCGATATGAGGACCACCGTGAAAAGGCAGAGAGCGCTTCGCGCCGCCACCTCCGTCCAGGTTCCGCGCGTCGCGGGCTGAAACGCGTTCATCAGGGCCACGCCGAGCACAAACGGCGACAACAGAAACAGCCGCTTCAACAGGAACTTCGGCGAGATCCGGCTCCAGAGCGCGGTCGTGATCAGCAGCGCCGCCACACCGATGAACCAACCCCTGAAATGCCAGGGCGCCAGGACCGTCCCGACGATCACAGCCAACGCCACGGCGAGTTTGGGCGCCGCGGACATCCGGTGCACCGCCGTGTCCGACCTTCCGTGATGATGGCCCATCCAATCGCTTGACATGAGGTGAGTCTAAGGGTTGCCCGGGTTCCGGGCGGCCTGTTCCGGCACCAGACAGCGCCCCAACAACCAGGCCAGGCCGAAAACCACCAGCGTGCCGGCCGCGCCCGCAAGCGCGGTGGCTCCGGCGGCCCAGTGCATGCCGGGCACCTGGTAATCCGGCGCGACAGCCGGAAGCGCCGCGCGAACCGTCTTGTGCCCGAAACCCAGTCTGGCGGCCACCGCCTCCAGGCCGTCCGGCCACGGACAGGCGAACGGCGCGACGAAGATCGCCACCCCGAGCGCGGCCAAAAGACCATAGAACAGCAGCGTCCACCGGTGCCCGGGCCTGGCGGGATCAACCGCGTCCTCCCGCGCGGATGTCATCGCACTATTGGCAATCACCTCCGGACGCGTGCGCTGGATGGCCAGAAACGCCATCGCGCTGATCAACCCTTCGCCGAGCCCGATCAACATGTGCACGCCCGCCATCGCCGTGAACGCGGCGGGCCACGACACGGTGCCCGACCAGGCAAGCTGCCCCGCGCAACTGATGGACGCCAGCACCGTGGAACACCACGCGGCAAAAGCAATGGCGGTGATCCGTCGCCGCATGCCCGGCCTCCGGCCGCAGACCAGACGATACAGGATGTAGCCGCCGCCGCCGCCGATGATCCCCATGTTGAGAACATTGGCGCCCAGCGCCAGCACGCCTCCGTCGGCGAATAAAAAGCATTGCACGATCAGCACCGTCGTCACGACGATGATCGCTGCGCCGGGGCCGAGCAAGGCGGCCACCAGCACTCCTCCGACGAGATGGCCCGAGGTTCCGCCCGCGACGGGGAAATTGACCATCTGGGCGGCAAAGAGGAATGCCGCGGCCAGGCCGAGCAGCGGCACCTTCCGGGCGGGCAGTTCCCGCCGCACCTGTCGCAGCGCCAGGCCGACCCCGACCGCCGAAAGGGCGGCGGTCACGGCCGCCGTTTTCCCGTCGATAAATCCGTCTGGAATATGCATAATTTCCTCCCGTGAGGCGCCTCAGCCGACGGACCGGCCGTCGCGGAGCAGTAAGGTGCTGGTATTGCGTAACATCGTCGCTGGTCGTAACACGACTTTAAGGAAGCGTAACATCTCCATCGAACGCGGGTCAAGCCGCGGTTTCAGGGGGTGATGTCCAGGTCTGAGCGGGTGGAGCGCGGAGCATTGCTCCGCGAGTGCCTGAAACCAACGGAACGCGCGGAGCAATCCTCCACACTCCACCCAATATGGACACTGCCTTCAGGGCGGATGCCATTGGTACCGCCACTTGTCGCGGCTCATCAGGCCAGATCCAACGGGTAGTGAGCGGCAGCGGCCCAGGCGTGGTCGGTCAGCTTAGCGGGAAGCGAGGGAAGAGGTCTCCGGGGGTGACGGCGCTTCTCCTCCCGGCGGGAAGGAACGGCCGGTCTCGGGGGCAACGGATGTCCCGTGTTGTAGGATTCCGGCAGGCGGGCGTGAAGATGGGGACGGCGTTCGTGAATCAACGCCGCGAGCCAGTGTCGCGTGAAAATCCAGAGCCAGCCGCGACCCGTATTGCCGTTGGCACGGAGCTTCCGGCGAAAGCGTTCATTGTGCGCGTACACCGTATCGGCTTGCGCAATGAGTTCGCGAAGCCAGCGACGCGGCAACGGCTCGCCCAGCCAGACGCCCACTTCCTCCCACACGCCCTCCGCCACGGCTCGCGGCCGAAGGGGTGTGTCCGATTCAATTTGCGGCACTCGATTCACAGATACCCTCTCAACAGAACTCCAAATCTCCGTCCACCAAACCGGCCGGCCGCCGCTGTCTTCACGTGGTCATGACACTGATCCTCGCTTTATATCCGAGTCGGCGCAACATCTCCTCGCAATCTTCCCACGCCAGACCAAAGGCGCGGACATCCGCCACCCCAATCCGGGCGATCACATCGCGAATGGCGTCCATTTCCCGGTCCGCGAACTCTCCTTCCCGCATCGCCTCCTCCGCCCAATCCACCAACTCCACAAGGGAAATATCGTGCCGCAGGTAGGCGGCAATCTTCTCCGCGACGGTCTGTTGCGTGATTTCCATAGCTGTCTCCTCTTAAACCTTTTAGGTTCGCCAATTGTCTTCATTCTCAGTTAGAGACTCCTTACGTCGTCACCTACAACCCTCATTCGTAGGAGTCGAGGTGACGAGACTCTGATTTGTTCGCTTCAACTTGATCTTATGGGTGGGCGCAGGAGATCGCCCGCATCCGATTCCCGCAGTTTTTCATAAAGTCTCCAGAACTTGGGCCAAAAATCCTCGGCCAGCGGGTTCAGCTTCGGATAGCCTGGAATCAGGCAGCCGGTGAAACTCCATTCTTCCGGTTTGGCTGACAATTCAGCCCGGACGGGATTGGCCGCGATGTAAAAGCAGACCGTGGCGAAGGCGTTCTGTTTCCGTTGCTCGTCCCGCAGGACTTCATCTTGCGCCTGCGGCTGAAATCTGGCGGGGGACAGTTCAGGTTCAAGATGGGTTCGCAGGAACGCCATGCCGTTGAGTTGATCCGTATCCAGCCGCAACCCCATCCAAACCAGATGCAGATGGTCCGGCATGAGGCAATAGATCGGACACAGCAAACCCTCCCGTGCGGCGGCGTGGAACATCAATTCGCGGAAGCGCTGGTGCAGCGCCGGAGTGAGCCAGCCCTGGGCCTTGTCAAAGATCGTGAGGGTCCAGAACACCACCGCGTCGCCTTGATAATGCTCCCGAGCCAGACGCGGCAGGTAAAAGGAACGGTTGAGCGAATCGCACCGTGGCTGAGTTGGCTTTGGAAATTTCATTGCGGGGAGATCAGAGACTCCTTACGTCGTCTCCTACGGGGTTTTTGGATTCACCTTCGACGATTTTGATCTCGTCCTCGGTCAGCCCATACAGTTCATAAACCAGCCGGTCGATCTCGGCGTCTGTGGCCGCGATCTGGCGTTCGAGCACGGTTTTCTCCTGCGGCGTCTTCGCAGCGGCCAGCTTCTTGTGCAAGTCCAGCATTGCTTCCACCAGGCTCACCATCCGGTCGTGCAATGCTTTGCCGGCTTTGAGGTCAAAGGCTGGAAGCGGGAGTTCACGGGTCTGCTGAATGATGATTTTTGGAAAATCATCCCTCCGTGCAACACTGTTGAAGTTGACGAAATACCACGACAAAAGCCGGCTGTTGAGAATTCCCAGCAGAAATTCGAGCGATCGAAAAGCCTTAGCATCAGGAACGGGGATTAAGCTCTGAACTGACTGGTTGGTCAGGAAAGTCTCATCTGTGAATACGGCTTGCAGGCGCAACTTTCTGCTGAGAACCTGTCGAAGCAGGATTCGTGGTGTGGAGAAATAATCGAATGGCTTCGAAGCCTCCACCTCCGCATCGTAACTGACGAATCCTTTGTCTCCATGCTCCAAGTTGAATCGTTGGAGTATGCCTGTAAACGCAGGCCGTGGATTTACGAGACCGCTCTTGGCAGGCTGGGGTGTGAACACTTCAATGCCGCGTTTCACGAGGACGAAATCGCCAAGTGTGTTGGCCTGCTGTCGTACCTTCTCCAATATTTTCGCTTCAGCACGGGAACATGTGATTAAGAACTCGGTATGCCGACTTCCCAGCCAGTCGCGATAGTTGGCTGTTTTCTCGAACTGTGCGAAATCAGCAACTGATCTAATCGTGAACTTGGAGGGAAAGACGAAGAGCCGCACTTTATCGGATTTCTCTCGCTCGGGGTTCCGAGCGCGTTGGGCCGTCACAACCACGGTGTCGATGTAGGCGCGAAATACATCGAACGGCAAGGAAACAAAGGTCAAAGGTTTGAAGCTTTTGATGAACAAAGAGCGGAGCGGTTTAGCGGACGGCGTTGACACCCAACCCGACGGAATGATCATGCCCAGGAGACCACGGTCCCGAAGCAGATGATGTCCACGTTCAACAAAAAGCAGAAATGTGTCGAGTGAGTTCGCTGGGCTTTGGTACTTCGTCCGGAAGTACGCAGATTCGGCGTCGCTTGCGAACGCCCCATACGGCGGATTTCCGATAACCGCATCAAAACCGCCTTCCCATTCGGAAGCAACTGGCACTGGAGACAGTGCGGCCTTTTCGCCTTTCATTTTCTTGTGGCTGTAGCTGCCATGCAAGGGGACACCGGGCGCTGTGTAATCCAACGGCGACGCGGCGGCGCTTTCACGCAGTTCGCCGGTGGCGCCCTGCTCGCCAGGCAGGAGACGACGTGAGGAGACTCCATTTTCTTGTTCCGAAACAGTTTGAGACTCGTCACCTCGTCTCCTACGGAATATGTGGGGAAACTCCGCCTGCCAATCAAAGACGTTGATGCGGTATTTCTCGTCATCGGTGAGCAGCGGGAGTTCGGCTTGCCGGTAGAAATCGGGGCCGATGAGCGAATTGCCGCATTTGATATTGTCGCCCAGGTCGGGGAGGGCGCGTTCATGGAAGATGCGGAACAGCGGTTCGATGCTCTGCTGGGTTTCGCCTTCCAGCACTTTGAGCAGGAGCGACAGTTTGGTGACCTCCACCGCCTGCGCGTCGATGTCCACGCCGAAGATGCTGTTCAGCAGAATCCGTTTGCGTTCGGCGATGGTGAGTTTCCAGCCTCGGGTTGTCTGGACGAGGGCGGGTTTGCCGCCTTTGGCCCACTTCACCGGATCGCTGGTGGTGTAGAATTGCAGGTGCCAGTCGAGCAGGAATTGATACGCGCCGATGAGGAACGAGCCGGAACCGCAGGCGGGGTCGAGGATGCGGAGTTTGGAAACTTTCTTTAAAACATTGTGGCGCGCGGTCCGTGATGATTCGCCGGCCCTTCCAGCTGTCAGGTATTCGGCTCGCGGGGACGCTCGCCCCACCACTGGATCAATTTCCTCGAGCAGTTTGCCCACCGTCTGCCGGACGATGTAATCCACGATGTAGGTGGGGGTGTAATAAACGCCGCCGGCCTTTCGCACCTCAGGTTTGAGCTCGGGAACGGCGCGGTGTCCCTCAGTCAGCCGAATGATTGTGCCGAGGAACTGTTCGTAAACCTGGCCCAGAATATCGGCGGAAATGACGGAGAACCGGTAGGGGCTTTCCGGATAATAGAGTCCGCGCAAGATCTCGCGCAGCAACTTGTCGTCAACCTGCAGCTCAAGTGTCAGTTCGTCCGGCGCTTCGTGCCGGCCCGGCTCCTTTTTGAAATGGAACAGCCCGGAATTGTAGCGGACGTCGGCGGCTTCGAACAACTGGGCCAGACGCGGATAGATGCGGTCGGCATTGACGAGCGCGCCGAGCCGCCCATAGTCCTCGATGCCGCGCGCCTCGCAGATGCGCAGGAAGATCACCCGATCGATGATGCGTTGGACGGCGAAATTCAGTTCGCGCTGGGAGAGCTTCGGATTGCGCAGCGCCAGGTTTTGGGCCAGTTCCGTCCGCCAGGCTTCGATGGTTGCCAGGAAGTCCTGGTCGAATTCCGCCGTGCCTTTTTTGGCCTTGGTGGACTCGGCGAATCGGTCGAAGGAGCCTTTGAGGACCGCTTCGCGGGAAAAGATCGAGGCGATTTCATCCCACTTCTTCGCGTAATCACGAAACGAGCAATAGAAAATGCGCGCGGTGGCGGCGGGGTCGTCCTTGCCCGGCTTGATCCGGCAATCATAGAAGGCGAACTCCTCGAAGTCGCTGAGGATGCTCAGCGGCAATTTGGCCGACCACGCATAGCTGCGGACCTGGTATGCCGGTGGGACTTCTTCCTTGATATCCACGGAAGGCTTCTTGGCTTCGACAAAGAATTTTCGCGTGCCACCGATGCGAAAGCAATAATCAGGCGCCTTGGCCCGATCACCGATGCGGATGGCGTCTTCGTGAACAACGTCCTTGTAGGCTTCGGCGTAACCCGATGTGTTGTCCACGTCCCAGCCAAGCGCTTTGAAGAAGGGATCGAGGAATTCACGGCGAAGCTGGGTCTCGTTGTACTGCCCGGATTTGTAGGAGTCGAGTTGCTGCTCGAAACGGGCGACAAGATCAAGAATTTCCCTGGGCGCGGGCATGGGAGCGTTCTACACGAGCAAGGCTTTGGGGGCAATGCTGACTTGTGTTGAACTTCCAGGCCGGTACGCGGCAATGCCTTTTGGCGCTTTGACAAGCCGGCACCCCGGCCTACACTTCGCTTATTCGGCCATGAAAAAAGAAACCGTCTCCCGTTTCAGCATCTCGCTGGCGCCCTCGCTGCTGGCGCAGTTGGACTCGATGACCCGCGAGAAGGGCTACGGCAACCGGTCCCAGGCGATCGCGGACATGATCCGCGCGCAACTGGTGGAACACCGTCAGAAGACAAGCCGGGGCGAAATCGCGGGCACGATCACGCTGGTGTACGACCATCACAAGCCGCACGTGCAGGCCACGTTGACCGACATCCAGCACGACCATCACCAGGTGATCATCTCGACGATCCACGTCCACCTCGACCACCATAATTGCCTCGAAGTCCTGGTCGTTCGCGGGCAGGGGGCGATCATCAAGAAGATCGCCGACGAACTGATCGCCGCCAAAGGGGTGAAGCACGGAAAGCTGACGGTGACGACGACCGGCAAGGATCTACCGGCCTGAGCGTCGTTTCATTGCGGCTTTGCACCGGCACTGTGCGGATGACAAAACTGTCATGAACCCTTCATGCCAGGTTCATCTTCAACTGCTTGTCTGAACGGGTCCAACGAACGAACAATCAACAACACCCATGAAACGAAATTATTTGTCCGCTCTCGGCACGGCCCTCGCGTGCTTCACCGCCGTCGCGGTTTCCGCGGCGGAAGGCCCTTATCATTTTCTCAAGGAAATTCCTGTCGGAACCGACGGAGGCTGGGATTACCTGTCGGTGGACTCCGCCGCCCGCCGGCTGTACGTCAGCCATGGCACCCAGGTGGTCGTGATTGACCTCGACAAGGAATCGGTCGTGGGCGAGATCACGAACACGCCGGGCGTGCATGGCCTTGCGCCCGCGCCCGAACTCGGACGAGGGATGACCAGCAACGGCCGCGAAAACAAGGCGGGCATTGTCGATCTCAAGACGCTGCAAACGCTTTCCAAGGTGGAGACAGGGCCGAACCCGGACGGAATGCTTTACGAGCCGGGGCAACAGGAGTTTTACACGTTCAACGGGCGGGGCCAATCGGCGACGGTCATCGATGCCAAATCGGCCACGGTCGTGGCCACCGTGACGCTCGGCGGCCGGCCGGAGTTTGCCGCGGCCGATCCCGGCGCTGGTCGCGTTTATGACAACCTCGAAGACAAGAGCGAGGTGGTCGCAATCGACACCAAAACCCATGCCGTGGTGAATCGGTGGCCGATCGCTCCGGGCGAGGAGGCATCGGGCCTGGCGATTGACACGGCGAACCATCGGCTCTTCGTCGGCTGCCACAACAATCTGATGGTGATGATGGACAGCAGCAGCGGCAAGGTGGCCGGCACCGTGTCCATCGGCCAGGGGGTGGACGCCAACGCCTTCGATCCCGGCACCCGGCTCGCGTTCGCATCCTGCGGCGACGGCACCGTCACCATTGCGCATGAAGATTCCCCGGACAAACTCACGGTCGTGCAGACGCTGGCGACCCAGCGCGGTTCGCGGACGATGACGCTGGATCCGAAGACTCATAAAATCTATCTGGCGGCGGGCAAATTCGAGGCGCCGGCGGAAGGTCAGAGACGCGGGCGGATGGCGGCGGGCAGCTTCAAAATCCTGGTTTACGGGATGGACACACCTGCGGCTCCGTGACAGGGTCAACGCACTCGAAGCCGGCGGATGCTCCGGGCACGCCCTTCGAAACGGAATTCAACCCCCTGTCAGGACATGCGCGTGCTGGTCGTTGAAGACGAAAGGAAAACCGCCTCGTTCATCCGGAAGGCGCTTCAGGCGGAAGGCTTCGCGGTGGATGTGTGTCACAACGGCCAGGACGCGCTGAGCGCGGCCAGTGCCACGCCCTTCGACGGCATCGTCCTGGACATCATGTTGCCGGGACGGGACGGGTTGAGCGTCCTGCGGCAATGGCGCGAACGCAACAATGCCACGCCCGTCCTGCTCCTTTCCGCGCGGGGCGAGGTGAACGAGCGCGTCGAAGGGTTGAATGCGGGAGCCGACGATTACCTGCCGAAGCCGTTCGCTCTTGCCGAGCTGGTGGCGCGGGTGCGGGCGTTGACCCGCCGCGGCGGGGAGACCAAATCGCCGGTGCTGCGCGTGGCGGACCTGACGCTGGACACCCTCACCCGGCGGGCGCAGCGCGGGGAGACCGGCATTGAACTGACCGCGCGCGAATACCGTTTGCTCGAGTTTCTGATGCGTTCCGCGGGCCGCCTCTGCGGACGGATGACGATTCTGGAGAAGGTCTGGGACTATGATTTCGATCCGGGGACGAACCTGGTGGACGTTTACATCCGGCGGTTGCGGGAGAAAATCGACGCGGATTTCGACCCCAAACTTCTCCACACGGTTCGCGGCGTGGGTTATGTGCTGAAAGACCAGCCATGACCATCCGCACGCGCATGACGCTGTGGTACGCCGGGGTGCTGCTGGTTTCCATCCTGGCGATCACCGTGCTCTCTCTGAACGAATTCCACGAGCGCCACCGGACTCCCCGGTCCGAGCGGGGCATGAAGGAGATTGTTGAAATCGTCCTTTGGATCGGCATTCCGGCGGTCCTGCTCAGCGTTGGCGGAGGCTGGTGGCTGATGCGCAAAGCCCTGGCGCCGCTGGCCGTGCTGACCCGGGCCGCCGAATGCATCAACGAGCGCAATCTCACCGAACCCCTGCCGCGCACCGGCAACGGCGATGAACTGGACCGGCTCACCGAGGTTCTCAATCGCGTGACGGGCCGCCTCCACGATTCCTTCACCCGGATCCGCGAGTTCACGCTCCACGCCTCGCACGAGCTCAAAACCCCGCTGACCATCCTGTGCGGGGAAACCGAAACGGCCCTGCGCGACGAGTCGCTTCCGCCCGCCCAGCGCGAGCACTGCGCCAGCCAACTCGAGGAATTGCGCCGCCTCACCCGCATCGTGGACGGCCTCACGCTGCTGGCGAAAGCCGACGCCGGCCTCATCCGGCTCGCCATGGCGCCGGTGCGGCTGGACGAGTTGGTGCGCGACACTTTTGACGATGCCCAGATCCTCGCATTGTTCTCCAAAATCCGGGTGGACCTGGCGGCCTGTGAGGGAACGGTCGTCAGCGGCGACGCGCATCGACTGCGGCAGTTGCTCCTGAACCTCGTGGACAACGCCGTGAAGTACAACCAGCCGCGCGGCTCGATTACCATGGCTCTGCGCCGGGTGGTCGGCACGGCCGAATTCTCCATCGCCAACACCGGGCCCGGCATTCCGCGGGAATCCCTGCCGCGTGTCTTCGACCGGTTCTTCCGCGGCGATTCGGCCCACAGCAGCGACGTGGAAGGCTGCGGCCTCGGGCTGAGCATCGCGCAATGGATCGCGTCCGCGCACAACGGAACGATCCGCATTGAATCCGCGCCATCCAAACTCATCACGGTGACCGTGCGCCTGCCGCTGCTTCAGGAAAACCGGATCGCATGAAACGCCGGACGATCCATTTGCGGCGAGTCGTCGGAGTCCGTGGATCCAGGGGCGCCATCTCTCAATCCCTGCTTGGGGCGCGGACAGCCTTGTTCGCGCGAATCACGGTTTCGGAACACGCAGACAAAGCTGTCCGCGCTCCTATCCGATTGCGCGCTCGGCGCGGCTTTGTGGCGGCGAGCCTGGTTCTCGTTGCCTTCGCCGGATGTGCCCGTTTTCATCCGCAACCGCTATCCCCGGCCGGCACGGCTGCGGATTTCGAATCCCGCTCGCTGACGAATTCGAACCTGCGGGCGTTCTTCGAGACCAATCATCTGTCCGGGGAATGGCCGCGACAATCGTGGGACATGGACACGCTCGCGCTGGTGGCGTTCTATTATCACCCGGACCTGGCGGTGGCGCGCGCGGAGTGGGCCAGGGCGGATGCGGCGCGCATCACGGCTGGCGAACGCCCGAATCCATCTGTGTCCGTGACTCCGGGATTCGACTCCGGCATTCCTGGCACTCCCAGCCCCTGGCTGGTGCCGGTGACCTTGGATTGGCCCATCGAAACTGCCGGCAAGCGCGGTAAACGCATCGCCCAAGCCGGGCATCTGGCCGAGGCCGCGCGCTGGAACGTCGTCGGCACGGTGTGGCAGGTGCGCAGCCGCGTGCGCATCGCGTTGGTGAACGTGTACGCCGCGCGCGAAACCGAATCGTTATTGGCCCACCAGGCAATGGCGCAGAGCAACGTCGTCCGGCTGCTCGAAGGCCAGGTTGCCGCTGGCAGCGCTTCCAGCTATGACGCCACCCAAACCCGGGTGGGGCTGGACACCACGCGACTGGCGTGGCAGGACGTCATCGGCCAATACCAGCAGGCGCGCGTGCAATTGGCGAACGCGCTCGGTGTGGCATTGCGCGCGCTGGATGGCGTCGAATTATCATTCGCGGGTCTGGGCCAGTTTCCACAAGAACTGACCCAACCTGAAGTCCGGCGGCAGGCGCTGTTGAATCGTTCGGACGTGCGCGGTGCGTTGGCCGAATACGCGGCCAGCCAATCCGCCCTTCAACTCGAAATTGCCAATCAATATCCGGACCTGCATCTGGGACCCGGTTATGCCTGGAACGCCGGCAGCGCCGGGGACAGCCAATGGGATCTCGGGTTGACGCTGACACTGCCGGTGCTGAATCACAACCAGGGGCCGGCCGCCGAGGCGGAGGCCAGGCGGGCGCAGGCGGCCGCGCATTTCCTGGCGGTGCAGGCAAATGCCATCGGTGAAATTGACAGCGCACTGGCTGGTTACAACGCGGCGTTGGGGCAAGCGGCGACCGCCAAGGAACTATTGCGTCATCTGCGGCAGCGATTGGATTCTGTTCGTGCGCAGGAGCAGGCGGGAGAGGTGGACCCGCTGGCCGCGGCCAACGCCGAAGTTGAATTCGGCACAGCCTCGCAAAGCCGGCTCGCCGCGCTGATCAAGGCGCAACAAGCGCTCGGTCAACTGGAGGACGCGCTGCAAAGCCCGCTCGAAATGCCCGAAGCCGTGCTGCAAGGCGCTCTGAAAACCCCGCGATGAAATGGATCATGTATGAGCCGTAAACAAGTCATCATCGCTCTGACGGTCGTGGTTTCTGGAGTGGCATTCTATGCGTTGCTCAGATTCGCGCCTCGGTCCGGTGGAGTTGAAGAATCAGAGGAAGCCGTTCCTACGCTCATCAGTGTTCAGACGGGCAAACTCAAGCGCGCGACGCTGCATCAATACGTCACCGGTTATGGTACGGTTGAACCGGCGCCGGCCAGCGTGAATGAACCGGCCGCCGGGGCATCGCTGGCGGCGTCGATCGCGGGCGTCGTGGCCAGGGTTAATGTGGTCGAAGGCCAGCACGTTGAGAAGGGCGCCGTCCTGGTGGAATTCAATTCAGGCACGGCCACCGCGGCTTACGTGGAGCAGGAGGTGGCGCGACAGGAGAAGTTATACGCGCAGGAAAACACGTCGCTCCGCAGTTTGCAGGACGCCGAAGCGCAACTGGCCTTGTTGCGCGTCACGGCGCCGTTGTCGGGCACCATCACCCGCCTCAACGCCAAGCCCGGAGCGGCGGTGGATGTGAACACGGTCGTGGCGGAGGTGATTGATTTGAGCCGCCTGGCGATCAAGACGGAGATTCCGGTGTCGGAAGCCGGCGCATTGAAATCGGGCGAGAAAGTGCAGGTGCTGACCGAGCCGCCGTTGACCACGACGCTCTCGTTCGTCAGTCCCGCGGTGGACACGAGCAACAGCACCGTCCTGACGCGCGCGCCGCTGCCGGCGGACAGCGGATTGCGTCCCGGCCAGTTCGTCCAGTTGCGCGTTGTCACAGCCGTGCACGCGCAGTGCCTGGCCGCGCCGGCGGAAGGCGTCGTCACCGACGACAGCGGCCGCAGCCTCATCGCTTTGGTCAATGGCGACGAGGCGACACAGATGCCGGTGCACGCAGGCTTGCGGGAGGATGGCTGGGTGGAAATTGAGGGAAAGGGACTTCAGGAGGGGGATTCGGTGGTCACGGTTGGGGCTTACGGGTTGCCGGAGAAAACGAAAATTCGCGTGGTGAATCCCTGATGCGGACGAAGGGTTCAATTGAAATGGGGGAGCGCACACCCCTCGGCCGCTTTGCCGTCCGGCATGCGCTGGCCATCACGTTCATCGCGGCGGCCTTGTGCCTGGCGGGAGTCTTCTCGGCGTTGCACATGGCGTCGTCGGTTTTCCCGCAAACCAATTTCCCGCGTATTGTCATCCTGGTGAACAACGGCATCATGCCGGCCGACGAAATGATGGCGACCATCACGCGTCCCATCGAAGAGGCCATGAAGGACATCCCGGGAGCGGTGAGCGTCCGTTCGGCCACAAGGCGGGGTGCGGCGGAAATCAACGTTTTCTTCAACTGGCATGTGGACATGGTGCAGTCCGAGCTTTATGTGCTGGGCCGGCTGGCGCAGATCAACAGCCAACTGCCGACGACCGTTACCACCGAAGTTTCGCGGTTGACTTTTTCGGCGTTCCCGATCATCGGCATCAGTCTCACCAGCCCCACTCGCGATCTGACGTCATTGTGGGAAACGGCAAGCTACAATTTGAAACCGCGCTTCCTGCAGATTCCAGGTGTGGCGAGGATCGACGTGGTCGGCGGACGCCGGCCGGAATACCACGTGCTCGTGGACCCATTGAAACTGCAGGCGGCCAATCTCGGCCTCGGGGATATCACGGGCGCGCTCGTCAAAAACAACGTCGTCGCTCCGGCGGGCATGTTGGAGGAAAATTATCACCTTTACCTCACCACCGTGGACGGTCGTGTTCATTCGGCGGACGACATCGCCGCTGTTGTCATCACCGCCACCGCGGATCATCCGGTGCGCATCCAGGACCTTGCCCGGGTGGAGCGAGGCCCGGAGCCGGCCTTTACCGTGGTCACGGCTGAAGGCCGCAACGCGGTGTTGCTGAACTTCGTGAGCCAGCCCGACGGCAGCACGCTGGACATTGCCAAGGTCTTGAAAGCGGAATTGAAGCAACTGCGCAAGGAATTGCCGCCGGACATGAAGCTCGCCTTTTTTTACGATCAATCGCAATTCGTGCGTGAATCGGTGGGGAGCGTTTGGGACGCCATCGTCTTCGGGTTGATTCTGTCGGTGCTGATTCTCTTTTTATTCCTGAAGAATTGGGGCAGCGTCATGACGGCCATTGTCACGATCCCCGTTACGGTATTGATCACGCTGGTCGCCATGAAGCTGGTGAACATGAGCTTCAACATGATGACTTTGGGCGGCGTCGCGGCCGCGATCGGCCTGGTGATTGACGACGCGATCGTGGTGGTCGAGGCGATGTTCGCCAAAATCGCAGCCGGGCGGCCGCGGCTGGAAGGCATTCAGGAGGCCATCGGTGAAATCTTCCGTCCACTGGTCGGCTCGACGTTGACGCCCGTGGTGGTGTTTATCCCGCTGGCGTTCCTGGTGGGTGTGGCGGGGGTCTTCTTCCGGGCGCTGGCATTGACGATGGTGGTATCACTGCTCACCTCGCTCGTGCTGGCGATCACGCTCACGCCGTCGCTGGCGGGCTGGTTCGTGCGCGACCGCGAGAAACGGGCCGGCGGCCAGGCCGAGGGCGGCTTCTTGCTCACACGCGTCATTCGCGTCTATGAACGCTCGGTTCGGCTGGCGTTGCGACATCGCTGGCTGACGATGCTGGGGTGCGGCATGATCGCCGTTCTCGGGGTTTTCATTTATCAGAATCTTGAATCCGATTTCCTGCCGGATTTTGACGAAGGCGGTTTCGTCATTGATTACTGGGCGCCGCCGGGGACGAGCCTTACGGAGACGTCGCACATTCTCGACGAGTCGGAAACGATTCTTGGCGCCAACCCGGATGTCGAGAGTTATTCCCGGCGACTGGGCACCGAGCTGGGCATGTTCATCACCGAACCTTATCGGGGCGATTTTGCGGTCAAGCTCAAAGCTGGCCGCAAGCACACCACCGAGGAAGTCATCGCTCAACTGCGTCATAAATTCGCCGAACAGTTTCCGATGATGCGTTGGGAATTCCCCGGCATTCTCACCGATGTGATCGGCGATTTGTCGCTGACGCCCGATCCAATCGAAATCAAGATCTTCTCGCCGGATTTGGGTTGGCTGGAGAAAACAGCGCCGCGGGTCGAGTCGGAAATCCGATCGGTGCGGGGCGTGGTGGATACGTTCAATGGGCTGACGGAAACCGGTCCTTCGATCAATCTACGCGTGCGGGCCGCCGACGCCGAGAGGTTCGGCCTCACGGCCAGCGACATTGCGGAGGCGGCGAACACCGCCATGCTGGGCCAGATTTCGTCGCACGTTCTCGAGGGCGACCGCATCGTGAACATCCGTGTTTTGGAGAATCCCAAGAACCTTAACACCACCGTCGCGCTGTGCGACCTGCCCATCCGGACGCCGGGCGGCGCCGAGGTGCGGCTGAGCCAGGTGGCCGACGTTACGCGGGAGCCCAGCCAGGCGGAACTGCATCGCGAGGACTTGCGTCAGGAAATTGCCGTGACCGCGCGGCTCGAGGGCCGCGACCTGGGCAGCGCCATGAAGGAGATTCAGGCCAAGCTGAGTCAGGCTGGCTGGCTTCCACCGGGCACGGTCGAGTATGGGGGCCTTTACCAGCAGCAACAGGAATCCTTCCGCAACCTGCTCTTTGTGCTGCTCATGGCGTTGTTCCTCGTGTTCACCGTGCTGGTGATTGAATTCCGTTCGTTCTACGAGCCGGTTTCCATTGTGTTTGGCGCGGTGCTGGCGTTGTTCGGGACGGTGGCGGCGTTGTGGATCACCGGTACGACGCTCAATATCGTCTCTTTTCTAGGTGCCATCATCGGGGTGGGCATCGTGGCAAAGAACGGCATCCTGATGCTCGACCTGGTGGGTCATCATCGCGGACAGGGAATGAATCTGGAAGACGCATTGGTGCGTTCCGGTCAGCGCCGGCTTCGTCCGGTCCTGATGACGTCGCTGGCGGCGGCTTTGGGAATGTTGCCGCTGGCCTGGGGCATCGGCAGCGGTGCGGACATGCTTCGGCCATTGGCTATCGCCGTGATCGGGGCCTTGTGCATTTCGGTGCTGCTTTCGTTGGTGGCAACCCCGACGCTGTATTACCTGCTGCAGCCATTCGCGCAACGGAATCCCGGCGAGGGAAAGCCGGCTTGAACGATTGGGCATGGCGTCCCTTCTTTTCAACCGAACCGTGCCGGCCGGGCGGCCGGGTTTCCGGTTTAGCGCGTCGTTGGCAGGGTCTCCAACCGGCGCTTCATCAGGTGAGCGATGATCTTGACCGTCAATTCCACGGGCATGATAGGTTTGCTGATCAGATCGTCACCTCCGTTCAGAATGGCGCGCGCCTGCGGCTCAAATTCAGCGTAACTGGTGACGAAAATGACGGGTGTTTTGGCGTGACGCGGCAACTTTCGCATTTCCTGGCAAAGAGTGATGCCCGAGATGCCCGGCAGGTTGATGTCCAGCAGCGCCACATCGTAGGAATTCTGTCGGAGCTTTTCGAGAGCCTGGAACGGGTCGGCGACGGTGGTGGCGGTAAGGTTTGCGCGGGCCAGGGTCAGCACCAGGGCGCGGGTCGATACCGCATCATCGTCCACCACCAGAACCATCGTCGGCGAGAGGCATTGTTCGTCGGGTTGGTCGGCGCGGGCGAGGCAACCGGCCAGCAATTCCGAGGTCGATGAGATCGTCTGGCTGGCGGAGTTGGTGATGGCGGCGGGTTTGAACTGGAGTTCGAAGAGAAGGGCTTCGAAAGCGCTGGACAACTGGGCGATGCGGTAGCAGCCGGCCATGCTGGTCATATGGGTCAAAAAGCCGATCTTGCGCTGCAAATCTCCCAGGCGGCGCAATTGGACCTGGGAATCCGGACTTTCGAGGAATTCCCGGCAAAGCACCTGGAAACTCTTGGAGATCGCCGGGATCTGCTCGAAAAAATCACGCCGCAGCCGGCTTCGAAACTCGGCCGCGCTTTCACTGCGGCGCAGCGGCCTTGATTCCCGGGTGGCGGGCGGGCTCGCCTGCGGCGCTCCGGCCGGTCGCGCCGTCTTTTCGGGAGCGGACCCTGTTTCAACGACGGAACCGGGCTTGGGCGCAGGAGCACTCGATCGCTCGAGTATTCTCGAAATGACCTCGATCAGTTGGGGGGGGCTGGCTGCAGATTTGAGGAGCGTTTCCTGCACTCCCAGAATGGCGATCTGTTCCCAGGACCTGGTCATGAACGCGTTGGAGAACACCACGACCGGCACCGCCTTGAGTTCCTGATGCTGGCGGATGAATTTAAGAACGTCCGAACCGCTCAGTTTGGGAATGATGAGGTCCAGCACGACCAAATCCGGTTTGAATTCCTGAACCAGTTTGATGGCGGCCACCCCGTCCTCCGCGACGAGCACGTGGAACCCGGCGTCCTCGAGTTTTCGCCTGTAAATCCGGGCGATCAGGACATCATCCTCAACAAGCAGAATTCTTCTCATGCATCCCACGAGGTGTTCCTCAGCAAGTCACCATGACAGTCAAACCGTCCGTTGGGAAGCATGAATTGCGCCTCCCAATGCGGGCAAAATGCACAAGGACTTGTCCGGCCGGTTGTTTCTGTTAGCTTTTTTTCATGCGAACCTTCCTGCTTTGGGCCCTGGTGCTGGCGGCTTTGCCCGCTCCGGCCATGGAACAGACGTTCAACTTCGGCGAAGGTCCGCCCGACCAGCCGCCACCCGGATTTCGCAGCACGGTCGCGGGTCAGGGCAAACCCGGTGACTGGAAAGTGATCCTGGAGGACGTGCCGCCGGCGATGGCGACGCTCACCACCCAGGCGCCGTCCGTCAGCCGGCACTCGGTGCTGGCGCAACTGGCGCGCGATCCGGTGAACGACCATTTTCCAATGCTGATTTACGACCGGGACACGTATGGAGATTTCACATTGACGACGCGGTTCAAAATAGCGGGCGGCACTGTCGCGCAGATGGCAGGAATGGTTTTCAGGTTCCAGGACGAACGGAACTTTTATGTGCTTGTGGCCAGTTCGTTGGATGGCCGTTTCTGGTTCTATAAAGTGGTCAATGGCATTCGAGGTCCTCTGATCGGCCCCGAAGCGCCCATTCAAAAGGGCGAGTGGCATGAGATGACCGTTCAGTGCGAAGGCAACCACATTCACTGTTTGCTCGATGGCAAAGAGCTGATTCCAATGTTGACGGACAACTCGTTCGTCAGGGGCAAGATCGGATTCTCGACCAAGTCCGACTCGGTCAGTTATTTCAGCGACGCAAAAGTTGCCTACAGCCGGCAGGAAAGTCTTGCCGGGAGACTGGTGAAGCAGGAGATGAAGGCGTATCCGCGCCTGATCGGCTTGAAGATCTACGCGGTGGCCGAGGGCGGAGCAAAGCCGGTGGTTGTCGCCAGCAGCGACCCCAAGGAATTGGGTCTGGCCGGCGGCACGACCGAACAGGATGTGATCGCCCGGGGGACACCCTATGTCGGCAAGACTCGCGGCACCGGGATCGTGACGGTCCCGTTGCGTGACCGCAATGGTGATCCGATCGCCGCGGTGTGCGTCACCTTGAAATCATTTCCGGGCCAGACCGAAGACAATCTCGCGGTCCGCGCCCAACCCGTCGTTCATGGAATGCAGGTCCAGGTCCAGTCGCTCGAGGATCTCTTGAAGTAATCAATTTCGATTGGGACGGTACTTGGCTGAAACCAGGACAAAGATCCGGGCCGGTCGCGGGTTGAGAACATTTCCAGCACTCCACCTCTCTCACTTTTGAGACGAATCCGAAGTGTTTTTGGACAGCGATTCCGAAAAAATATCTCTTTCGAGCGGCGCCGGCCGGCCGGCGAGGTTTATGCTCTGCTCGGGTTCATGAAGGTCGGAGTATTCATTGAGCGTGATGGCGTGCTGAACAAGGTGCGCGTGGAGGGACAGCGTCAGGTCACTCCATTGACTGCGATTGAATTTGAAGTCAACCCCGAGGCGGTGTCGCTGGTAAAAAAACTCAGGGCGGCCGGCCTGGTCGTGATCGCCACGAGCAATCAGCCGGGATTGTCGCACGGCCATTTATCCCGGCGGGAACTGGATCGCATGAACGAATCGTTGCAGCGCGCGATGCCGCTGAACGATATTCTGATCTGCCCCCACGCCGAAGCGGACCGCTGTCCCTGCCGCAAGCCGAAGCCGGGCCTGCTCATCGAGGGCAAATTCAAGTGGCAGTTGGACCTGGAACGCTCGTTTGTGATCAGCGACAAATGGCAGGATGCCGAAGCGGCGCGGGCGGCGGGGTGCACTTCGCTGATTCTCAGATCACCCTGGGCCGGCTCGGTCCACCACGATTTCCTTTTGTCCAACTTCTCCGCCGCAGTCGATAAGATTCTCCAACTTCAGGTTTCCGGCCCGGCGGTGGTTGCCTGACGTTCCCTCACGGACGACCCGCCGCGGTTATCGGGCTTCCACTGGGGCGGCTTCCCCGAAGATTCTTCCACATTCGCCGAGTCCTTACGCATGAAGGATCCGGGCGGTATTCGCCCGCCAGGACTGGCGGCACAAATTCAAGGCATGGACACCGGGGCGTTGGTCTCCGCCGTTGTCGGCGAAGGCAGATCGAAAGCGTTCGGGTGGCGCTTGCCTCCCACCACCGTGAGGTTCCCGTCGCGGTCCGCCTGCAGGCGCGGCCGCGTGGTGAAATCATAGTTCTGTCGCCGGATCACATTCCCGTTCGGATCAACGACCGTGTAACTGAACGAATGCGGCCCATTCTGGTAGAGCACGTGGAGATTGTTCGAGCGGTCCACCTGCGGTTCGGGCTGGCCGAACGAGAGCATCGGTCCGAGGGGCAACACTTTGTTGAGCCGGCCCGCGTCGTCGGTCAGCCGGAGATAGAGGACCAGGTTCTTGCGGAGGTAATTGGCCTCTTGCAGCCTATACTTGCGGACTTCGGGCGCCGGATTGGTCGCTCCCGGCGGTCGCGGCACCCCGATCTGCTGTTCCCAGAGCGTGGCTCCTTCGATGACGTCGAAAGACCTGTGATCGCTGCTGATCTGCTGGTTCCACTCCTGCACGGTGACGGTGGCGGTCAGCGAGTAATGGCCCGGTTCCACGAGGTTGAAATACGGCGCCAGGTTCACCACCTTGATGGCGCGCTTAGACGACTCCAGAGTGAATGGGCCGAGCACCGGAACCTCTCCCGTCTTGAGGACGGCATAACTGTCGCCCGATTCCATGGAAAAGGTGAGCCAGCCCGGGTCGCTGCCCAGACGCAGGGTTTGCCCCGACCGATTGGTGATGCGCACGATAGCCGGCAAGTCCTCACCGGGAAGGAATTGGTTCTGGTCCAGAGTGACCTCGACTGTCACTTGCGCCGACAGATGGACAACAGAGGCAAGCAGGACGCCAAGCAACAAACCTGACTTTTTCATTCGACCACTCTATGAAGCTTCGACGAAGTCGCAAGCCGCAATTATGCGGCGGCCATTCCCAATGCTTCCCGGGCGCGCGCGAGGATGGCGTCGGGCGAAATGACATGCAGGCATTCGAGCGGTTTGAAATAGGAGCACCGCGGCTTCATGCAGGGAACACAGGGGAGGCTTGCCTGAACGGCGTCGCGGAGCCGTCGGTAAGGTCCCGTGCGCCGCGGTTCGGTGGGGCCGAAAATCGCCACGACCGGTCTGCCCAGGGCGGCGGCGACGTGCATCGGCCCGGTGTCGTTGGAAATCATCAACTCGCTCATGCGAATCCACTCCACCATTTCGGGCAGGGAGATCTGGTCCGTCAAATCGAGGCAACGTTGCGGGTCGGCTCGCGCGATGACGGCTCCCAGGTCGCGATCCGTTTCGCCGCCCAGAATGGCGAATTTAAAGTCCGGACAGGCCCGGGCGAGACGATGCACCAGCCCGGCGTAGTTTTCGGCGGGCCAGCGCTTGTTCGCCCAGCGGGCGCCGGGCTGCAGCGCGATCCAGCGCGCGGAATCCGTCTGCCATTTGCGCCTGATTTCGGCGGCCACGGCGGGCCGTTCCGGCAGCCATGCAAAGTTCCAATGGATCGGCACGCTCAACGCCGTGAGCACGCCGAGATACCAGTCCACGGCGTGCGTGTAAAACGAGCGGCGCGGCACGACGAGGTCGTAGAATCCCCTGGCGCCCTCGCGGGAATCATCGAGCCCGACCAACAGTTTTCCGTCGGCCAGCCAGGCGAACGCCCCGCTGCGCGCGAGGGATTGGAGGTCAATGACCAGGTCGAAGGACTGGTTGCGGCTCCAGCAAAGGCTCCGCCACAGTTCGCCCCAGTGCGCGGGCGCCGCCCAGCCCCGCCGGTTGAAGCGAACGACGTCCGTCAGATCGGGATCGCCCTCCAGCAGAGGCGCCAGCCTGGAATTAATCCACCAATAGATCTCGCTATCCGGCCAGTGCAGTTTCAACAGCCGCAGCACCGGCATGGCCTGCACCACGTCGCCGAGGGAACTGGGTTTGAGAATGAGGATTTTCACCGTGCGCAATGGGGAAGGGCGGATGCAAAATGGAGCGTGGTTGAATCCGCAGGGCGGCCTCCGCCGGGCCCCTTCCTGTTGCTATCTTCCGTAAGCCAGCCGCTCCGCCAGCCGCTCCGGCAGGCCGGCACTCCGAATCTTCTTCTGCGCCGCGGCGATGTCATACTCCAGACGCCTCAATTCGATGGTGCCTTCATCCATGTCATACACCACATAAGCGGCCTTCGGGTTGTTATCGCGCGGTTGCCCGACGGCCCCGACGTTGATGAAATACTTTTTGCCCGGCTCGACCTTGAATTTGGAATAGGTGCCGCCCCGCACCACGCTGTCGCGCATGAACGCGACCGGCACATGGGTGTGTCCGAAAAAGCAGACGGCCGTGTTCTGGTAGGTGAAACTGGCCGCGGCGGCCAGTTTGTCGAACACGTACCCCCAGCGTTGGGGACCATCCAGCGTGGCGTGCACGATTGAAAAGCTGGTGACCATGCGAAGGTACTTCAGCTCGCGCAGCCATTGGCGGTCCTCCTCGTTCAGTTGCTGCCGGGTCCAGTTGACCGCTTCCGCCGCCGCCGGGTTGAATCCGTCGAGCGGCGTGTTTCCGGAGCAGTATTCATCGTGGTTGCCCTTGACGCACGGGATTCCAAGGTTCCGGACGATATCCAGGCATTCCTTGGGGTTGGCGTTGTAGCCGACGACATCACCCAGGCACGCGGTGTGGGTGCATTTCTGGAGCTTGATGTCTTCCAAAACGACTTGAAACGCCTCCAGGTTGGCGTGAATGTCGGCTATAATCGCAAACTTCATCAACGTTATCTCACAATCTCGAATCCCCGGAATCCACCGGTGGGCTCGCTCCAGAGTATCTCTTCGCCCCGAATGAAGTGATCCAGGCCTGCCTCGCGAATGGCCTTCCGGAAGGCTTCCAGTTCCTCTCTCGACCCTTCGGCGACCAATTCGACGCGGCTATCCAGCAGGTTTCGAACCGTGCCGGTGACCTCAAATCCCGCCGCCACCGACTTTACGGTGTAGCGAAACCCGACGCCCTGCACGTAGCCCGAATAGATAACCTGCATCCGGCTTCGACTCATATCCCCTGCTGCCCGCAACTTGAGCCCTTTATCGGGTTGCGGCAGAATTCGTTCCTTGCCCCCCCCGTAGCTCCGAGCACGCCTGATGAAGCCAAATCGAGGCCGTTCGTGCAATGTTTTTGTGCAGGGTCCCGCTTCCGCTCCGACACGGCGTCCATCATTGGAGCGGGACGCGTTCATTCGGGCCGGAGCCGGAATCCCGGTGTCCCCGGGCGGAGAGGGGAGGATCCTGTTCATGGCCGCGATCCGGGCTTCAAGGTTCTGTTACTGCCGCTCATACTCGCCTTTGCCGATCCGTTTGAGCACGCTGAAACCGGCTTTTTTGGCGTCCGAAATCGAGAGCGGCTTGAGTTTCATCGGGGAATTGAACGCCGAAAGAATCTTGCGAACGGGCTTTTTGCAGGCCGGGCAGTGCGTGAGTGGCGACGCTGAAAGGGGCCGGTGCAGGGTAAACCTGCCGCCGCAGACTTTGCAGTTGCCTTCGCACAATTCGTATTCGTAAAGAGGCAAAGCTCAATTCAAGACTACAAGTTGCGGAGCCTGAAGCGGAAAGTCAACGCGCCACGGCAATCGATTCTTTGCAAAGCCACTTGAAATTTATGCCGGGCCCGCTTCTTCAGGGTGAGGTTTGCCCGCGACCGCCTCCTGTGAACCGCGGCAAACCCGCGGCTAAATCGCCGCCGCAACCAGATCCCCCACTTCCCGCGTGCCGTAACCCATTTTGCCGGCTGCAAGGGACTTGATCCGGGTGTTGACGACTTCGATGACGGCGTTTTCAACGGCAGCCCCGGCCTTGGTTTCACCGAGAAAATCCAGCAGCATCCCGCCCGCATTGATGGCGGCGAGGGGGTTGATGACGTTCTGTCCGGTGTACTTCGGCGCGCTGCCGCCCATCGGCTCGAACATCGACGCCCCTTCCGGATTGATGTTGCCGCCGGCCGCGATGCCGAGCCCGCCCTGGATGATCGCCGCCAGATCGGTGATGATGTCGCCGAACATGTTGTCCGTGACGATCACGTCGAACCATTCGGGATTTTTCACGAACCACATGCAGGTGGCATCGACGTGGGCGTAATCCGTCTTCACTGTCGGATAATTCGGGGCCAGCTCCTGAAACGCGCGCCACCAGAGATCAAACGCGTAGGTGAGCACATTGGTCTTGCCGCTTAGCGTCAACTGCGCCGTCTTGCCCGCTTTCAAGTGCTCCGGCTGGAGGCCCTTCCACGGCTTGCCCTCCCGGCGCTTCCGGGCGAGATCGAACGCGTACTTCAGACAACGTTCCACACCGCGGCGCGTGTTCACCGATTCCTGCAACGCGACTTCGTGGGGCGTGCCTTTGAACAGGAAGCCGCCCGCGCCGGTGTAAAGGCCCTCATTGTTCTCCCGGATCACGACAAAGTCCACGTGTTCCGGACCCTTGTCCTTGAGCGGGCAATCCACCGCGCGGTACAGTTTCACCGGTCGAAGATTGATGTATTGCTCCAGCTCGAAGCGGAGGCGGAGCAGAATGCCCTTCTCGAGAATGCCGGGCTTGACCTGGGGGTGGCCGACCGCGCCCAGGAAAATGGCCTTGAATTTGCGCAGCTCCTCCACCGCGCTGTCGGGCAGCACCTCGCCGGTTTTGAGGTAACGCTCTCCGCCGAAATCGTAAGGGTGCCAGTTCAGCTTGAACTCGAATTTTCGGGCGGCCGCCTCGCAAACCTTCAGGGCTTCACGGGTCACTTCCGGGCCGGTGCCGTCGCCGCCGATGACTGCAACATTGTAGCTTTTCATGAATCGATGTCGTCTTTCCCCGAGAGCCATCGGGGGAGCCGTGATGCTAATGCTTTGACGCGCGGAGGCAATGGAATTCGATCAGGGGAGCCAGAGCAGCTCGGGATTGTTGGTGATGCCTCGATGCGCCGGAAAATCCCAATACGCCGTGTTCGGAAAGCGGACGACGTGGCCGTCGAGGAACAGAAACTGCGCGCCGCGACTGTGGAGGTTGGTGTGGACGTTGTTCTGTTGCGCAACGGGCGCGGCGCCGCCGTTGTCAAACAACCAGACCGTGCAGGCAGGGTGGGGGATGGAAGTGATGCTGATCCGGTTGCCGGCTCCCAGGCCGTTCACGCGCTCGTTCAGGCAATAGTGGAAAAGGTTCTTTCCGTTGCTGCGGCGTGAATTCGCCGGGCAAATCCAGACGGAACGACCCGGATCCACGGTCGCGTTCGTGCGCCAGCGCATATCCCCATACGCCGGCAATCCCATCGACCGGGGCAGTTCAACATACCATCCCTCCGCCGTCGAACTGCCGCTGGCAGATCCGTCCTTCGGGAGAAAATCCTCGTTGTTGATCGCGAAGAGGCGGGTGGCGATGCCCCATTGCCGAAGATTACCCAGGCAGGCCGCCGCTTTGGCCTTGTCCGTGGTGCGCCCCATCACCGACAGAAGCAGTGCCGCCAAAATGGCGAGGATCACCATCCCCACCAGCAGCTCCAACAGCGTAAATGCCCTCGCCCTTCCCATTCCCATGTCCCCTTCCCGAGGCCAGCCTGAAAGCTTTCACCCGCCTCGTCAATCCTCGATTTCGTGAATTCATAACGGGCCGCGGACGGTTGTCGTTGCCATCCGAGGACACCCCTTTTAATTTTGCGCGCGATGATTCGCCTGGTCTTGTTCGACATCGACGGCACGCTNNNCGGAAATTTCGAGCGGTTCTTCATACGGCACGTCCATTGGCTCCATCATATCCTGGCGGCCAGCCACACCGGAGAGTGCCCCGGCGTCCGGGAATTCATCCGTGATTTAAAGGCTCTGCCGAATCCGCCGTTGCTCGGGTTGCTCACCGGAAACATCCGGCTCGGCGCCGAAATCAAACTTCGCCATTTCGACTTGTGGAGCGTCTTTGAGATCGGCGCGTTTGGCGACGACAGCGAAAACCGCGATGAGATCGCCGCCCTGGCGCGCCAACTCGGGTGNNCGCGTCCTGGGGGAGAATTTGCGCGACGATCAGGTGCTCGTCATCGGCGACACGCCGCTAGACATCCGTTGCGGTCGCGCGATCGGCGCCAAAGTCCTGGCCGTGGCCACGGGCGGCGCCACGCTCGGAGAACTGGTGCGACACCACCCGGACTGGGCTGTGGAAGACCTGACACGGGTCCGCGCCGAAGAAGTGGCCCGGTGAAGTCGTTCAGTCGTTGAAAGGTTTCGCCGTCACGGCGGCCGGGCAGGACCGCGGTCCGCCCGCGACCCGATGGGACGGTTCGACACCTTGACGACGCGCCGCAACGCCCGCCGTCAGTGCCGATGCGGTCCCCCGCCACAGCAGCCGCAACCGCCGCCGCTCCCGGTTTCACACGCGGAAGCTTTCCCGGCGCTGCCGGCGCTGGAAGCGAACACGGAGAATTGCTTGGCGAGTTCTGTCGAGCCGCAATGCGGACACCGGGTTCCCGCCCGATCGGTGGAGCGAACAAGGATTTCGCTGTCCCGCTCGCACTTGCCGCAATGAAATTCGTAAATTGGCACGGGCTGAGCATATCAATCCCGCATGAAAACTCAAGCCCGTCCCGGTGCGCCCTCCTGGACTACGGTGGCAGTTCATTTTTGTTGGTCTTCCTCCGCGGTGGTTGTGTATGCTGGCCGAGGCTGGAATGTCGCACGAGACCGCAGAGACTTGAAATTGAATGAAAACTATGAGGAAGCAATGGCTTCAACTTTTGGGCTCAATCGCAGCGGGCAGCTTTTGGGTCACCGGCTGCGCCTGTTCACACACCACCCTGGTCCGCGAGCCCGCGACCCTGTATTATCCCAAGGGTGAACTGGTCCTGAGAGAGCCGGTCCTGGAACCCCGACGCGAGAGCGAAGGCGTTGCGCCCGACCGCATGTTCGTCTGGGTGCCAGGATACTGGACGGGAGCGAACCAGAAATGGGTGTGGATCGTCGGCCATTGGGAAACGCCTGCGCCCCGCTAGACGCTGAATCTGAACAGCAGCACGTCGCCGTCCTTCACGACGTAGTCCCGCCCTTCGATCCGGTAGCGGCCGGTTTCGCGGGCGTGGCCCACCGAGCCGGACTTCACCAGGTCCTCCCAGTTCACCGTCTCCGCCTTGATGAAGCCGCGCTCGAAATCGGTGTGGATGGCGCCCGCGGCTCTCGACGCCGTGTCGCCTGCG
Organism: Limisphaerales bacterium; assembly: GCA_003159675.1. Lineage (GTDB taxonomy): Bacteria > Verrucomicrobiota > Verrucomicrobiia > Limisphaerales > BOG-1460 > BOG-1460. The sequence goes on from PLQC01000109.1 coordinate 64,047, forward strand.
TGAATCGTCCAGGCACGGACCTCCTTTTCGTTGAACGTGAAAAATGTCCGCAGACCGAGCAATTGATAGACGCTGCGGATCAGGACCGACAGGCCGGACTCTGCCGCGCCGAGTTCCTTCAAATACGCCGCCCCTTCCTCCGGCGAGAGGTCCGCAAGATCGCTCTCCAATTGCGCGCAGATCACCACCGTCCCGCAGGCATGGTGGGTGCGGGCAAACTCGCGCACCGCAGTCACCTGCGGGTTTGCGTCCGCCGACGCCAGATCGCCTTCCTTCACGTTCGCCGCAAAAAGGGTCGGCTTGTCGGTCAAAAGGAAGAAGCTCCGGACGATGGACTTTTCCTCCGGGGCCAGCGGCACCGCCAGCGTGTTGGCCGGCTTGCCGGTGTTCAAGTGCGCGCCGATCTTTTGCAAAAGATCCGCCTCCAGCAGCGCGTGTTTGTCACCACGCTTCACATCTTTGGAAATCTTTTCCTGCCTCTTTTTGACCGTCTCGAGGTCCGCCAGCACCAGTTCCGTGGCGACAATCCCGATGTCGCGCACCGGATCGACGCCGCCCGTGACATGCACGATATCCGGGTCTTCAAAGCAGCGCACGACCTGCACGATCGCGTCCACCTCGCGGATGTGGCTGAGAAACTTGTTGCCCAGTCCTTCGCCTTGCGACGATCCCTTGACCAGCCCCGCGATATCCACGAACTCGATCGTGGTCGGGATGAGCGTCGTGACTTTGGCGATCCTGGCGACGGGTTCGAGCCGCGGTTCGGGCACGGTGACGACGCCGAGGTTCGGTTCAATCGTGCAGAACGGGTAATTCTCCGCCGACGCCTTGTGAGAGCGGGTGACGGCGTTGAAGAGAGTGGACTTGCCGACATTGGGAAGACCGACGATGCCTGCCTTCAGCATGCAGCAGTTATAGTCGGAGACGGTCGTAGAGCACGAGTAAAATCGGGTATGCGAGCGGCGAGGGCGCTTCCTGACACCGCCCTCGATTGTAAACAGGCCGGAGCGCGGCATTTACGCCGCTTCATCGTTCGGAATCCCACGGGTCAATCGTTTCGCCTCCGCCCGCTCGGACACTGAAGCGCTTGAAGCCGGAACGATGCAGTTGGATTTGGGGAGCACGCGCGCCTCGCGTGTTCCGACCGGCGCCTCGCCGGTCGGAGGAGGGCGCAACGCAATCACTCAACGGTGACTGGACGCACGGCCCAAAAGTGGATGGCGAGGCGCCAACCACTGCGCCCGAGGACGCATGCGCTCCCCTGCGACTGAATAAATACGGCTGAAGGCCGCGCACCGGGGGCAGTGTACGGATGCGCGCGAGCAGCGAGCCTCCATACCGGTTCGAATAGCCGTCACGCTTTTATCAGGTGAGATTTTGTCATTGACATCGTTAGATAAAGTTACTATAGAGTGGGCATCCCTTTGGATACCAGAACGCCTAATTTGAGGAGTGGCTCCTTTGCGTTTGTCCCAAAGGACTGCGTTTGCGCATCGGGTCCGATCGGCGCTGAGAGATGACGCCAGCGTGGTGGTGTGGTGATGGACTGAAGATCAGCAGAAAGACAACCCGATATGAACGCGAATCAGAACTCGACAAGGCCCGTGAAGACAAACTCCGCGAAAACTTCTTGTGGTGGGGCGGAAACCGGGCGACCCGCCGACCGAAGAGCGCCCTGGCGTTCCCCAGGTTTGCCTCCGAAATTCTGGTGCCGCGCCGTCCGCATCCCCGTCATATTGTTCATCGCTATGCTGTTTGTTGACATCGCCTGTGCCCAGATTGTCCTCACCAATGGAGCGAATCAGGCTGGAACCCTCCTTGCCAACACCACGAATTCTTACACGCTCACCGCCAATACTGGAGACAGCATTGTGTTGCGGCTGGGCAGCAGCTTCAACGCCAAGCTCCAACTGAAAGGGCCGACAGGTGCATTCCAGGGCCTCGCGCAAGACAGCCCGGACAATCTCATCGCCTACACTGCGACCAATAGCGGCACCTTCACGGTGCTCGTCAGCAGCTTTGGTGCGGGCGGCACCGGCACGTATGTGCTGCATCTGGCCCAGATTCCCGAGGCGTTCATTGTGCCTGCAGGGGATGAAGGAGGGGCTCTGACGAACGGCGGCAATTTCGCTGGAACGATTGACTTGGGCGATCTGGATATGTGGACGTTCACCGCGAACAC
>PLQC01000028.1 GCA_003159675.1 Limisphaerales bacterium
GCGGTTGGCTCCGGCGACTTGGCGTCATTTTATCGTCCGCTACTCATCTTGTCGAACAGCACAGCCTCGCGCAGCATCATCCGGTGATAAACGCGCTCACGCGCATCTCCTGGAAAGGCGCTGTGCGGAACAAGATTCATAGCCAAAGTGGTATCGCTATCAACTCCACCGCCATAATTGTAAGCCGCCACCTTCCGAATCTGCTCCTTTAACTTCTCTCTGTCGCCCTTATTTGCGCAAACCACGCCCACAAGGAATGGAAACTCCGAATCGTCAATCTCAACTTTCGTCAGCGAAACGTTGGCAGCTTGGGCAGCATCCTGCATCGCGCTGGTCAACCCTTCCTTGGTGTAAGCGGCGTCCATATGTGCAGGCGGTGCCACCGGATCGCCGAGATAATCTAACAAAGCCTGATTCGGTCCCGCGATGTGCTTTGAGCAGCCAACGGCCAATAAGTTCAGCGATGCCGCAAGGATGAATAGCGATATGCGAATTTTCATAATTGTGAATGATGCCTAGCGCAAAAGGTCAGCGACGGGAGCCAGCCGTCGGTGAAGTTGAATTTGTCTCTGAGCTAAGCGGCTGGCTCCCGTTCGATGCGCCATCTGGCCTCGTGCTCTCAGCCTCGATTCTCTTATCAATCGCAAGCAGCAGTTTCTCGTTCTCTTTTGAGGGAAATAGACGAAACGCCTCCGCATAGTGCTCCCTCGCCTTCTCAACCTTGCCTGCGGCCAGATACGCCCCGGCCAGCCGCCGATGTGCTTCGGGATACTGCGGCGTTTTCAGTATGAGTTCCTCACCGGTCTTTATCGCCTTGTCGAAATCGCCCAATCGGACACTTTTATCAACATCATACCAATCCGGTTTCTCAACAGGCACGATGTCTTCGAGGCTTGTCTTCACCCGACGTTCTGTCAGGACACCAACAATAATCATGGCGGGAATCAAAACCGCGACGAAAACTAGCGACCATTTGGTAAATTTGCGCTGCATGTCGGCCCAGGCCGAAATCTTTCGCAGCTCAGCGAGAATTGATTCGTTGTCGTCCATTTCTCCTATCCCCAATGGAGTGAGCCACGCCCGGCCGGTATTGTCAACCACGAATGCCGCTGGGGATTCAGGCGTTTTTCCATTTGACCGCAGGCATCCTTCTAGTGTTGTGTAACAGTCATGGGTTTACAATGACCCCACGTTTTTTGCCCGGTGTACGCTGATTTGAGTCTGAATGGCATTGTAAAGGCATCTCTGTTACACAGCACTAGCGCGGCATCAAAGCCACCATGGAAAGCTCGTTGCCGACGTAGGGCCGTTCCGCGGCTTGGATGTCGCTGTTTTCCATGTCCGTGAATCCGCTGAAATTGTTTTTTGGCTCAAGTGCCGACGCCGGCTGTCGATAGGGTATCGAGCCTGCAGACTCGCGCTCGGCCATCTTTCAGTGCGGAGCGTGAGCGCGTGGCGGAACTTTGGTTGTGAACATAGATCTGATCAGCGAGAGTGCATGGACTTCCGTTATCGACGGCACGCGCAATGTTCAATTTGATTTTCTGGCTCTCCAGCTTTTTCTCGTCAATTTGCGGAACCGGTTGCAGGCGAAGGAAATCTCCACTCAGGACTGCATCCGACAACTGAAAACGTTTTGCACGAAATTCAGTCGTCTGCCCATGGCGGAGAAGGATTTCAACAAGATAGCCAACCCAGAGCAGCCAATGACCAGCCGGTTGCTGGACCCGAAAGAAACCGCCCGGAGAATTACTGCCGGTCAAAGCCTGATGCTGGCCGGGGAGGAACAGCTGCTATCCACGCTGCCACCCGGCAACTGGATCGGCGGAACCATCCCTTATTTCATGACCAGCGACGGAGGCTGCCTGTGCAAGGACAAGATTTTTGTCACCGAATTCCCCGGCGAATTCCAGGCTTCCACGCATAGGTATGCCGCGTCGGAACTACCCGGCCTTTATCAGGACGCCGAGGAGGGTGCCGTCAGTTTTGTCATCCTGCCTGCGAACAGTCCGGCACACACCGAGTTTGCCTTGCACGCCCCGCGTTATGCCGGTTTTGCCCTGCACCCCCTGGTGGGCTGGATCGCCGGCATTGACCTGGAAATGCTCGGCAAGGCCGCGCCGAAGGTTTTCTGTGGCGGCCCGCAGCCGCTCGGCGACGCCGCTGCCGTGATGCGCATGAAACTGCCCGCCGACCGCCTGGCCCAAATCAACATCATCAACCTTTTCCAGCCGGGTAATGGCGACACGATCTGCTTTCCGACCAGCGGTTTTTCCGCCACCACGGCAGTTATCAACGGCAAGGAGCACAACCTTGCGGAATACCTTCAGCGGATCAAGGCTGACACACGCCTGCCTTTGGTGGCCAACTACTGCGGTGCCATGGTCAACGTGAGCCTGAAAAGCATGGACCCGCAGAACGGGCGCGTTGAATTCTTTGCGCCGGTAGTTTCCGGCATTGAATACAGGCTGGCAATCCCGGTCATAGATTACGTTTCGGAATTTGAAGCCCGTCTGAAGGAATTATCGCCCGACAGCGTGCTGTTCTCCTGCAATTGCATCCTCAACTACCTGCATTCCAAGCTCGCAGGCCACCGCACGGGTGCCCTCGTTGGACCGGTCACCTTTGGCGAAATCGCCTTCCAACTACTGAACCAGACCCTGGTCTATATCGAGATTGTCAAGGTCGCGTCCTCCGAACCTCGTCGGGCCAACGCTGAATTGAATGCCACCATACTGGAACTCTCCGCTGCCCATGAAGAAATTCAGGCCAGTGAGCGGCGGTTCCGCACGTTGAGCGAATCCGCACCGATGGGAATTTTTCTGACCGACGCCGCTGGAAGGGTGCTCTACGACAATCGCTGTTGCCAGAAACTCAGCGGGGTTTCAATCGAAGACGCCATCGCTGGCGCCTGGATGCAGAGCATTCATCCAAACGATCTGCCCCGCGTGACTGCCGCCCTCAAAGACAGCGAGCGCGAAGGCCGTGACTTTGACCACGAGTTCCGAATCGTTGGCTCCGATGGCAAAGTTTGCTGGGTCCACTCGCGGTCGACTCTTCTGCGGTCTGAAACTGGCGAAATTACCGGGCGCGTTGGAACTCTCGAGGACATCACGGAACGGAAGGAGGCGGAAACCCAACTGGCGCGGGTGAATCAGGAATTGATAAGGGCCTCGCGCGAAGCCGGCATTGCCGAAGTTGCCACCGGCGTGCTGCACAATGTCAAAAACGTCATCAACAGTATCAACATTTCCGCAGGCGTCATCTCTGAACAATTGCATAGGTCCAAGTCTTCAAATCTCACAAAGGTGACGGCCTTATTGCGCGAACACGCCGGGGACCTTGGCTCGTTCATAACCGAGGATCCACATGGAAAACTCCTGCCCGGGTATCTCGAACAATTGGACGAACGACTTGCCGCAGAGCGCGCGGCGCTCCTTGGGGAACTGCAGACGTTCGAAACAAATGTGCAGCACATCAAAGAAATCGTGAGAATGCAGCAAGACTACTCGAAGCTGGGCGGCACGAGCGAGAAAGCCAAGCCGGTTGACCTAATGGAAGACTCTCTGCGAATCGTTGCCGCAGGTTTGGCGCGCCATGGTATCCAAGTGGTTCGCGAGAATGATGCAAACCTGCCTGAAATCACGGTGGAAAAACACAAGGTCTTGCAGATCCTTGTAAACTTCATCCGCAATGCCAAACACGCCTGCCAGGCTTCAGACCGGCCCGATAAGAAATTGGTCTTACAGGTGGCGAATGGCGGCGAGTTCATCCAGTTCGCCGTAAGGGATAATGGCATTGGGATCTCGCCCGAAAATCTCAACCGCCTGTTTGAGCACGGATTCACCACGAAGAAAGAGGGCCATGGTTTCGGATTGCACAGCGCCGCTCTTGCAGTGCGGCAACTCGGAGGTGACATCCAGGCGCATAGTGGCGGAGTTGGGAAAGGAGCGACATTCAGCCTCAAGTTGCCACTTTGCAGGCCGGCATCCAAACAACTGGCGCCGGATGAAGCTCAAGGGAAAACACCGCCTCCAAGCGCATCGGCAGTTTCTTGATCTTGTTCTCAGGTTGCAGCATTGTCGGCTCCAACAAAGGCACCGAACCGCGCGATATTCTCGTTGACTTGCGTTGTCTGGGCACCGAAACCCAACGTGCATAGATGAGCGGAATGGGAGAGGATCCAGGTTTTCCTGACAATTCCTGACAGGTAAACCTTCGTGAAAACGACCTTTTGCTTCGTGGTCGTGGTTTCCACAAAAGCGAGAAATCGCGAATGTTCATGGGGTTCTAGTGCGGTTTTTGCGAAAACTCACGAAGACCACTTTTCAGGTTCAAGTCCTGCTATGCGCACCATCCGCTTCGCTGAATACCCAATGAACCGATGGGCCGGTTCAGGCTGAGCGACACCCAAGGGAGCTTGGAAGCGAGATGTAAAGTGGATTTGAAAAGATCACGATTTTGATCCCAACGCGGGACGCAAAGCGTCCAAGTGCGCTGCCGGCGCGAGAGGGTAAAGGGCAGACGCAGAGAAGCGGAGCGCGAGCGGTGTCCGCGAAACTGCACCCTAAAAGCAAAGTGCGATGTGTGTGACTGACCCATTTTCAGAAATGTCATTTTTCTAGGACCGACCCTTTCATTGTTCTAGGACCGACCCTTTCACGCGCCAACGCCAAGGTGCCGGTCACTGGCTCATATATTGGGTCAACTCGGCGTTTTCGGCCCGTTGCGCCGCGTCGGCCAGCAACGTGCGCGTGGCCTGGGAAGAATCAAACTTCAAAATTTGCCCGGCCAGATCCTTGCCGTCCTGATTTCGTTTCAGACCAGCCAGGGCTTCAAAATAGTGCGCTCCAGCAGTGACGGTAAACTGACGAAGGTTTTCTTCCACTTGCTTTCTCATGGGGTTGTCCTTCCCCAAAAAATCCAGCGTCATATTAAACTGTTCCACCGCTTTTCTGAAGGCGGACCTGCCATCCGTCCCTTGAAGAACATCCGCGTACCGTTTGGCTTCCAGGAATTGGTCCGTGAGCAGACGTGAAATAAGGTTCCGTGTCTTGCTGTCGGCGGGAAGCTGATCAAAGACGGCCAGGTTTTTCGTTTCTTGGCCGAGCGCCTTATTGAGCGAAACCAAGTCCTGAATCGTCTGAAAATCCGTCGAACCGGCGGCCACTTTGGCTTGGCGCTCATCGCGCCGGGTTTCCAGCGCCTGCTGGGCTAGTGGGTAGTGGGCGGCCAAATTTTTGATGTCCATCCATCAATAAGAAACTCAGGCGCACGCCGGTAAAGGCGGGACCCGCTTCCAGCCCGTGATCAAAACACCAGAGAAATTCCGTCAAGGCTTCGGCGTCCTTGCCTTTTTGCGCGAGCGCCACGCCGAATTGCATCCGGGCGCTGGGATCATTGGTTCCCGCAGCCATCAGTTTATCTTTGGCGCGACTGATCGAATCCTTTCCACCCAGCGCGGCGTTGAAGTCCTCGATGAATGCTTTTGGTTCCTTATAACCGACTAGCCGGTCTATTTCGGTGCCGTCGGGTTTGATCAGAAGAACGCTGGGATAGGCCTCGATTTTGTAGTGTTTGGACAGGGCGGCTTCCTTTTCCGCGTCGATGCGCAGGGCCACGGTCTTTTGTTCCAGCAACTGGATGACTGCGGCATCGGTCCATGTGGTTTTATCGAGCAGTTTGCACGGGCCGCACCAGGTGGTATAGAAATCGACCAAAACGATTTTGCCCGTTTGAGCGGCCTGTTTGGACGCCGCCTCAAAACTCAGATTGGAAAAGGGCGCCGCCAACAGACTCGAAGTGACTGCGCAGAACCAAGCCGCCATAAAAGGTGTCTTCTTCAGTTTTTGCCAGATGTTCATATATTCCTTCGATGATTTCACTGTTTCTCGGAACTCTTTTTGACTTTCCAGGCCATGTCCAGCAACTCCTGGTTGTAAGGTTCGGGCACCACGCCTTCAGTGGCATACATATAGAGGGCGCATCGGTAAACGTGGCTTGCGACACCGGAAACATAAGCCATGAAAAGCAGGCCGAACACCCAGATCACTCCGGCAATGGCTATAAACCAAATGCTCTTGATGAGCAGCGCAACGCCAACGGCCAACAGCAACGGCAGCAGCGAGCAGACAAAGATCACCATGCTCCCAGCGGAAAATCCAAGGTAGCCGATCAGGCCTTCGCCCCAGGTCCGCTTCAACGTCATCGCGGATTGCTGGAGAATCTTTATGGGGTTGCGCATCGGTTGCTCCCGGATGATCACCGGAATCGCAAACACCGCCGCAATGCTCCAAGCCATCCCGATCAATCCGGTCACGATCCGTCCGGCTAACGGCAGCCTTTGCTCTATGGTCCGAATGATCCATCCGACCACCCCGGCCAGAAGAGACCAGGCGAGAATGGATAGCAATCGGCTGCGAGCCGTGACGAAACCGCGCCGGAAGGAAACTCCCTTGCCATTGAGGGCCGCGATGATCTCGCTGTAAAAGGCGACGTTGAAAAAGGTGGCCAGGAACATCGAGACAAAATAAATCGTGAGCAAACACAGCGAACCCCAAGGGAAGCCGTGCGCGGCGACGGGATGGCCCGACTTGTCCGTGCCAGCGGAATGGCCGGTGAGCAGAATACTCAGGGCTTTAGACGCCCCGGTGGCGGGGTCCTGGGATTTAGGTTGGACGGCAGGCGCGGGAAGGTAATAGTCCTTCAGAGCCACCCAATGTTGCTTTTGATTGAGATGGTAACCGGTGTGATGCAGAACCACCGGGAGCGCCATCGCCGACAGAAAGAAAAGCACGATGAAAGCCGTCAGAAACGTGGTCAGGACGGGAAACCAGAGCAGTTTGCGATACCGGAGGGTGACGGTGATGGAAGCCTTGAAAAGCTGCCAGCTTTGTTTGAATTTCGTAATCATAAGGTTGAGGTGTTCTTTTCTCTGATGAAACTCAACAGTTCGCTCTCGGTAAGGCCGCTATTGGCCGCGTCCGCCAACAGCCGGTGATAAAGGTTTTTGAGCTTGGCCTTTTTCTCTCTTGCGCCGGGTGTGAGCGCGGGCGGTTGGGCCTGGATGAAGGACCCGCTGCCTCGCTCGCTCACGATGATTCCCTTTAATTCAAGCTCGCGGTAAGCCTTGGCCACCGTGTTAGGATTCACATTCAATCGCCCACTCAGCGCCCGGATGGTGGGCAATTGGTCCCCGGGTTTGAATGTGCCCGCCGCCACTGCTGCGCAGGCCTGATTGATGATCTGCCGGTAAACCGGGATGCCCGAATTATACTCGACCTGCCATTGATCCAACACGTTGCCAGCCATAATCACTATATCCTATTTAACTCTTATACTAGTTAAATACTACAATGACCGGAACTTCGTCAAGGAATATTTTGTTAGTGTTTAAAAGGATCCACCAATGGTTTAAGAAAGTCTGAAATGACATCGCTACCGCCAAGCATTGCCGCAATCGCCCTGAGCTTGTAAATGCGGCATGATGCAAAACCGGTCGGCAGACGGAGAAAGGTGGCGATTTTGCGAAGTGGGCGCAAAACGCCAAGAGGCAAAAAGCTGACGTGGTCGAACACGTCAGTTCAGGGCTGCGCGGTCACCGTCCAAGCTCAGCGACCGCCACTGACGAGCAGGCTTGAGCGTGAAAAGCGCGTCCGAATTGCCACCCTACGCCGGGCGGAGTATCTCGGCTGCTCGCTGGAACGCCCTGGCTAGTCGCGTTCACCTTCTGTTGGAAAGAGTCGTTCATATTGGCGATCATCGATCTCCTGAAGCTCGAAACGCGCCACGCGCCGCGCCTCAAAAGTAACTGTTACCCGAGCAGGGGCCGGAATGGTTCCGGTTGCCTCAAAAGTGCTGTTACCCTAACCCGCTGCATCACGGGAAAGATTTCATAAACATTACTCATGACGTCAAGCCCCCCC
>PLQC01000168.1 GCA_003159675.1 Limisphaerales bacterium
TCCCGCTTTGGGGACAGGCTCTCATGTAGCGAATTTATTGATTCCTTTGAAGCTATGATGATACGCGAAGATTGCGACAAAGGCTTCGCTTCCAAAGGCCGCTCGCGTTGGTTGAATTTGATTTATTTGCCCGGCGGTGTGGGCGGAGCGGGTGGATTCGGCGGCGGTTCCACCAGCGCCTGCAGCTCGCGGTGATTCACCTTGCCGGTGCCGAGCTTCGGAATCTCCTTCACCACTTTTATCTCGCGCGGGACGCTCAGATTCGTCAACCCCCTGGCTTTGATGGCGTCTCGTATTTCGTCCAGGGTCAGCTTCGGTTCGTTGGTCACGGCGATGAGCGCTTCGCCTTTGTTTTCCTCGGGGCGCGTGATGACGGCGATCTGGCAGTGCAGGCCGTAGTGCGGAAACGCTCCGGCCAGCGCGTCCTCCACCGCCGTGAGGCTCACCATCTCGCCACTCACCTTGGCAAAGCGTTTCAGCCGACCGCGGATATGCAGGTAGCCGTCGGCATCCACGCTCACGATGTCGCCGGTATCGTACCAGCCGCCGAGGGCCTGGAACTTCGCGTTCGCCTCCGCGTTCAAGTAGCCTTTCATCACGTTGGGTCCGCGCACGAAGAGCCGGCCGCCTTCTTCCACCCCTTCGACCGGCTCCAGCTTGTATTCCATACCGGGCAGGAGGCGGCCTACGGAACCGTAACGCGGCTCCAGCGGTGTGTTGACACTCAGGCACGGAGCGCACTCGGTCGCGCCATAACCTTCGAGGATGCGCACGCCGTATTTCTGCGACCAGGTGAGCGCGGTGGCTTCCTGGAGCTTCTCCGCGGCGGCAAACAGATACCTCATGCTGCGGAAGTCGTAGGGATGTGCCTTGCGCGCGTAGCCGTTCAGGAAGGTGTTCGTGCTGATAAACACCGTGCAGTCGCGTTCGTAGAGCGCCGCCGGCACCGTGCGGTAATGCAAGGGCGAAGGATAGAGGAAGACATAGATCCCGCGCACCAGCGGCAGGAACACCCCCACCGTGAGACCGAAGCTGTGGAAGAGCGGCAGGCAGTTGAAGAGACGGTCGCCGTCGGTTATATCGGTGACCGCCAGCATCTGGCGGATGTTGGCGAGGAGGTTGCCATGCGTCAGCTCGACACCCTTGGGCACGCCTTCAGAGCCGCTCGTGAAAACAATCACGGCAGTGGAGCCGGCGGATGGCGAACTGCGGATTGCGGATTGCGGATTGAAAACGTGCCGGAGCAGCGTGAGGAATTTCCGGGAGCCGGTGATGCCGGCGCGCACGTCTTCGAGATAGATCAGACGGATGCCTGCTTTCACAAAATCGTCCACCTTGAGCCTGGCGCGTTCAAGAAAGGCGCGCGAGGTGACGATGTGTTTCAGTCCGGCCAGTTCCGCGCACGCCAGCATGGGGGGTGTGCCCGAGGAGAAGTTCAACATGGCGGGCACTTTGCCCAGCCTCCACAACGCGAGGATGACAACCGGTGTGGCGTTGACGTTGGGCAACAACAGGCCCACACGGTCGCCGCCCACTACTGTGCCGCGCAAGGCATGCGCCAGCACGTCCGCCCCCACCATCAGCTTCCGATAGGTCAGCGATTGCTGCGTCGCGTCTTCGAGGATGATATGGGCGGGATGTTTGCGGGCGCTCTCCGCCACTGCGGTGAGGACATTCTGCGCGCCGAACGCCATCTCGACATCGAACTGCTGCCGCACCATCTGGTCGCGCAGCCAGCCGGTCAGCCGCGCCCGCGCGCGGCCGGTGCTGATGTCCCCCAGCTCGGGCGCCCCCAGTGTGGCGCTGAAATGCGCGGTCACTTTGGGAAACCATTTTTTCCAGCCCGGATTGGGGGAATACGGCAGGTATCCGGCGCCGCGCAGGTAAGCCGTGATGACTTTCGCCTTCGTTTTTAAAATTAAAAATCCTGTGCCATCGAAGAGCTTCATCAAGGTGCCCGTGCGCGACAGGCGCCCTTCGGCAAAAAGCACGAGCCGCCCGCCGCCTTTGAGAAACTCCGCCATGCGCTTCACCGCGTAAGGCGAACTGGTATCAATGGGCAAGGTGTAGTGGTTGATCATCAATTTCCGATGCAGCCAGCTCGTCTGCGCCGAGATGCTCGAAGTGACGAACTTCCAATCCTCATCCAGGCAGACCCAGAGAAACAGCCAGTCGATCCAGGAGAGGTGATTCGGAATCAAAAGCACCGGGCCGGGCGTTTTCAGCGCGTCCATGTCGTAAGCACGGAAGCGGAACAAGACCTGGAGCAAAAAGCGGAAGAAAGTTTTCATGCCTTTAGGAAGTGCATCATTGGGGAGCGCGCACTTCAAACAAAATTTGTGCCTGCGCATGGCGAATTGTGAATTCAGCGTGAAGAACCACGCTTATTCATCGTCACGCCTTGCAGAGCGTCTTGTATTGTCAGAATTCGACTTCCCGGAGTTGCTGTTCAGCGCGCTGCGCGTGCCGGATGTCTCGCGCAGTTTTCTTGTCTGCCCACCCTTGTTTCCACGGCTTGCACAGACCGCACACGGATGATTTGCGTGCCTTAATTCTCCGTTGCGTGAGATTCGTTTTCATGGATGCCTTGAATCATGAGGTTTGTCGCGCGCCGCTCTTTCTTGGCCACGCGCCGTTTGTTATTTGGCCCCAGGTGCCCCCACCATTCCGGCGCGGCAACCAGCGTGTCTTTGCGTTTGTGTGCCATAACACTTCTTCGCGCGCTGGCTACGGTTTCACTTTCAATTTTTCGGCGGCGGCGAGCTTGCGCTGGTTGGTGTCGAACGTGAGAAATATCCGCGCGCCCAAGTGCAACGCCGTCGCCACATGGAGAATGTCCACGCTGCGATGCCCGCCTGCAATCGTGCGGCGTTTGGACATGGTTTCAGCCAGCCGGTGAACGTCCTGCCAGTCGGCAGCCACCACTCCCAGCGCGCCGGTGTCCAAATCGGCTTGCAGATCGGCCAGTGCGCGGTCGCAATCGGCCTGCGGATAGCCTTTGCTTTTGTCCCGCGCATGAAGCCAGACTTGAAAACGGACGCTCTGGCGAAACTCGTAAAGCAGCAGGCCGGAGACGTGCAACGCTTCTGGCATGGCTTTGAAATACGCCGCTGCTTGCGGGGAATTGTCCTGCCGCCGGTAAAACGCGCAGAGAAACGACGTGTCCGGGAAAGCGATCATCCTTCTTCGCCTTCCAATTCCGCTGCGCGCATAGCGGCGACTTCCTTGGTTGAAAAAACGCGGTCGCCCCACGTCTTTTTCAACCGCGCCATGATGTCGGGCTTGACGAGTTCGGTCGTTTTGACGGGCGCAGGCGGCATGAGGCGGGCAAACAATTTACCCGCCTTGGTGATCTCCACCGGCTCGCCTTCGGCAATCCATGCGGCGACGCGGGGAAATCGGTTTCGCAAATCCCTGACGGTGGCTGTTTTCATCGTGAGACAAATATGTATCACCGATCCAAACCTGTCAACTATGTTCAAGGATGTTCAACGGGCGGTCACGTCCGGCAGTTTGGCGAGCGCGGCGCGCTTGGTTTCGGCTTCGATGTGCGTGTAGGTCCGGCTGATTGCTTCGCTTTCGCGGCCGAGGATGTCCCGCGCAACCACGTCGCCGACGCCTGCGTTTTTCAGAAGGCTCATGGTTGTGTGGCGCAGACTGTAAAAGCTCCCGGGTTTGATTCCCATCACCCGCTCCAACCCTTTTTCATTCCACCGCGCGGCGGAGGAACCCGCAACGCGGCGGATCAAGGCACATGAAAGGCGCGATTCAGCCGGTCCACGTCGCTGATGGCCCAGAGATTGAACGGCTCGACTGAGGTTCCATACTTCAGAAACCGCGCGCTGCCGTCCGCAAACGCGAAGTTCGATCCGCCGTGAAGGCCGCCATGCGCGCTGTGCTCCACCCGGTCGGCGTCGTTGCCGCCCACGCCTTCCAGCATGTCCATGAAGTAGTCTTCCGCCTTGTTTTGCTTTTCACCCATCACAATGGTATCCGATGGCTTCTGCACGTCGGCTTCCTTCAGCGATGCCTCTGGATACGTGCCCGCCATGTAAAGGTTGAAATCGCCGGAACTCAGCCCCTCCGAGAAAAAATCGTTCCATCCGTTGATGAAATAGCTCCGCTCCGCCCGGTCCTCCGCCGTCGGCGAGTTGGTGTCGGTCGCAGGAATTCCTTTGCGCATGTCGGTCGGGCAGAGGAGCAGGCTCAGGTTCCTGTAGTCCGCGCGCAGATTCGTGGGCCAGCGCCAACTGTTCGTGCGCGGTGGATAGAGTCCACTGTTGTCATCCGCATACATCTCGAGGGACACGCCGAATTGCCTCAAGTTGTTGAGGCACTGGGTGCGAAATGCCGATTCTTTGGCGCCGCCCAGGGCCGGCAACAGCATGCTCGCCAGGATGGCAATGATGGCGATGACCACCAACAGCTCGATCAAGGTGAACGCCCGCCCCCCCGCGAACCGGGGACGGGGCGCGCGGCGGGGCCCGCCCGCAATGGTTTCGGCGTTCCGGGGTAAACCATTCTGAACCAGGACTTTCATAAATCACATTGCATAGGCCCGATCGAAACTTTGCGTCTTCCGGTCCGCCAGTTATTCTGGTCCGATGACTGTCCGGTATCCAGCTCTATGACACAGAAAAACATCTGCCTCATCATTTTTGTTGTGCTGCTCGGCGTGCTGAGCCTCTATCTGAATAGAGACCGTTTTGCAGGTCAACCTATTCAAATCAGCGATCGCTCGGTTCAACCGCGCGGCGCCATGCTCCGCCGGTCGCAGGATTCCGCCGTCAACACCGTGGTTTTCCTGCTGAACCGCGAATTCGAGCTCACCTCGGTCAAGGTGATTCCCGTCAGCGCCATCGAAACAAACAAATTTGCACTTCCGATCTGGGAACTGGTTTCCAATTCCCATTCCGTCCCGGTCAAGGATTTCGTTTACGGAATGGGGATCCAGGGCATGAAGCCGGCCGTGAAGGGCGCGGCGGCAGGCCCGCTCGAACCGGGAGTCAAATACCGGCTCCTGATCCAGGCCGGTTCGCACAAAGTCGAGCACGATTTCATCCCCGTCCCCAAAAGCTCCTGATCGAGAGACACCCGGAATTTCAGATAGGAAAATCCTTTCCGAGGTTGAAAAGTTTTTTTCGGGATCTACTGCGCGAGATGGCAGGAGACTTTGTGACCGGGCGCCGCTTCATGAAGGGACGGGACCACGGTCTGGCAGAGCGGCTCGGCCAGGGGACAGCGCGGATGGAACGGGCAACCCGGGGGCGGATGAATCGGGGACGGCACGTCGCCCGGCAGGAGGAGGCGCTGCCGCCTGGATTGAGGGTCCACCACGGGAACCGCCGAGAGGAGCGCCTGGGTGTAAGGATGCCGGGGAGAGTTGACGATGGCTTTGGCATCCGCCAGCTCGACGATCTTCCCGAGATACATTACCATTACACGGCGGCTGATGTGTTCCACGACGGTCAGGTCGTGCGCGATGAACAGGTAAGCGATGCCGCGTTCCTGCTGCAGATCCTGCAGGAGGTTGATGATCTGCGCCTGCACGGACACATCCAACGCGCTGACCGGCTCGTCGCAAACGATCAGTTTCGGTTCCACGGCCAGCGCGCGCGCGATTCCGATGCGCTGCCGCTGGCCGCCGCTGAATTCATGCGGATACCGCTCGGCGTGGGTGAAATCAAGCCCGACGGCCTCCAATAATTCGTAAATCCGCTTGCGCCGGGCGGACTCGCCTTCGGCAAGTTTGTGGATGTCGAGCGCTTCACCGATGATTTCCTCGACCGTCATGCGCGGGTTGAGCGAGCCGTACGGGTCCTGAAAGATGATCTGCAGCCGACGACGCCGGGCGCGCAATTCCGCGCCGCTCAGCGCCGCGAGGTCTTCCCCTTCGAACAGGATGCTGCCGGCAGACGGCTCCACCAGCCGGACAATGGCGCGTCCCAGGGTGGTTTTGCCGCAGCCGCTCTCGCCGACCAGCCCCAGCGTTTCGCCAGGCTCAATGTCGAAACTGACGTCGTCCACCGCCTTCACAAATTCGCGGGCCCGCCCGAACGGACCGCATTCGACGGGGAAATGGACTTTCAGGTTTTTAACTTCGAGCAAAGGCACAGCAGAGGATGTTAAAGTTTATTATACTCCTCGTGCGTTCCAATCCAGAGCCAAACAAAGGTGTCCGACGAAAGAAAGTAACCCGTGGCGCGATAATGCTCGCCGACGCGGACGGACCAGACGTTTCCTGTCAGCTTTTTGAAATGAAGTGAGGGATGAAAAGGATTTCGAAGCCAAATCAAAAAAGATCTGCAGGCCAGTTGTTGAACCTCCTGTGGGAGCGCGTTGAATCTCCGCCAGTAAGCGGGGTCAACCTTTGATTTCATTTCGCGTCGCGGGCGGGAAAATCCGTTAGCCGGCCGGCCTTGGCATTCTTTATTGAATCCTCTTTCAGCTGGTACAACTTCCCACCCGGTTCGGCATCGACGGCCATCTGCCGATCCCAGTCATCGTCCACCTGAGGGTGCATCAGTGCCTCCAACTCGCAACGCTCCTGCGGCGAGAGCCGGTCAATCGCAGCTTTGATTTCAGCAACCGTGCTCATGTTGGAAACTTTAATGCGAAGACGGGGGAAATTCAATGATGAAGGAAAGACGAAATGACTGAGTCGGCGACTTCCGGGACAACGGCTCTTCCGGCTCCGCGTAGTTCTGCAGCTAAAGTTTTGCCGGCTTCGGGCACAATGAGTTCTATCTAAAACCTCAATCGCCATTTTTCGACATCGTCCAAAATGTTCATGCAGTTTTCCAGAATGGGCACCGCACCCACCGCCCGGGTTCGACCTCGGCCAGGTCGGGCGCGGATTTCGAGCATTCGGGACGCGCGACGGCACAGCGCGGCGCGAAACGGCAGCCGGGCGGAAAATCGCCGATCCGCGGCACGTTGCCGGGAATCGCGGACAGCCTCGTGGCGTTGCCGGCCAGCCGGGGCACCGAGGCGACGAGCGCCCGGGTGTAGGGATGCAGGGGCCGTTGCAGCAGCTCGCGGGCGGGCGAGCATTCAACGATCTGGCCCGCATACATCACCGCCACGCGATCCGCCATCTCCCCGACAATCCCCAGGTTGTGTGTGATCAGCAACACACTCATATCGAGGCGCTGCTTGAGATCGCGCAACAGCTCCAAAATCTGCGCCTGAATCGTCACATCGAGCGCCGTCGTCGGCTCGTCGGCAACGAGCAGTTTCGGCTCGCTCGCCAGCGCCATGGCGATCATGACGCGCTGCTGCATCCCCCCCGACATCCGGAACGGGTACTCGTGGATCCGCGATTCCGGCGCCGGAATGCCCACCATCTTCAAGAGGCGGATGACTTCTTCATCGGTCGCCTTGCCGGGGCGGTGCAGCCGGAGCGCTTCTTTGATCTGTCTGCCCGCGCGGAGAACAGGGTTGAGCGACGCGCCTGGATCCTGAAAGACGTAGCTCACCACGCCGCCCCGGAGCTTGCGCAACTCCTGGTTCGACATCTTCAGGACATCGCGCCCCTGCAGAAGGATCTCGCCGCCGGCGTATCGCGCGGGAGGCGAGGGCACGAGACGGGCGATGGAAAGGGCGGTGACACTCTTGCCGCAGCCGCTCTCGCCCACAAGGCAGACGGTCTCCCCCGAATCGATGCTCAGCGACACGTCATCCACCGCGCGGAGTCCGGTGCCTTCGACAAAAAACTCGACCTTGAGATTTCTGATTTCGAGCAGCGGCACGTGCGGAGTTTCGGGTTTTCAGTCCCGAGTCGCGAGTCAATTAGCGCGTCGAAGGATGCGGAAAACGGCTTGAATGTCCTGTCATTGCCGCTAGTTTGCAGCCGGTATGTCCTTGAAATTCCTTTCATTCGTTGCCCTGGTGGCTGTCCTGAGCGGGTGCACCTGCACCCGGCCAACACGCAAGACCGGCCCCGGGACCGACGCGCTCCGCAAATTCCAGGAGCGCGCCGCACGGTACCATGCCGTCGTCAGCGTGCCGACGTTCGAAACTTCCACAAATGAAATCCTGGCCACATTCACGAACACGCTCGATGCCGGGAATGCAGCGCTCGACCGCATTGGCAAGGTGAGTCCGGGGAAAGCCACGTTCGACAACACCGTTCGCGCGCTGGACGACCTCGGTTTTCAACTCGCCCTGGTGGCCAACCGGCTCTCTCTGATCGAGCAGACCAGCACCAACGCGGCGGTGCGCGACGCCGCCACGGACACCATCAAGCGGCTCAGCGCCTGGATGGTCGGACTGGACTACCGCGAGGACGTCTATGCCGCGGTGAAGGCTTATGCGGACACCCGGCCCAGGCTGGCCGGCGAGGATGCGAAGCTGCTGTCTGAAACGATGCGCGATTACCGCCGCGCCGGGCTGGGGTTGGCCAAGGCCGATCGCGACGAAGTCGAACGGATGCGCAAGGAACTCACGGGATTGGAGACGGATTTCGAGAACAACGTCACGAAGGCGCACCAGGAGCTGAAATTCACCAAAGCCGAACTGGACGGGGTGCCGGAGGATTTTCTGCAACAAACGAAAACCGGCGACGACGAATACACCATCAAGGTCAACATAACATGGCACTACATGACCGTGATGGAGAATGCCCGGCGCGAAGACACGCGTAAAAGGGTGGAAACCGGGCGCGACAACCTCGCCCGGGAGCAAAACATTCCCCTGCTTGAAAAGATCATTCCCTTGCGGGACGACATTGCCCGGAAACTCGGGTATCGGAACTACGCCGATTACGCCATTGAAATCCGGATGGCGAAGACCGGGGGAACGGCGATTGATTTCCTGGAAAGGCTCCGGACCGGATTGCAGCCGAAATTCGACGCCGAGCTGGAGGAGTTTCGCAGACTCAAGATCGCCGAGACTGGCAACACCAACGCGCAGATCCACCTCTGGGACTGGCGTTATTTTGCGAACCAGTTGAGGAAGCAGAAGTATAACGTGGACAGCGAGCAATTGCGGGTTTACTTCCCGTATCAACCGGTGCTCGACGGCATGTTCCGGATTTACCAGAGCATCTTCGGCTTGAAATTCGAGCGCATCCAGCCGCCTTACAAGTGGATCGGCGACCTGCAGCTTTACGCGGTGTCCGACGCCTCGACCGGCGAGCCCCTCGGACTGTTCTATCTCGACATGTTCCCGCGCGAAGGCAAATACAACCATTTCGCGGAATTTGGCATCATCGACGGCAAACGGCTGCCCGACGGCAGATACCAGCGGCCGGTGGTCGCGCTGGTCTGCAATTTCCCCGCCCCGACCGGGGATCATCCCTCCCTGATGTCGCACGACGACGTCACGACGATTTTTCACGAGTTCGGTCACGCGATGCACGCGATTCTGACCCGCGCGAAATACTCCCGTTTCTCGGGCACGAGCGTGCCGCAGGATTTCGTCGAGGCGCCGTCGCAGATGCTCGAGAACTGGACCTGGGACAAGAAGGTGCTGGACAGTTTTGCGGCGGATTATCGCGACCCGTCGAAAAAAATACCGGCGGAAATCCTGGCACAATTGAAGGCGTCCCGGCTTGCGACCGAGGGCACCGTTTACCGGCGCCAGCTCGGCTTCGGCCTGACGGATCTGACACTGCACACGGAAATCCATGACGACAACGCCGGAGAAGTGCTCCCGCTTTCCAACAGAACCCTGGGCGAAGTGTTCCTGCCCGTGCCGGAGAACACGGCGTTCGTGGCTTACTTCGGCCATATCATCGGCTACGGCGCCGGCTATTACGGCTATGCTTGGTCGGATGCGATCGCGGCCGACATGGCAACCGTTTTCGAGAATTCGCCCGACGGCTACTTCGACAAGCAGGCGGGCATGCGGCTGCGCAAGGAAATCTACGAAGTGGGCGATTCGCGGGACGTGAATGTTTCGATCGAGAAATTCCTTGGCCGGCCTCGCTCGATCGAGCCGTTTCTCAAGAAGATCGGCGTGAAATGAACCGCCTCGAGCGGCAACACCCAACCCCCCTTGCATGAATGTTTGAAGTCGAAGCAGACAAATCAAAGAATCTCCTGATAATCACCTTTTCGCTGCACCTCGTTCCGGAAGAAGCGAAGCGCTACCAGGAAAAGGTCAAGGTCGTCGTGGCGGAATTGCAGACGGGTTTTCGTCTCCTCACCGATTTGAGCCGGTTGGACGCCATGGATCTGGGCTGTCTCCCTTACATCGAGAACGTGATGGACTTGTGCAACCAGAAGGGAATCTCGAAAATTGTCAGAATCATTCCGGATTCACAAAAGGATATCGGCTTCAATATCCTGTCGCTGTTCCATTATCGCCACGGCATTCCCATCGTCACATGTGAAACTGCGGCCGAAGCGATGAAGGCGCTGTCGGGTTGAGTCATTCGCTCCGGCGATTGACCCGCGCGAGAGGGAGCCGTTTTTCCAGTCTGGACACCCAGTGCAACGTGCCGTAAACGCAGAGACCCATTCCTATGCGCCCCGAGCCAAAGTCCGCTGCTGACCGCTGGCCGTCCCAGATCAAATTCATCGTGGGGAACGAGGCGTGCGAGCGGTTCAGTTATTACGGCATGAGGAGCATCCTGGCCGGATACATCACCGGCGAGGTGCTCAAAGGGGGGCTCGGCAAGGATGCGGACACGGCGACGAGCATCATTCACTTCTTTGTCTTTGCAAATTATTTCATGCCGCTGTTCGGCGCGTGGCTCTCGGACAGGATCATCGGCCGTTATCACACCATCCTGTGGGTGTCGTTGTTCTATTGCGCCGGACATGGCGTGCTGGCGTGCAGCGATTTCGCCGGCGGAGTCCACGGAAAAATGATTTGCCTCTACGCGGGGCTGGCGCTGATTGCTTTCGGCTCCGGCGGCATCAAGCCCTGTGTGTCGGCGTTCATGGGCGATCAGTTCAAACCGGAGCAATCACACCTGTTGCAGAAAGCGTATGGCGCATTCTACTGGTCGATCAACCTGGGTTCGTTTTTCTCATTCCTGGTCATACCCTGGATCAAGGATCGCCATGGCTACAGCCTTGCGTTCGCGGTGCCGGGCATCCTGATGGGCATCGCAACGTTGATCTTTTGGCTCGGGACCAAGCGCTACGTTCGCGTGCCACCCTCGCGCGAAGCAAAAACGGCGGGATTTATTCCGGTGTTCCTTGCCGCCTGCAGGAGTCAACCCGGCATTGCCCTGGCCCCATTGCTCACCATTCTGACGACCCTCGGAATACCGCTCCTGGTGATGGTGGCGTTGACGTCCGTGGCACTGAGAGAGCAGATGACGCCCGTTGCGCGCGTTGTCGCATGGAGCGGT
Organism: Limisphaerales bacterium; assembly: GCA_003159675.1. Lineage (GTDB taxonomy): Bacteria > Verrucomicrobiota > Verrucomicrobiia > Limisphaerales > BOG-1460 > BOG-1460. The sequence continues at coordinate 11,306 of PLQC01000168.1, forward strand.
TTGACGTTGGCCGCGATCTGGTATGTGGCAATCGTGGCGATGAGCCTCCTGAACAAATCCGAACTGGGAGATGACTTCTGGCAGGGGGCGCGGAACTGCCATGGCGAACGAGAAATTGCCGCCGCCCGGTCTGTCATTCCAATTTTGTTCGTTTTCGCGCTCATTCCGGTCTTCTTCTCCCTCTTCGACCAAAGCAATTCAACGTGGGTTTTGCAGGGAGAAAAAATGGCGCCATTCAGGTTGTTCGGTTTTAGCATCGGCGCGGAAGAGATGCAGTCGGCCAACCCCGCATTGGTGATGATTCTGGTCCCCTTGCTGACACTGGGGGTTTATCCCCGGATCGGGCGATTCGCTTCTCCGCTGAGGCGAATGTCCCTCGGGATGTTTCTGGCCGCGCTCTCCTATGTGGTCGTGGCTCTCCTCCAGGGGCAAATCGAGGCCGGAGTGCAACTCAGTGTGCTGTGGCAGATCGTGCCCTACGTCATTCTGACAACGGCGGAAGTGTTGGTGTCCACGACCGGCCTTGAATTCGCCTTTCGCGAAGCAGCACCGGAAATGAAGAGCACCATCATGAGTTTATGGCTGGTGACCATCGCTTTGGGCGACTTGCTGGTGGTGGGGATCACAAAGGTCTTCTCCGCTTCCGGTCCAAAAGCACATGCAGGCTCCGTCAGCACCTCCCGTTTTTTCCTGTATGCAGGCCTGACCTTCATCGTCGCAATCCTCTTCAGCCTCGTCGCGGCGCGTTACCGCTACCGGGATGAGGCTGCGGCCCGCGGCGCCTGAAAATCTCCGCACCCCGTCGTCGCGCCGGCAACTCAGTGATGCAGGAACCGCCGGATCATCTCGGGGCCGTTCTCCCAGAATACGAGGCCCACTCCCATCAACGATCCGCCGGCAATGATTCCCGAGGCCACGGGAAAGGTGAATTCCTCCGCCGTCTTCGGCGCTTTCCGTTTCAGGAGATACGAAATGAGAGCGCCGATGAAAAACAGCATGCCGTAATACCAGTGGAACACCCAGGCCAGCCCGAAACCGGCCGCGGAGGGCATGTACTTCTGATGCTTGGGAAAGATCAGCGGCAGGATGGAGAAAAGGATGCCGACGAGGCCGCCGATGACAATGGACCAGATTTTGACCGGCTCCAACGCTTCCAGTCCCCGGCTGAGCGCCTTGGCCACGGCGGCCCAGGTCTGCGCTGCCGGCGCCGGGAACTGGTCGGTGCCCAGGGCGGCTGCGTTCGGCACGAGCGCGGCGAAGGCCAACACGCTGGCGGCCGTCCCGATGAAAATCCCGGCGAACTGCGCAATGAATTGTTTGCGCGGATGCGCGCCCAGCAGATAACCGCTCTTCAAATCCGTCAGCAGATCCGCCGACGAAGTCGCCGCGCCGGCAGTAATGTTGGCGCTCATCAGGTTTACATTCACGTTGCCCGGGTTGAGGGCGCCGAAAGTGAGTTGCGTGACCTTCCCCATCGCGCCGATGGGCGTGGTGTCGGTCTCGCCGGTGACCCGGCAGGCGACCAGAGAAAGTGCGAAGGAAAGCAACAGAGCCAGAACGCTTTGCCAATAGGGCATCCCGAAAGAGACGTGCCCGAGCCACGCCAGTGCCACCAAAGAAATGAGCTGGCCGGCCGCAAACCAGGACATCGGCGTTTCGAGGGCTTCCATTTCACCGGGCGTTTCCGCCTGGCGGGCAAACATTTTCCCCAGGCTGCGGAAGGCGCGCAGCGCCGTTTTCCACTGCAACACGAAACTCAGCAAGCCGGCCGACACCATGCACGCCGTTCCTCCCCAAAGCGTCCATTGCACCACGTCGCGGAAGCCAGTGCCGGTGATCATGCCTTTGTGCTGCAGGATGGGGACAAACACCGCCCAGCAAAGCGTCCCGCTGATGAGCGTGCTGAGCGACACGCGCATCCCGGTAATGGCGCCTGCGGCAACAAAAATGGAGTCCCAGGTAAAAATCACGGTGCGGCCGTTCCAGAGGTTGAAACTGTCCTTGCCGAGCAACCACACCTGGGCCTTCTCGATCAAACTGGCGCTGGAGAATGCGGCCAGCCTGGCGCTTAAGAGGGGAAATCCATCCGACCAGAATTTGTCGATTGCCGCGAGTATTCCCGCGACACCGAGGGCCTTGGCGGCGCGCATTCCTCGTTCGCCGTGGGAATGCAAGGCGCGCAAGGTTTCCGCCGCTGCGATGCCGCTCGGAAAACGGAGCTGCTCGACATCGATCATCTGGCGCTTCATTGGAATCGCCATGGTGACACCGAGCACCGCCAGGAAAAACACCCACGCCAGAGTCAGCGGAATCGACAGCGGATGGCCATTGAGAAGAATGTAGGCCGCAAACGCCGAGACAAGCGTTCCGCCGGTCGAGTAGCCCGCCGCGCTGGCGGTGGACTGCATGCAGTTGTTTTCAAGAATGCTCATCGGCGTTTTGGCGAGGCCGATCCTGTAGAATCCGGTCCAGAGCGCATACGACAGGATGCAGGCAGTAATGGCCACGCCAAAACCCCAGCCGGCTTTCAGACCGATGTAGAGATTCGTGAGCGAAAGCACTCCACCCAGAACGGAACCCATCACAATCGCACGCCACGTGAGCTGCCGCATGGAATCTCCGCGTCCTTTGTAAACCTTCTCGAACCACTGTCGTTCGATTTCCTCCGGCGTCCCGGTAAAGCCATCGACGAACGGTTCAAAGTCGGCCCCCGCAGGCGCCCGGGAGCCGTCGGGCGACGGTGTGCCGGGTATGCTCGAATCTGGATTCATGAAGCAACTTTCCGAAACCGGCGGCTTCCAGGCGAGTTTTTTCTCGGCTTCCAGGACCGCGAGCCTGTGGCCCGCAACAGCTTCGCCAAGCAAACGCGCCGGAACAAGCCATGCCTCCTGATCAATCAAAGCGCTGCGGATCACAGAGCCGCGCACCGGAGCGACGCCGTGTCCAAGGCGCGATTCTGAGACAAGACATTGCCTCAGTTTGAATCAGTGGAGGGGGATGCGGGAATGTGGAGAAATCGGGCCCGACGGGTCTAAGCGGCTGACAACCAGTTAAACCGCCGAATCCGGCTTGATGTGATTGATCGTTACCGGATGTGGGATGTCCAGGCTGTCTTTCAGATCGACGCTGACGACCAGGCGGCGCCTGGACCGGCTGGTCTCGGCCAGATGGGTGCGCAGTTGCAGCAGGAAAAGCGGCGAGGGCCTCGGAGTGGGATGCCGGTGTCCAAGTTCGGCAAAAGCATTCATCTCCTGCAGCAGCTTCATTAAATTTATTTTCGTAGCCATGCGCTCAATTGTCGTCTGCTACCGCAGTTCACGTGCCACCGCAAACCGCGAGAAAACCGGTTTTCGTGCGAATCACCGAAGCGCGCCCGATACACCGGTCGGTGGACGAAATCGGTCTTGGCAGTTCCGATGGCTTTTGGTTAGCTTGCCGCGCCGAATGACACGACTGCGCGCTATCGTCCCATTGACAGTCCTTTTGTTGTCCACAGGCATCTCTCTGAACGCGCAGCAGGAGCCCGGTTGGGAAATCCAGTCCCTCTCTCCCGAAGGCGGAATCGTTTACAATTTCAGCACCGGCATCGCCACGGCCACGAACGGGATTATGGTGAAGTATGGGGGAGCCGTGTTGACGGCGGACGCCGCATCTGTGAACGAGCAATCCGGCGAAGCCGTTGCCGACGGGAAAGTGCGGATCGAGCAGGAGGACCAGCTTTGGGTCGGAGAGCATGTGCGTTATAATTTCCACACTCATCAGATGGTGTCGGAACAATTTCGCACCGGGCGGGCGCCTATGTTTACGCAAGGCGAAGGCTTGCACGCCGACATCACCAATCACGTCTATAACGCCACCAACGCTTTCATTACCACCGATGACATCTCCGATCCGATCATCAAAATCCGCGCGGCCCATATTTGGATCATTCCGGGCAAGCGGATCGAGGCGACCCACGCTGTTCTGTACGTGGACGACGTCCCGATCTTTTACTTTCCCTATTATTCCAGGAACCTTGGGGAGCGTGCGAACAACTTCAATTTTACCCCCGGCTACCGCAGCCTCTTCGGGCCGTTCCTCCTCGCCAATTATACCTGGTTCCTGAACGAGGAACTCGACACCATATTGCATCTGGATTACCGGGAGAAACGCGGCGTGGGCGGTGGCCCGGATTTCAATTTTCATCTCGGGCGGTGGGGCGAGGGCACTCTTCGCTACTATTACACTCGCGACGACGATGCAGGAAGCAATATTACAGGTGTCAAGCTCCCGGAGAATCGCCAGCGCGTGCATTTCACGTATCAGGCCACTCCCTTCACCAACCTGGACGTCAAATCGCTCGTGCAATACCAAAGCGACAGTGACATCATCAAGACCTTTTTCCCGGGTGAATACCAGCAGGATCCGCAGGGCCAGACGTTTTTTGAAGTCAACAAGTTCTGGCGCAATTTCAGCCTCGATGTTCTGACCCAGCCGCGCCTGAACGACTTTTACGAAACCGTGGAGCGGCTCCCCGACGCGCGGCTCACGGGCTTTCGCCAGCCACTGGGCGATTCGCCGCTGTATTACGAGAGTGAAAGTTCACTGGGGAAGTACCAGCACCTCTACGCAGGGACCAACAGCCCCTTTGCTTCGTCCACGAACAGCCTCATTGGCCCTCTAAACCAAATTCCCCCCAATTACTCGGCGTGGCGCGCCGACACCTACCAGCAAATCACACTGCCCGAGACCCTGTTCGGCTGGCTCAACATCACCCCTCGCGTCGGCGGGCGCTTTACTTACTACAGCGCCGTGGATGTGGACGGAGGCGGAACAACTCTCAGGACAAATTCAGATACCTACCGTGAAGTCTTCAACACCGGGGCTGAGGTCTCCTTTAAAGCCTCGCGACTCTGGCCGGGCGTGCAGAGCAAAGCGCTCGATCTGGATGGGCTGCGCCATATCATCGAACCGTCCATCGACTATGTGTTCGTGCCGGCCCCGAACTACCGGCCCGATCAGCTTCCTCAATTTGATTCTGAACTGCCAAGCCTGCGCCTGCTGCCGATCGAGTATCCGGAATATAATTCGATCGATTCCATCGACAGCCAAAACGTCCTCCGCTTCGGCCTGCAGAACAAGCTTCAAACCAAACGTCAGGGACAGGTGGAAGATGTTCTTTATTGGCAAGTGATGACGGATTGGCGGCTGCGCCCCCGCAGCGATCAACGAACGTTTGCCGACCTCTATTCCGATCTTACGTTCAAGCCGCGCTCCTGGATCACGTTCCAATCCCAGACCCGATATGACATCAACGGCGGCGACTGGCGCATGTTGCTCCACACACTGACATTCGAGCCGAATGACACCTGGAGCTGGACCGTGGGACACTTTTATTTGCGGGACGATTTCAGCAGCTCGCCGACTGCGCTCGGCCAGGGAAACAACCTGATCACCAGCAGCTTCTTCTATCGATTGAACGAGAACTGGGGCTTGCGTGCCTTGCACAATTTCGATGCGCGCGACGGCCGCCTGGAGGAGCAGTATTACACGGTGTACCGCGACATGCGCAGTTGGACGGCGGCGCTCACGGCCGGCGTGCTCGACAACGGAACCGGCCCGAAGGATTTTTCGATCGCCTTCACCTTTTCCATCAAGGCGATGCCGAAGTTCGGCGTGGGCGGCGACTCCGTGCGGCCTTACTCCCTGCTCGGCGGCTATTAGAACGTTCTGTCGAGCCGATCCACCCGCTCACCGGGGAATCCTGTGGAAATGGAAGCGCGCCGGATCTCCGCCATCGAGGTCCAACTTCGCCGTGTAATAGCCCCCGTCCTTCAGCAACTCAATGCCGGCCAGGGAGGGACAGAGACGCACGCGGAACGGCTTCCAATATCGCGCTTCCCTAAGAGCGGTGCTCATCCGCCTTGCCGGATGCCCGAGAAACCCGATCGCCGGCATCCCCGCCAGCACGCGGCTCTTCCACAAGACCAGGTTCGAATGCAAATGGCCGATGATCGTCTGCTCGATTTGCGGCAGCCGGCGGCGCACGGATTCTTCGTGCCATAGAAACGGCAGGGCGGTCGGGTCGTGGGAGAAGAGCAGCACCCGATCCGAGGATCCCAGACCGGAAAACGCGGCACGGATCTCGGCCAGATGTTGTTGGCGCAGACATTCCCAGCCGGGCCGTTCCTCCCGCATCGTCTCGGCCTCGAAGACCGGCAACGCCACCAGGGAAGACGTCAGTCCCATCAATACATAGCGCCCCAATCGGAGCTTCCAGAATGGTTCCAGCCCCAGTTCCTCCCGCGCCCGGTGATAACTTGCCAGGCGCATTCCGCCGCGCGCGCCCACCAGAGTGAATTTTCCGAGCTCATGATCCCCGATTGTCGCGCGCACCGCCGGGCCGAACCTGCCATGCAATTTGTCCAGACACTCCCTGGCGCTTTGGCAGGCCGCATCATCAATGACGCCTACGAATGCCGTATCACATGAATAATCTCCGTTGGCGACGACGCAAGCCGCATCCCCGGCCCGCTTCAGGAAGGCATCCAGCAGGCCGTTCTGTTCCAAGGGATGACGCAGCCAGATGAACCGCCGAAAGGCTTTGAGCAGAAGCCGGTGCAATGGATTGGCAATGCCCTGAAGTTCGTAGTCGTTTCCTCGCGCCTTCTCCGCAGCCGATGCGTAATGAATGTCGCTGAGAACAACCAATGTCGCGGTGCGAGGCATGTGACAGCCTATCAAGAACGGATCCCGACGTCACTTTGAATGGCGAGTCTGGCGACATGTTGGCGCGCGTTGAGCTCCTGAACTGAACAGGGTACGAGTCGGCGCGGCGGCGTTTGGCAACGCTTGAATGTTCGCGAGGGGGTTCTGGATGCCGCGGCAACGTTTGGAGCGCCGCGGCGCATCGCCCCGGTGAAACCTCCCTGTCCGTACTTCCCCCGCTTGACGCATGCCGCAGCCCTGGTACGCTGCGTAGTGTGAATTCTAGCAGTCAGCAATTGACCACCCTTTCCGGCGGTTTCTACTTTACCTGGCCGGAAGACTGGTTCTTGCGGCTGCGCTAACCCAAAAAAAAAGCCCAACTCGCCGCAGGTTCCACCTGCGGCCTTTTTTTTGTGGAGACCTCCGGCTAACCTTAATCCGATATGATCATTGTCCTTAAACCTGGCGTCTCAAAGAAGCAAGAAACCACCGTGCTCAGGGAAATCCGCAATCTGGGTTACCGTCCCCACGTGATGCGCGGCGTGGCCCGCACCGTCATCGGAGCCATCGGTGATGAGCTCACTCATCAATCGCTCGAAACCCTGGTCACACTCTTCCCGCAAACCGTCGAGAGCGTCATGCCGGTGCAGAAGCGCTATAAGTTCGTCAGCCGTGAAGCCCACCTGGACGATTCGACGATCAAGGTGCGCGAGCATGTCATCGGAGGGAAAAAACTCCACGTGATGGCGGGGCCCTGTTCGGTCGAGAGCGAGAAACAGTTGCTCACAACGGCCGAGGCGGTCAAAGCCGCAGGGGCGACGATCCTGCGCGGCGGGGCGTTCAAGCCGCGCACGTCGCCGTATGAATTCCAAGGGCTCGGCGTGAAGGGATTAAAATTGCTCGCCAAGGCACGCCGTGAGACGGGACTGGCCGTCATCACCGAGTTGCTCTCCGAAGCCCACGCCGGAATCATCGCTGAATATGCCGACATCATCCAGATCGGTGCGCGCAACGCGCAAAATTTCCAATTGCTCATCGCCGCGGCCAAAACGGGCAAGCCGATTCTGCTCAAGCGCGGGTTGTCGATGAAAATCGAGGAGTGGCTGCTCGCCGGCGAATACATTCTGGCCAACGAAAACAGCAACCTGATGTTCTGCGAACGGGGAATTCGCACGTTCGAAACCTATACCCGCAATACCCTCGACCTCTCCACGATTCCCATCATCAAAAGGGAATCGCATTGCCCCATCGTCATCGACCCAAGTCAGGGAGCAGGGCGGGCTGATCTCGTGACTGCCATGTGCAAGGGGGCTGTGGCAATGGGCGCGGATGCGCTCCTCATCGAGGTTCATCCGAATCCCGCCGAAGCCTGGAGTGACGGCCCGCAACAGTTGTCCCTGGAAGTGTTCGCGAAACTGATGCGCGAACTCCATCCGTTCATTCTGGCATCAGGCCGGGAATAAAATACTACACTGCCGCGACGATTCACTTCCTGGACAGGAAGGAGAATCAGCAGGATTCGGTTCGATTAACTACGGTTCGGAACTCAGGCCAGCTTCGGCTGAGGCATCCTGCAGGGAATCTGTTCCACGGGGGCATCTTGTGTGTAGCCGTAGTGGAAGCCGGATTCGTCCTGATAACCCAAGGGTGCCTTTGCCGTAGCCACTAACCCAATACCCAAACCCGCCGCAACCAACCCAAACATGACGAATACAACAATCATCACGCTTCAGAGCAAGCAACATAGGTGCCAGCCAGGTCACCCCGTGTTGACGCTCTATATTACCAGGAATCTGAGGAGTCAATGTCCATTTTTCACCCATTTAGTCTTAATTCAAGACACTGCCAGTCCAACCAGCAAGTCTCCTCATCGTGCATTTTGCAAGCAGGAGGCTATGACGGCAAGGCCGCCAGTGGAGAGATCGAAGGCCATTTTTCGCGCATTGACCCACGAACCAAACATCACCTTTGTTCCCTCGCGCAACAGAATGGGGAAGGGGCCCCGCCGAATTTCAAGCACGCTCTGCTTCGGGCGCAGCCGACTAATGAGTGTCATCCTCTGGAGTCAGGAAGACGATTCTCCTTGGCTCTCCGGATTTGGAAAAACTGTCGGCCAAGGAGGGTGCGGTCGGAGCAGACGGCGCCGGGTCAAGTCCTGTCTTTTGTGGTTCGAGCGCCGCACGGAGCGCGCCTTCGACCAGTTGAGCGCAGTGAATTTTCATGGGCGGCAATGGGCCAAGATCACCCGCCAATTCCTCGGTCTTGAGCGCCAACGCCTCCCGGGCCGTCTTGCCGCGGATCAGTTCGGTCGCCAGGCTGGCGACCGCGATGGCCGTTTCGCAGCCAAAGGATTGGAAGGTCGCGCGGTCGATGATTTTCCTGCCGTCTTCCTCCTTGAACTTCACCCACAGGCGGAGCATTTCGCCGCAATCGGCGTTGCCCACGGTGCCGACGGCATCCGCGCCCGCCAGTTCGCCCATGTTCTGCGGGTTGGCGAGCGCTTCCTGAATCCGTTTCTGCAAATCGTCGTTCATAAAGGAATGGAAAGTTGAAGCGTTGGATGCCCAAACATGGCGTGATTCCATTGCTTCATCAGCCCAGTTTGTATCTTCGCATCTTCGTATCCACCCGTTGCGCCCACGCGTCGATGCCCCCGCGCAGACAGCGCACGTTCTGCAAACCGTGGCCGAGGAAGTACGCCGCCGCATCCAATCCTTGTTTCCCTTGATGATCGATGATCACGACGGGGCCGGTGTTCGAACCGTCGCCCAGGATCCGGCGCATCACATCCTGCGACAGCAGCATGGAGCCTTCGATATGGACCGCTTCGAATTCCTCGCGCGATCGGATGTCCACCAGGCGGATGGAGTTGTCCCGTTTCAGCCACGCGGCGAGTTCCTCGGGGTCTATGAGCGTCTTTGCATCCTGTTCGTGGCTCGTCTTGACGTGATCCAGGACTTCTTTCAAATCCAGGTTGCTGTTGCGCGCGCAAACCTCGGCCAGCGTTTCCTCCTGCCGAAACCCGCAACTGCTGCACCCGCCAATGTGGTACCGGCGAAACAGCGCCCGCTGTGCGCCCGGGCAGGCTTCCAGCACTTCGCGCATCGTCGATTGCGGGTTGATGATTTCACTACCGACAGTCATTGAATCTTCCATCTCTTTAATTGCAGCAGCATTGTCTGGCATGCCGTGGGCCGCCTGCCGGTTCCCGTCGCGGCGTCACCTGCCAAAGAATTTCATGATATCCCTGATGACCTCGGCAAAGCCATCGATCTCGTCCGTGGTGTTGTAGAAATAAAAACTCGCGCGCGAGGTGGATTCGACTCCGAGTTTGCGCATGAGCGGTTGGGTGCAGTGGTGACCGCCGCGCAGCGCGATCCCACGTCGGTTTGCCAATTCCACGACGTCGTGAGCGTGGATGTCCTTCACAAGAAAGCTCACGATTCCCGCCCGGCCCACATGCGGTCCAAAAAGCCGGATGCCTTGGAGCCCGGCCAGTGTGGCGTAGGCATGGGCGCCGAGTTCCATATCGTGCCGGGCGATGTTCTCCCGGCCGATCCCATCAAGGTAATCCATCGCCGCATGCAACCCGATGGCGCCCGCAATGTCCGGGGTGCCGGCTTCGAACCGGTGGGGCGGTTGCTTCCAAGTGCTTCGTTGGTACTCGACACTCAAGATCATTTCACCGCCTCCCTGATAGGGCGGCATCCGCTCGAGCACCTCCCCGCGGCCGTAGAGCACGCCGATTCCCGTCGGGCCGCACATCTTGTGGCCGGAAAACGCGAGGAAATCGCACCCGATCTCCTGCACGTCCAGAGGCCGATGCCCCACGCTTTGCGCGGCGTCCACCAGTGTGGTGATCCCCAGCTTGCGCGCGCGGTCGCACAGTTCCGACACGGGATTAATCGTCCCCAATGAGTTTGAAATGTGCACCATCGCGAGCAACTTCACGTCGCGCGTCAGAAACTCGTCCACCCGGTTCAGGTCGAGCTGTCCGATGTCGCCGGTGATCGGCAGGAACGCCAGTTTTGCACCGGTGCGCTCCGCTAGAAGCTGCCACGGGACCAGATTGCTGTGATGCTCCATTTCCGTGAGCAAAATGACATCGCCGGCCTTGATATGGCGGTTGCCCCAGGCCGCGGCCACCAGGTTGATGCCCTCGGTCGTCCCGCGCGTGAAAACAATCTCCTCCGCCGCCCGCGCGTTCAGGAATGCCGCGGCGCGCGCGCGCGCGCCCTCGAAGCCGGCGGTGGCGCGGTTGCTGAGCTCGTGAATGCCGCGATGGACGTTGGCGTTGTCGCGTTCGTAGTAGTGATCCAAGGCGTTGATGACGGCGCGCGGCTTTTGCGACGTCGCCGCGTTGTCGAAATAGACCAGCGGATGGCCGTTCACTTTCTGGTCGAGGATCGGAAAATCGGCGCGGAGCGCGGCCCAATCGATTTCCTTCCCGGGGAGCCTGTTGACTGTGGATGCTGTCATCATTCAGAGCGACGGATTCAGCGTCTTCAGTTCACATCAAGCCCAACTGCAGTTTTGCCGATTCGCTCAACATGCCCTGGTTCCAGGGCGGTTCCCAGACCAGCTCGACGGAAACATCGTCCACGGCCTCCAGTCCGAGCAACTTGTTTTGCACGTCCTGTTGCAGGACCGGACCCATGCCGCAGCCCGGCGCGGTCAGCGTCATTTTCACACCGATGCGATAGCTGCTCTCGCTGATCGGCTCGATGTGACAATCATAGACGAGCCCGAGGTCCACAATGTTCACCGGGATTTCCGGGTCGTAACAGGTCCTCAACTGGTTCCAGATTTCCTTCTCGACCTGCTCGAGCGTCACCGGCCCCGCCGCCGCGGCGCTTTTCTGACCGGCTGTCTGCACGCCCAGCGCGTCGGCGTCCTTGCCCTCGATGCGAAACATGTTTCCGTTCACGACGACGGTGTAGCTGCCGCCAAGTGATTGCGTGATGAGCGCCTGTTCGCCCTGTTGGAGCGTGACCTTGGTGCCCACCGGAATCACGAACGCTTCCACGTCCCGGGCCAGACTGACTGGATTGTTGCTTGTGTCCATATGAACAAAGGAAATTATAACCGCTCCGGGTCAATCTGTCGCCCCGGTTTCGGCGCAATCTGCAGATTAGATGTCTTCGGACTCGGTCGAGACCGGCTGGCCCTGGCCGTTCAGCGCGGCGGCGAGCGCGTGCCACGCCAGGATGGCGCATTTGACGCGCGCCGGGTACTTGTGCACGCCCGCAAATACGGCGAGCCTGCCGACGTCGCCCTCGATCTTGCCGGTCGTCACCATCTCGCGAACCTGATCGAACGTTTTCCCCACCTCGGCCCGTGTCTTGCCTTTGACACATTCCGTGAGCAGGGAGGCGGAGGCCTTGGAAATACAGCAGCCGGACCCGACAAAACTCACATCCCGGATTCGATCCCCATCCAGGGTCAGATAGAGCTTCAACTGATCGCCGCAAAGCGGATTGTGACCTTGCGCCGAGCAGGTCGCCGCGGTCATCTCCCGGAAATTGCGCGGGTGCTTGCAGTGGTCAAGGATCACCTCCTGATAAAGGTCGCTCAGGTCGTCGAACATGATTGAGAAATCAACCGCGGTCACTTTTTCTCCGTGAGGTGGAGATTATTCTCCAGCCGATTCCACACGATCTTATCCAATTCCTCCCGAGCCGGCTCGCAACCGACCCGTTCGATGATTTCGCCGGCGAACGCATGGATGAGCATTTGCCGGGCGGTTTCCACGCCCAGCCCCCGCGAGCGCAAATAAAAGATGGCTTCCGTGTTCAACTGGCCCACGGTCGCTCCGTGAGTGCATTTCACGTCATCCGCATAGATTTCCAATTGCGGCTTGGTGTCCACCGTCGCGTCGTCCGAAAGCAGCAGGTTTTTATTCGTCTGTTTCGCATCGGTCTTTTGCGCGGTCTGGTGAACATAAATCCGGCCATGGAAAACGCCCTTCGATTTGTCGTCGAGAATGCCGTTGAAATACTCGTGGCTTGCGCAGTGCGGTTCGGCATGTTCGACGATCATGTGGTGATCGGCAAGTTGCTCGTTCCGGGTGAGATAAAGCCCGTTCAGGATGCACTCCAGACCTTCGCCCGCAAGCGTTGCCCGGATGTGGGTGCGAGAAAGTCGGGCGCCCAGCGCGAAGGAATGCACCTTCACGCTGCTCGCGCGGCTAAACTGGCCATGGATCGTCGCCAGATGAAATGCGTCGCCGGCTTCGTCCTGGAACTTCAAAAGCTCCACCCGGGAATTCTCGCCGGCAATCAATTCCGTCACGGCGTTCGTCAAATACGCCCCGTTGCGCGAGCTCAGGTAACTTTCAACCACCGTCACGCGACTGCCGGCCCCCGTAATGATGAGGTTGCGGGGATGGACCGCCGCCCCGGCGGATTCGGCTGATGAAATGAAAACCAGTTGGACCGGATCGGCAACTTCAATCCCGGCGGGCACGTGGATGAACGCGCCGTCCATGAAAAAAGCCTGGTTCAGCGCCGCAAATGCATTGCCCTGGGACTGCGCGTAGCGGCCGAGATGTTTCTCCAGAATCGCGGAGTCCCCGGCCAGCGCGGCAGCAAGATTCAGCACCGTCACCCCTGCCGGCAACGAACGCCGAGTGGACAACCCTGCAGAGAAATGCCCGTCCACAAACACGAGCCGGACGCCGGGGAGCCCTTTGAACGGCGCTTGCTTCAGCGCTTCAACCGCGATGCTGTCGGGCGGCGCTTCTAATACCGACTGGAGCGGCAGCCGGGTGATCGGAGCCACATTCGTGAAGCGCCAATCCTCGTCCCGCAACGTGGGAAAACCCTGTTTTCTGAAGCTGGAGATGCCGGCCTGACGCAGCGCACGCAGCCACGCCGGCTGTTGCGCCTGACTATCGAATCGTTCAAAACTCTCAAGATAGGAAGCGGTTTCCTTCGTCAGTTCCTGTTCCATTGTCCGGGTCATAGTTGTACTCCGCGCCAAATCCGATCGCAGAATGAGTCCCCCAGCTTCCCACGCAGGAGCAGGGAATGCAAGTCCAAGCCCGAACCGCTCGGGGGTCCGTCGGCACTCGTGGAGGGCCCGGACTTGCGTTCCGAGGCGCAATCGGCAATGGTGGTTCCACTCGAATGCTCACGGAAGACCTTGTCAGGAATGCCTTGAGAGCCGTGAAATACCCCGGCTACTCGCGCGACGTCGTTTCGTTCGGCCTCGTCAAGGAAGTCGCGGTACAGCAGGGCGCGGTCAGCGTTTCGCTGCAATTGACCTCAAACCATCCCGAGGCCGCGCAACAAATCAAGGCGGAAAGCGAACGCGCATTGAAGGCGCTGCCGGGCGTGACCGCGGTCCACGTCGAGATCAGGCAACAGGCCGGCACACAAGCCGGCGGCGCTCAAAGTCCCTGGTCGCACCAGAACAATGTCCCCGGAATCCGCCGAATCGTCGCGGTCGCCAGCGGCAAGGGCGGCGTCGGCAAATCCACCGTGTCGGTCAACCTGGCGTGCGCCCTGCAGTCGCTGGGCTCGCAGGTCGGCCTGCTGGATTGCGACATTTACGGCCCGAGCATCCCGCTGATGATGGGCGTGCATGAGCGGCCCACGGTGAACGACGAGGAAAAAATGATTCCGCCTTCAAATTATGGAGTGAAGCTGATGAGCATGGGGTTTCTGCTCGAGGGGGACCAACCCGTGATCTGGCGCGGGCCGATGATCATGAAAACCATCCAGCAGTTCATCAGCGCCGTCGATTGGGGCGAGCTGGATTTCCTGCTCGTCGATCTGCCTCCCGGGACGGGTGACGCGCAGCTTTCGCTTTGCCAGACCGTGCCCCTCGACGGCGGAGTGATCGTCACCACCCCGCAGGAAGCGTCGCTCGGCGTGGTGCGCAAAGGCATCGCCATGTTTGAGAAGGTCAATGTCCCGATCCTCGGCATCGTGGAGAACATGAGTTACTTCACCACTCCATCAGGCGAGCGGGTGGAGATTTTCGGACATGGCGGAGGCGGGGCGGAGGCGGCGCGCAGGGGAATTCCCTTTTTGGGGGAGATCCCGATTTTTACGGAGATCCGGGAGGGGGGAGACCGGGGATTGCCGGTTGCGATTTCATCCGCCGAAAAACCTGCCGGTCAGGCATTTATTACCATAGCGAAAACATTGCGAACAACTCTGGCTTGACCCGGTCTTGAATTGCGGTATTTGCAAAGTGTGCAGATGCATTTTAGGTTGATGAATATGAACCGAGGCCATGTTCTCCCAGCCTCATGCCTAGTTACAAATAAGGATTGTCAGGCCGATGCCAGCCCGATAAACTCCCATGCACAGGACATTCTTGTGAACTGCGACTATGTCTAACGATCTCAAAGAGCCTCCGGTGGCGACTGATTTGCTGAAGAATTCCTCCCTTTACCGGGAGTTTCAGGCGGAGCGCGAGGAAATCCTCAAGCACAAGTGGATTGAATCGGAAAAGGCGGGCCGCGACATTGGATTCGAGCGGGCGCTGACGGATTGGATCATCAAACACCGCTCGAAATGGCGCAAGGCGCGGCAGGCCGCCGGCAGTTGAATTTGACATCCGCTCCTTTAAGGCAGCCCGGCGAGGCGGCCAAGGAATGATGAAATCCATCTCAAATCGAGCGAACGGGTCCATCCGGATCTGTTCGTTTTTTTATGCCCGATTCCACCGTCATCCTTGACTCGCAGGCGATCCAGCGCGCGCTCACGCGTATCGCCCATGAAATTGCCGAGCGAAACGTGCGCAGCCACGAGGTGGTGCTCGTGGGCATCCCCGAGGGCGGCGTGCCGCTCGCCCAACGCCTCAGCACAACCCTGAAGAGCATCTGGAACCATGCCGTCCCCGTCGGCACGCTCGACGTCAGCATGCATCGCGACGATCTCGGCCAGCGCGCCGCACCGCAGGTTCATCCGACCGTGGTGCCTTTCGATGTGACCGGCAAGACGGTTGTGTTCGTGGATGACGTGCTATTCAGCGGCCGCACCATCCGGGCGGCGATGGATGCGCTGAACGATTTCGGGCGCCCGAACTGCATCCAACTCGCCGTGCTGGTTGATCGCGGGCATCGCGAGCTGCCCATCAAAGCCGATTTCGTCGGCAAGAATGTTCCGACGGCCCCTTCCGAGAAAATCCACGTGCGCCTGGATCGAGCCGGGCAGCAGGACGAAGTCGTGCTCGAGAGAAAATGACCTGGAACCGCAACCACCTCCTCGACATCGAATCGCTCGCCCCGGATGAGATCGTCACCGTGCTCGACACGGCCCGCGCCTTCAAGGCGGTCGGCCAGCGCGCGATCAAGAAAGTTCCCGCCCTTCGCGGCAAAACGGTCGTCAACCTGTTCGTCGAACCCTCCACGCGCACCCGGATCAGTTTCGAACTGGCCGAGCAGCGCCTCTCGGCGGATATCATCAATTTTACCGCCGAAGCTTCCTCGCTGAAGAAAGGTGAGACCCTCAAAGACACCGCCCGCAATCTGGAGGCGTTGAATGCGGATTTCATCGTGATCCGCCACAGCGCGTCCGGCGCGCCCCAGTTTCTTGCGCGTGTGCTCAATGCCAGTGTCATCAACGCGGGCGACGGCGCGCACGAGCATCCCACCCAGGCGCTGCTCGATGCCTTCACGATCCGTGAAAAGAAGGGCCGGATCGAGGGGTTGAACGTCACCATCCTCGGCGACATCCTCTACAGCCGCGTGGCGCGCTCGGACATTTGGGCGCTCACCAAAATGGGCGCCAACGTCACGCTGTGCGGGCCGGCCACACTCGTGCCGCGCACGTTCGAGCAGATGGGCTGCCGCGTCACTCACAACGTGGACGAAGCCATCCGCGACGCCGACATCATCAACCTGCTCCGAATCCAGCACGAGCGCCAACGCAAGACCATGTTTCCGAGCATCGGCGAATACACCACCCTGTTCGGTTTGACCAAGGCGCGGCTTGCCAAGACCAAACCCGACGCGCTGATCATGCATCCCGGCCCCATCAACCGCGGCGTGGAAATCGACAGCGACATCGCCGACTGTGACCGCTCCTTGATCCTGGAGCAGGTCACCAACGGTCTGGCCGTACGAATGGCCGTGCTTTTCCTCGTCAATGGCGGCAAGGGCCCGCAGGAAATTGGGGCGGTCTGATGGAAACATTCAACAACCAACATTCAACATTCAACTCTCAACTTGGAAGTTGAATGTTGAATGTTGAATGTTCTCCTTCCAGCTTCGCGGGCCTCCTATTTTTCCGGCACTTCGATCACGTCGCCGTCCCGAAGCCAGAGGTTGGGTTCCGGCGCCGATTGCGGGTTGCTCATGCCAAATCGTTGTGGAATGACAACGATCTGGTTGGACGCTGGGAGCCAATGGCTGACGTGCAAAATCCATTCGCGCTTCCTGCCGGTCGCCGGGTCGCGGTGAGTCACTTTCACGCGGGAAAAGTCGGAATCCGTCGTCAGGACATTCTGCGCTTGAGGACTTTGCAACACATTGCCGAGATAACAACGGTCAGGTTCAAAATCGTCCAGCGGCACTTGAATCGTCTGTCCGCCAGCGATGATCAATCTGATGCTTCCTGCCTTGCTCCGAAGGAAATCGAGAATGGCCTTGCGCACCGCCGGAGTATTTTCATCTGATTCCGCCAGGGTATGCTCGCGCTCGGGAATCTCCACCACGTCGCCGAATTCCAGCGGCACATCCTTGGAACAGTCAATGCCATTGGTGCTGTTGAGCAGGTTGATTTTGATTCGGGTTTCATTGGTTGTGCCAGGAGTATAACGCGCGATAACCACCCTCGCCAGGTCGGGGAATGCCATCGTGGCAATGGCCGAGTCACCAGCGCCGGGGACAGATCCAAAAGGAATCGAATTCATTTTTTGCAACTCGTAATAATTAAGAATCGTTTCGAGCAGCGTGAACCGATTCCAGTCGTTTGTTCCTTCTCGAAAAACCGTCCTTGAGAAATCGGCCGAGGGACGGCTGACGGTGATGCGGTCCCAATGGGGCAGATGGTCCAGGGCGCCGTGGCTGCGGAGCAAAGCGGCAATCTCAGTGAGAGACGCTCTGGCGCCGGAATCGATGTTGGATTGCGCCATCTTGTCCTTGATAACATCCAATGGTGTTTGGCCATTGTTGTTTCGCACGTTGGGATCCGCGCCGTGATCGAGCAACAGCTCAATTTGTTTCCCATACACCGATGCCCAGACTGCATAATGCAGCGGTCTGTTGTCGGAAAGATCGCGCGCATTCGGATCCGCGCCATGCTTCAGCAGAATCTCCACAGCAGCAGCAGCGGAATTGCCATTGATAGCCTGATCCAACAACGTCTTTCCTTCCGAGAGGTGTGAATCAACCTTTCCACCAGCATCGAGGAGCGCTTCGAGAATATCAGGATTGGGAAGCGCAACGAACACCAATGGCTCGCCCTGGACTCGATCAAGATCATCGTTCGGATCGGCCTTGTATTTCAACAGCAGTTTCACCATCGGAAGCTGCTTCGTCGATATTGAAAGCCAAAGCGGAGTGACCGAAGGTCGGGCCTTATTCAAGGAGTCGGTCCCGTTGAATGGGTTGGACCATTCAATGGTTCCTTTTCCGTTCGGATTCGCGCCGCTCTTCAGCAGCAATTCGGCGGAGGCGCCATTCTGCTTCTGGATGGCGGCCAGAAGCGGCGCGTCCAGCGTGCCACCGTTGGGATCGGCTTTCGCGGCCAGAAGGATACGCACGATCTCAGTCGATCCGCTCTCGACCGCAAAACTCAAGGGCATCCGGCCGTTGCCGTCTTCCACATTTGGATTTGCGCCCGCCGCCAGTAGCAGTTGGACGATTCTCGTCCGGCCACGGTTTGCCGCCAGATGAATCGGGGTATTTCCCGTAAGCCGATACGAGACGTTCACGTCCGCCTTGTTTGCCAGCAAGACTTCGACGATGGCCTGGAAGCCTCTTTCTGTTGCCAGATACAATGGTGTCCTTCCGTCGTCGCCTTTCGCGTTCACTTCCGCGCCCCGGCTCAAAAGCAGTTCCACCATCGCCTTGTTGCCGAAGGCCGCCGCATGATGCAATGCGGTCCGACCAAAAGGATTGGGGCCTTCACCGCCTGCGGCAGCATTGACATCCGCCCCGTGATCGAGAAGAAAAGCCGCAACCTTCAACCAACCCGCATCGGCGGCGCGAATCAGGGGATGGTTGCCGTTCGGGGAATTGATTAAGTCCGGACTGTTCTGCATCATCGCCTGGTTGCGGCGGATTTCCTGGTCTTCGTCGTCGGCGGGAGCAGTCGCCGGCGGCTCTGGTCGATCGGCCGGCTGGCTCGATACGGCCACGCGCATCTGCAACGCCTTCATGATTCCGTCAACCCTTTCGGCGATCCTTTTGTTCAGCAAATCCACAACGGCTTGTTGATTCTTGCGAATCGGGTTATCGGGAGAGTAATCACGCCCGAGTTCCATGAGCTTTTCCTCCGCCTGGGAACGTTGCTGCTGCAGACTTGTCAGGAATGCGTCCGGCAACAACGTGGGCAGGATTTGCTCGAGTTCCCCGTCCGGCAGCTTGCGGAGGCGATCCAAAAGGTTCGCGTCGCTTTTGTCACCAGCACCTGGCAACGCGCCGTTGCCAGCACCCAAGCCTGTCAGATTCTGCCGGCTCAGCGTGGCAAGTGTCTGCTGGTCGCCGAAGTCGCGCACGATGCGTTGATATTGCGCCACAGCGTCGTTGGTCTTGCCCTGCTTGCGGTAGCACTCGCCCAGCCGGAACACCGCCGTAACCGCGATTTGCCGGTTTTTGTCAAATTGAGCGGCGAGCGACTGGTAACTCGCGATGGCGGCATCGAGGTTCCGGTTGGCTTCCTCCTCGAACAATCCCTGCTGCAGCAGCGAGGTGAGGTCGTTCGTGGCGGCCGGGAGCGGCGCTGCCACCATGAGCGCGACCAGGGCGATCATGGAGAGCCTCCAAACCCAACGGAACCGCGAATGTGAATTCGCGGATCCGTCCCAGAGCGCGGACCTCCGCCGTTTCACAACGGCGGCTACGAAAGCCCGGTTCACGGAAAACACTTGTTGAAACAGCCTCTTCACGCCAAATCCAAGATCGGCGCACCGTTTGGAAGCATTCGACGTTTGCATTTTCAATTTCGTTTCATTGGTCCCTGGCGCTGCTGCCATTGCGCGCCTATCCTGCCCCACCCCAATCCGGAACTTGTCACGGTTATGCAAAATCGTAACCACATCCCAGCTCCATCCCTCACGCCGCCTTCCGATCATTGGATGTTGGTTGTTGGATGTTGGTTGTTGGATGTTCATTCCTGTTCCATTTCCAGCTTGTATCCCACGCCATGCACCGTCTTGATCCAGCGCGGTTCATCCGGGTTTCGTTCAATCTTGCCGCGCAAACTGGCGATGTGGTTGTCCACCGTGCGCGTGGTTGGAAAGGCGGCATAGCCCCAAACGGCATCGAGAAACCGTTCGCGGGTGACCGGTTCGCCGGGCGTTTGGGCCATTACGCGCAGCATGGCAAATTCCTTCGCTGTCAAATGAATGGCTTTTCTGCCGCGCACCGCCGTCTGACGTGCCAGGTCAATCTGCACTTCACCCAGCTTGAGTTTCGCCGCCGATTTGCCGTGTCGCTGCACGCGCCGCAACAGCGCCCGCACGCGGGCCAGCAATTCCTCGGTGCTGAACGGCTTGACCAGGTAATCGTCCGCGCCGGCATCCAGACCGGTCACGCGGTCTTCCACCTGGCCTTTGGCGGTGAGCATGAGCACCGGCACGGGATTGGACAGCCGGCGCAGTTCCGCGCAGACTTCGTAGCCGTCGAGCTTCGGCATCATGATGTCGAGCAGGATCAGGTCCGGCTTCTCTTCGAGGGCGCGTTTCAAGCCGCTCTCGCCATCCGCCGCCGTCAGCGCGCGATAGCCCTCCGCTTCGAGCACGTCTTTGAGGGCCGTGCGCATCGGCGTTTCGTCTTCGATGATTAGAATGCGGGCCATTTTGAGAAAGGAGGTAACAACCAACATCGAACATCCAACAACCAACATCCAGTGCGGGAAAGGCGGAGCCCGGGCCAATCATTGGATGTTCGACGTTGGATGTTGGTTGTTGGATGTTGAGTCTTCATTGCTGCATCGGCAATTCAATCGTAAACCGGCTGCCCTCGCCGACGACGCTGCAGATGGTCACCCGGCCGCCGTGAGCCTCAACGATGTGTTTGACTATGCTCAACCCGATCCCCACCCCTTGCGTCTCCCGGCGCAACTCCGAGCCGAGCCGATAAAACCGCTCGAAAATCTTCTCGCGTTCCTCCGGCGGAATGCCCGGACCGTGATCTTCTACGGAGAGGTTACAGGTTACAGGTTGCAAGTTCCAGGTTTGGGCAAGACCGGCGCCCTGACTGTCTCGCAATTCGCACTGCGCACTTCGTGCTTCCAATCCCACATTCACCGTCTCCCCCTTTGGCGAGTGCTTGATGGCGTTGTCGATCAGGTTGACGAGCGCCTGCTGGATGGCCTTGCCGTCCACGTTCAATTCGATGTTGAATGTTGAGTGTTGAGTGTTGAGTGTTTCCAATTTTAGAATGATACCTTTTTCAGCCGCATAGGACTCCATCAGTTTCACCGTGGTCCGGACCAGCGCCATCAGGTTGGTCGGCTCAAACTCATATTGTTTGCGGCCCTGTTCGATGCGGGAGAAGTCCAGCACGTTTTCGATGAGCGACGACAGCCGTTGGCATTCTTGCACGATGAAACCAAAATACTCCTTCTGCTTCCGCGGCTCGGAAATCTTTTCGCCTGCCAGGTTTTCCGCCATCAATCGAACCGATGCGATGGGCGCGCGCAATTCGTGCGAAACGCTGGAGACGAAGTTGGATTTCATTTCGTTGAGTTGTTGTTGGCGGCGAAACGAACGCAGCGCAGCCACAAACCCGATCAATGCCGACATTGCGGAAAGCGCAATCAACGAACCGAAGACAACCTGGCGCTGGCGCTGTCTGGCGTAAAGCAGACGGCGATTGGCCAAATGAATTTGCAGTGTGAACCGCGGATGACTCGGTATGGTTTCAAACCAAATAGTGTTTGTGTCCTGGCCCGTGGAGAGATCGAATTGGAGCATG
Source organism: Limisphaerales bacterium (assembly GCA_003159675.1). Classification (GTDB taxonomy): domain Bacteria; phylum Verrucomicrobiota; class Verrucomicrobiia; order Limisphaerales; family BOG-1460; genus BOG-1460. The sequence continues at coordinate 33,090 of PLQC01000168.1, forward strand.
CCTCCTGTCAGCGACAGGGAAAATTGATTTTGAGCGAGCACTTCATCCGCCGGTTGTCCCGCGCGAGTCCGTTGCCAAGGTGACGGCAGCGCAACCGGGTGACCCTCCAAAACCGCGGAAAGGGCGAAGTAGCCGGGCAACGTCGCTTTGGCATCGCGCAATGCTTCTGCAAATCCGCGCGCGACCACCTGTTCCGGCCACGACTCGAGCCTGAGTGAGGCGCCGCCGGGAACGAGGGTGGCATGGTTCGAGATTGAGGCCGGGACGAACTCCGGGTGGGCCTTGCAAAACCATTGTTGTCCCATCGCGGCAATCCAGAAATTAGTCATGACAAGGCCACTGACATAGCCGGCTTGTTTCACCGCGCCGGCAAATTCCTGCTGCGTCTGATGCACTTTCCAAAGCAGGCGCAACGCGTCCAGCGCCGGAACCAGGCGGCTATCGCGAGCCGCAAGCGGGGCGGCCTCATCCAGCAGATTCGGAGTCAGGACGCTTGGACGCAATTCGATTTCTGTTTGCAGCGTTGTCCAGAGCGATTCAGTGGTGCCGCACTCGCGCGCCCGGCGCAGCGCTTCAGCCAATGCCAGAGTCGAAAGCGGCACGCCTGTCTCGGAAAGCGGCTCGACGGTCACGGATTGGATAAAGTAATGGCGGCTGAAGAAACGGAGCAGGTCGCTGACGGCGTTGGTCGCCGGCTCGGTTTGCGACTCGGCGCGAAGCTGGATGAATTCGGCATTGGCGCGCGCCGGTTCCAGCGGTTTGGTTTCAAGAAATTGCCGGGCGAGTTGAACCACGTTGGAAACCGGCTCCGCGGCATCGTCCGCTATGCGAAGAGCCGTCCACGCTTCTCTTTGGTCCGCCGTCAACGTGACGAACCATTCCGGTGGCACGGGTGGATCGTTGAAACTGGAAAACCGAAGCTCGCCATTGGCATTCAGAGAAAGAAGCTGCAATGGGAACACCGATGGCGGTTGCAGAGCGGGAAACGCAGCCTGCCACGCGGGGACTTCGGCGAGCAGAAGGTTGGTGGCCCACCACTGCCGTTGTTGGCTGCCGGGCCAGGCGCTCAAAACCTTTTGTTGGTTCTGGAGCCAGCTATAGGATGCAGGCGAAAACTCCGTCATTCGCCGCGCGACGCAGGTGCCGAAGTCAACGGGAAGCGCCTCAAGAATTTCGTTTGCTCGCTGTCGTGCTTCCTGTTCGACCGCATTGCGTTCACGCAATAACGCCCACAGCCCGAAACCAGCCATCAGCGCCACCGGCAACAGAATCAATACTCCTTGCCAAAAGAATCTCGGCTTGCAGTGGATGCGTGCTCCTGCCATTCGCTTCTATATGCCGCCAAAGATAGACGGACGGCAAGCGGCAGTTGTCACGCTTTTGCAAAATCGGCGGCTTCCGCAATGGCGCGCCGTGCTTCCGCGTTAGGGCACGATCGCGCCGTTGATCTTGTCGGCCAATGCTTGCGCCTCCTGATCCGAAAAACTGCCCGCAATCTCCGCTATTCCTCCCGGTATTTCCGACTGAATCACGGGAGCCGAACACACCCGCCCGTCCATGACGATGGCCAGACGCTTGCCGATATTCCGGTGGGTGATCTCAGCAAACCGTCTGCGGCCCTCGTCGGTAAACGTCACCTCAATCTGAGGCCCGCCCGGTCCGCTCCGATTGACCCTGGCCGATTGCACATCGGTCTGGTCGAGCAAGACTCTTTTCTGGACGTACAGCGGCTGCACTTCCGTCCGGAGGGAAGTAATGTTTTGCTGAACGAGAGTCATCCTCTGCGCGTCATCCGACGCGGCATCCGCGACCAGTCGCATCTCGAAGACTGGCGACTTGGGCGGTTCCGCCGCATGCCTATGTGACTTCGGGCTGTCCGGCTCCGCAGCCGGGGGAAACTTCGCCGCGATTGCCGTTACCAAACTTGCGTCCGCTGCCCGGTCCTGGCTTTTCAGGAAATCCGCATACCGGAAGATGGCTTCCGGGGAATACGGACACAGCGCCCACGCCTGGCGAAAGGCAAAATCCGCCTCGCGCGCCATGCGCTCTTTTTCGGCCGCATCCGCGGCGTGATTCATGCGCCACGTGTAAAGCCCGCCCAGAGAACTCCGCAGCTTGGAAAAGAACTTCTGCGCGTATGCGTTTTGGATGAAACGCGGGTCGCCGTGGAATCCGCCCAGATCTTTCCGCACATAAACCTTCTCGACAAAATCGGCGACCGCCTGAACGGAAGTTGCTTCCGTCAACCAATCGCCGATCATGCCGTCCACGCGCCCGCGCCAGTATTCGTGATCCCGCCGCACCACCTTTTCCGGCAGCGCAGCCAGCGGCTGCCGATCGATCTTCATAATCAACCCGTGAGGCTCCAGGTGTGGATACATCCAGTCGAGCGGGAAACTCTCCTCGATGTAGAATTCGTGGTCCGGATTCCTGTCGAAGATGATTTTGGCCAGCAGGCCGTTGATGCTCATGACCGCCGTCTGCCCGCTGACTTGGATGCGGCCTGAATTTTCCTCAATATCCTCTCCGGGCTTAAGTTGATGGTTGTGGAGCCGCTGCGTCGCGTCCTGAAGGTAATCCTGAAAGCATTTTTGCGAATCCTGAAACGTGGGAATGTAGAGGACCTTTGTTCCCGGGCCCGTTGCCTGAGCGTGGCTCTGGGATTCCAAACCGGCCCAAATCCCTTTCGTGCGATCCTCTATTCGCTGCCGTAATTTGGACACGGCCTCCTCGGCGGCTTTGAAACCGGGATCCTCTTGATTTCCGTTGTTCAAGGACGACAGCGTTTGCATTGCCTCGTGCATCTGAGAGTCCAATGCTTGAAGTTCAGTGTCCGAGCGTCTCACTTTGATGAATGCATCGAGCAGCGTGGACCGCTCGCCGTATGTCGTTTGCAGGTATTCCAGATAGGACCCGTCCGCCAAGGCATTCTGCGTGAGCGTGAAGAACGGGTTTGCGTCCGCGTGCGATTTGCAAAACGCGGTGGGCAGACCCCGCCCCGGATCGGTGCCGCCGAAATAGATGCTGCCGGCGGGAATGGAGTCAACAATGCCGTCGATCGCCATTTGAGTGTACTGTGGGTCGCAGTTGACGGTGTAATCGTATGCCAGGCAAATTTCCAGCACCGGCTGCCAATAGCTGGTTCGGAGGCTCGGGTCAGCGTTCTTGAGCCCTTTGGAATATTGAGGATGGTGCTGCTTGAAACTGGCATAAACATTGGTCACCGTCTGCCAATCTCCCTTGGTTGCCGCGTCAAAAAATTGGCGGAACCTCGGTGAAATCGTTTCGCCCGCCGCTGCCGCCAATGTCTCAGATTGCTTCTCTTTGGCCGCGGAAAATGATTCGAGCCGCGCGATCTGCCGCCCGCGAAGCAACTGGGAATCGTCCTTCTCGCCGGGCACCGCCTCCGTCCTGAAACCGCCGATACAATAAATCAGTCCACCCAAAAGAATCAGACCGGCCCACACCGTCACCGGACGCAGCCGTCGCGCGCGCGACGCATCCACAATGGCGGCGACCCGTCTTTCCAGTCCGGAGGGACGCGCCATGGCGATGGCAGCCACCTGCGGCACCCGGCGAAAGGTTCGCGCGATTTCGACCAGGTGACTGGCGTAATCCGACGCCTTGCAGCCGCCATTCAGAACCATGTCATCACAAGCGCGCTCCCGTTCGACGCACATCCTCCGCGCCGCAAACCAGACCAGCGGGTTGAACCAATACAAGGAGCAAACAACCCCTGCGACCAACTGCGTCAGGCAATCCCAGCGTTTCACGTGGGCCAGCTCATGCAACAATACGATCCGCCGGCGCTCCGTTGGCCATTGCCCGGCTTCCTCAGGCAACAAGACAACCGGCCGCCACCATCCCCAGGTCAGCGGCATGATGTTGTCCGCGGACCGCCACAAAGGCACGCGACGCCGAAGCCCGAGCGTTTCGGACGCCTCTTTGAGAAGGAGCGTCCAATCGGCGCTCAGCAAGGGATGCGCTTTTCGGGACAGTTTCCCAAGCCGAACCTGCCCGACGACCATGGAAACTAAAGCCAGGGCCGTTCCGCAGAGCCAGACGCCGAAGGCGACGACGAGCCAGCTCGTGCTGAAGCGAGCGGCGATCTCTCGATTCTCCGCGGCCCGTTTATGGCCGGCGGGATCTCCCGGGATCGCGGGCGAGGTTTGTGGTTCGTGAGCTCTCGCGCGGTGTTCACCGCCCGGTGCCAGCTCCAGCGCCAAGGCAACCTCGTTGCCGGAATTGAACCGGGTTGAAACCGACCCAATCGGCCTCTGCCAGGACGGTTGCACCAACGACAGCAGAGGCAGGAACGGCAGGCTGGCCAGCGCCAGAAACCACATCAGATGCCGCGCGGCGGCAGCGGCGCGCCGCCAGCAAAAGCACACTCCGGCCACCCCCGCGAGGACGACCAAACTCTTGATCGACGCGTCCAAAAACAGCGCCGTCAACCGGGGATTCCGAGCGAAACCTGAAACGACTGCCATCAACGGATTCACATCAATGGCCCTCCTTTTTAGCTTCTTTGATGAGTTGCTGCAGCCTGTTCAATTCCAAGTCGGAAAGCTGGGCATCCGCCGATTCCAGCAAGGCGGCCATCGCCTGCGTGACGGACCCCTGGAAGAAAGTGGAGACAACCCGTTCCAGCGCCGAACGGCTGGCGGTCTCCCGCGACGCTCTTGGCAGATAGACGTATCGCACGCCCTCCCGTCGGTGCCTGATATGGCCCTTATCTTCCAGGATCCGCAGCAGCGCGCGGACCGCGGAATAACCCGGGGCATCCGGCAAGGCGGCGCGGACTTCGGCGGCGGAGGCGCCTTCCTTGGCGTGCAGAACGTCCATGATCTGGCGTTCCGCCGGCTGAGATGCTGTTCCAGGTTCATTTGTGCTAAATAATTAGCACGAGCGAAAAGGGTGTCAACCAGAAAATGCTAAAATATTAGCATCCAGTGTTTGCGGCGGGTTTCGGGTGAAACCACTCGGGCAATGCCGGCGGAAATGCTATTTTGGAATTATTCCAAATCTTGACAGAACCCCTCCGGGCGTCTAGCTTGCCGCAACCATGACCCGGGTCGAGCCCAAAAAAACCAGCGACCGCCTGTCGCAACGGCTGCGGTCGAGCGGCTTTCGCTTCACGCCGCAGCGGCAGCACGTGTACGACGTGCTGCTGCAAAAGCGCGACCACCCCACGGCGGAGGAGGTTTTCATCCGGGCCAAGGGCGGAATGCCGGATATCTCCATGGCCACGGTCTATAATTGCCTCGACACGCTCGTCCAATCCGGCCTGGCGCGGCAGGTCACGGTGGACCGCGGCGCGACGCGGTTTTGCCCGAATATGCGCGAGCATTGTCACTTTTATTGCGACGTCTGCGCCCAGGTGTTCGACATCGGGCTGACCGGCGAGGCCCCGGCGGGAATCGCGCTGCCACGAGGATTCAAAGCGGCGCGATTCGAGATCGCCATTCACGGCACCTGCGCCGGCTGCTCGAAAAATGGCGCGCATTGAGAGGACCGGAGAATTTGACGATTTAACAGGTTTGCTTTTCACATGAGCACAGCAACTGAGACGATTGAAGGCCTGGTTCAGCAGGAATACAAATATGGCTTTGTCACGGACGTCGAAACCGATTCCGCGCCGCCGGGCTTGAACGAGGACATCGTTCGTCTGATATCTGCGAAGAAAAAGGAGCCGGAGTGGATGACGGAGTGGCGTCTCAAGGCGTACCGGCATTGGCTGACGATGGAGGAGCCCCTCTGGCCGCACGTTCATCACCCGCCCATTGATTACCAGAAGGCCGTTTATTATTCCGCGCCGAAGAAAAAGGGGGACGGCCCGAAGAGCCTGGATGAAGTCGATCCCAAGCTGCTGGAGACGTACGAGAAACTCGGAATCCCGCTGAAGGAACGCGAGCGCCTGGCCGGCGTGGCCGTGGACGCGGTGTTTGACAGCGTGTCCGTCGGCACGACCTTCAAGAAACAACTGGCGGAGAAGGGGATCATTTTTTGCTCCTTCAGCGAGGCGGTGCTCGAACATCCCGATCTCGTAAAGAAATATCTGGGCACGGTGGTGCCGTACACCGACAACTTTTTCGCGGCCCTCAATTCGGCGGTTTTCAGCGACGGATCGTTCTGCTACATCCCCAAGGGCGTGCGCTGTCCGATGGAGTTGTCCACCTACTTCCGGATCAACGCCGCCAACACAGGGCAGTTCGAGCGGACGCTCATCATTGCGGACGACGGCGCGCACGTGAGTTATCTCGAGGGGTGCACGGCGCCGATGCGCGACGAACACCAACTCCATGCCGCGGTCGTCGAGTTGATCGCCCTCGACCACTCCGAGATCAAGTACTCGACGGTGCAGAACTGGTATCCGGGCGACGAGCAGGGCCGGGGCGGCATTTACAATTTCGTGACCAAGCGCGGCCTGTGCAAAGGGCGTGGTTCGAAGATCTCCTGGACCCAGGTCGAGACCGGCTCGGCCATCACCTGGAAATATCCGAGCTGCATTTTGCTGGGCGACAACTCCACCGGCGAGTTTTATTCGGTGGCCGTGGTGAACAATTTCCAGCAGGCCGACACCGGCACCAAGATGGTGCACATCGGTAAGAACACCCACAGCACCATCGTCTCGAAGGGCATCTCCGCCGGACGCGGTCAAAACAGCTACCGCGGCCTGGTGAAAATCCAAAAGAGCGCGGCCCACGCCCGAAACTTTTCCCAGTGCGACTCGCTGCTGATTGGCAACCAGTGCGGCGCGCACACGTTCCCCTACATTGAAGTGAAGAACACGTCGTCGAGCGTCGAGCACGAGGCCACCACCTCGAAGATCGGCGAGGACCAGATCTTTTATTGCAATCAGCGGGGGCTTTCGACGCAGGATGCCGTCAACATGATCGTGAACGGTTTTTGCAAGGAAGTGTTTCGCGAGCTGCCCATGGAATTCGCCGTGGAAGCGCAGAAGCTGCTGGGCGTGAGCCTCGAAGGCAGCGTGGGCTAGAAAGTAATCCACCACGGATGAACACGCATGAACACGCATGAAGCGAAAACATCCAATCATTGACGAAAGGCGCAGCGGAAAGCGCCACTCTCCCAGGCGCGTTCGATGTGTCGTAACAAATTTGATTTATCCGTGTTCATCCGTGTTCATCCGTGATTAAATAATTGTTTGGAAAATGAGCGAACCGATCCTCGAAATCAAAAACCTCAACGCGGGCATTGAAGGCAAACAGATCCTCAAGGGCGTCAGCCTGATCGTCGGACCGGGCGAAGTGCACGCCGTCATGGGACCGAACGGCAGCGGCAAGAGCACCCTGGCAGCCGTGCTGGCCGGGCGCGACGGCTACAACGTCACCGGCGGTGAAGTCCTCTATTACGGCCACGACCTGCTCGACCTCGACCCCGAGGAGCGCGCGCGGCGGGGCCTGTTCCTGGCCTTTCAATACCCGGTCGAGATCCCCGGCGTGAACAGCACCTACTTTCTCAAGGCGGCCCTGAACGAGATCCGCAAGGCCAAGGGCGAAACGGAGCTCGACGCCATGGAATTCCTCGCGCTCGTGAAGGACAAAATGAAGCTGCTGGAATTGAAGGACGATTTGCTCAGGCGATCGGTCAACGAAGGCTTTTCGGGCGGCGAAAAGAAGCGCGCCGAGATTTTTCAGATGGCCGTGTTGGAGCCGAAACTCGCGATCCTCGACGAAACCGATTCCGGTCTGGATATTGACGCGCTCAAGATTGTTTCACAGGGGGTCAACAAGCTCAAACGCGCCGACAACGCCCAATTGGTCATCACGCATTACCAGCGGTTGCTGAACTATATCGTGCCGGATTTCGTTCACGTCCTGGTGGACGGCCGCATCGTCCGCACCGGCGGCAAGGATCTGGCGTTTGAACTCGAGGCCAAAGGGTACGATTGGGTTACCAAGGGCGAGCCTGTGCCGGCATAGAACTTCGCGCTCTCGGCGTCCTCGTTGGCTCCTGCTCAAGGATTGGTCGTGCTCTGCTTGAAGTCGTTCACCCGTCACGGAGCACACGGCCCATGGCATCGCAAATGGTTGCCTGCAATTGTTCTTTGGGTGGCGGACTTCGCTTCCAGCATGAAGCTGCACCAGATCTGCTCAAAGACAGGTTTTCCATGGGCATCGTTGCCCAAACGACAGCGCAGCGAGAACAGCGGTAAAGAGCTGTGGCCTTTGGTCAGCCCGTTTGACTTGGCGAGATAATATCGGCGGACTTGTTCAACCGCTCTGGAGGCCGCCTGTTCATCCGGCAACACAAAGCCGATTAAATAATCCGGCTTGCCGGAGAATCCGTTTGAACCGGCCAACGCTTTTCCAACGCTGTGGTTGGCGTCAGGAGCGATCAGGCAATCCACGTCCGGCATTCCGTTGGTATCGCCATCCCGCAGTTCAAAGCCCGGCCCGGAATCGGTGGCTAGCACCTTGTATTTGGACAGCGCTGGCTCGCAGACAATCCGCACCAGCACGATTTGTTTGTGCTGCGAAACTTCGGTGACGCGGAACAGCAATTCGCCGTCCTGTGCTGGAATTGAACTTTGAGAGAGATAGGGCAGCCAGACACCCGCCGGTTCGTAGGTTTGCCACCATAAAGCGGCCCAAACCAGCAACACCACGACGGCCAGCAGCATGATTCCCGTGAAGCCGAACGGGAAGATGCGAAGGGCCGCCGGATTGCGACCGCGCTCCTTTGCCCACGCCGTGTCGCATAACAGATTTGCCATTTTCCTCCACCAAATCGGATAGAATGCCAGACCGACCAGCAGCACCACCGAACTGAAGATCCAGTTTAACGGCACGGGTATTGGAAAAAACCAGACACAGACGAACGGCAAAAAGAATGTCGCCGCGTTCCAGATGCCGAACACCGCGCCAAACTTTTTCATGCGCAGTTTTTCGACCTCGGTCACGTGCGCGTAAATCTCCCGCACCTCCGGCGACGTAAAAGGCGACCAGCCTCCCGGCGTGTAATTCCAACCGCTGAATTTCGTTTGCCCCGCCGGGCGGATGTGATAGCCGGCGGCTCGCAACCTGCCTCGCAACCTGCCTTCCGGCTGGAGGGAGCATGTCACGGTTTCCACCGCCGCCAGCAAACCTTGGAACGAGGTGTTGTACTCCACTTCCAGGCGCGTTCCGGCGGCGGCGTACTTCATGGAACGCAACTTGCGGGAAATGACTTTGCCCAGTGGTCGCCGGACTTTTTCCAACTGGGCCACCCATTCTTCTTTGCTGATGTTGTTTTGAAAACAGGCCGCCGCCGTCTCCCAGCTTTCCGCGTATTTCCCGCTGTCCACGATTGCCAGCCAGGGTTTATCATCGGCGGGCGGGGGAAATAAATTTGCAAATGCGATCAATAGTTTACGCTCTTCGTATCCCGCGACCAGCTTGATGGGGAGCTTGACGAGGAACAGAATGAGAAATATAAACAAACCAGCGTCAATGATGGATATGGCAATCCACACCGCAACTCGGGCGATGCCGGGCAGTGAGTTGACAACGGCAAGCGCAGTCGTGATGGGGCCAGGCAACAGTCCGCTCAACACGTCCAGCAACGGTCGCTTACCGAGCATTGCTAGAAATGCCACGCATAGAAAAAACCACATCGCCTGATCCCACCTGGACAATTTCTGTGGCTCGGAGCTTTCCACCTGAAGCCTGCTTCCAGTGCGGGATCGAATGGCCTCCTGTAGCGCAAAAGACCACTCTCTTACGACCTTAAAGTTCTCCAAGACCTTCTTCTTGGGCTTCAAATGGTACCTCACCCAAGTCCGGACCGTATTGAGCGGCGGTGTTGGAGTGAACAACAGCGTGCGTGAGACACCGTGCTTGGTGAAGGTCACCGCCATGTAACTGACCGGCATTATCTTGATGACCGACATGGGATAGTTACCTATAGCCAATGCGCGAATGGACGACAGGGGAATCTTCNNGTCCGACGTCGGCGCGGACTCGTCGGACGCACGAGGCGTCGCCGCAATCGTTTCCACCATCGTCTTCACTTCGCTGACCTGCTGGTAGCGGAGTTCGGGTTTCTTTTCCAACGCGCGCAACACCACTTCATCGAGGCGCACGTCAATCTGGACTTTCCCGCTCGTGCGGGACGGCGGAACCATTGGTTTGCCGGGCAGTTCGCCGGTGAGCATCTGGTAAAACACCACGCCCAGCGCGTAAATATCCGCGCGATGATCCACATCGGCGGGGTGTTCGATTTGCTCCGGCGCCATATACTGCGGCGTGCCCATGACCTTGCCGGCGTCAGTCAGGTTGGTAGGGCCGACCTGCTGGTCGGCCTGGACGCGCGGCAGCGCGTCCCTGCCTTCCACAATTTTCGCCAAACCAAAATCCGCCACCTTCACGCGCCCGCGGCGATCGAGCAGAATATTCTCCGGCTTGATGTCGCGGTGGACGATGCCCTGGTCGTGCGCGAACTGGAGCGCATCGCAAATCTGTGGCACGATGGCCAGCGCCTCGCGCGGCGACACGCGGCCGGTATTGAGCAGTTGCCGCAAGGTTACGCCATCCACAAACTCCATCACCAAATAAAACAAACCGTTGGTCTGGCCGAAGTCGTGGATGGTAACGATGTTCGGGTGACTCAACTTGGCCAGCGTCTCGGCTTCCACGGAACACCGCTGGGCAAACGCCGTATCCCTCTCCCGCTCCGGCGCCAGGATTTTCAGCGCCACCAGCCGGTTCAGCGATTTCTGTCGCGCCTTATAGACCACACCCATGCCGCCGCGTCCGAGACATCCGAGCAGATCGAAGTTGGGGAAGTGCTTCGCGATTTCCTCTGGCTCGGGCGGCTTCGCCTTGGGTGTGCCCTGCGAGCCGGTGTCCTCGACCGTCAACTCCGTCTGCGTAGCCAGGTTCACCGCCATCAGGCAACGAGGACACAACCCGGCCGGCGAATTTGCCGGGAGAGGCTCGCCGCACTGCGGGCAAACTGACGTTGTGTCGCTCATGCCCGTTACTTACCGGTCGCCGAACAGTTGTTACCGGGCAATGTTGATTTCACAATTGCGCGAGGGCATTAGCCAGATGGCGCATTTCAGCATCGAGATCCGCCTTGTCCGGAAGGGTTTGCGAGATTTCCTTCCGATACAGCTCGCGAAACCGCTTGCGCAACCGATGCACCGCTACGCGCGCGGCGCCTTCGCTGACACCCAATCGTGCCGCAGCCGAAGTATAATCGATGGCTGCATGCGAGACGGTCAGAAAACTTTTGAGCACAGAAAATTCACCTGCCTTGCCGGCCGTTTTGAACTCGGCCGACAGGCGATCAACGGCAAGTTCGAGCAATGTAAGAGCCCACTGACGGTCGAAAACTGCGTCGGCGGCAACCTGCGCTCCGGGATCGGCGGCGTAACGGCTCTCGGCAAAAGCAGTGTTCATCGGCAGGTGAATCGTTCCACCGCCGCGCCTTTGGGCGGAAAGCCGCCTCCATTCCTTGGCCATGAAACGCTTCAGGGCGGTGACCAGAAAGGTGCGCAACCGTCCCTTCGCGCGGTCGGCGCTTTCGAGCCAGCGCTTTTCCAGCAGGAGCCGGAAGAATTCCTGCGTGATGTCTTGTGCATCGTGGGGCGGCTGTCCACAACGCCGGACGTAGGCGTAAAGTGGATACCAGTAGGCGCAGCAGACGGCTTCAAGCGCGGCGGCTGACTCCGGCGAAGGCTGCTGCCGGGCGGAGACCACGAGGGACCACCGGGTATGCGGAAAAGCCTGTGGCAACGCGCTCGAAGTCTTTGTATCGCTCATTCCCATTCCATTGCCTTGATATTACCGAAAAGTGAAACATCGTTACACTTCGATAATATGCAATGGATGATTGTTCCGCCTCGGGTTCGTGCGCTGGCACGGAAGCCGGGGGATGGATTGCAGTTCCGTGACGAGTTCGGCTTCCAAACAGACCAAGCGAGGTTGCGGGCCGGCCACTAAAGCTTGCGGGAGCGGCCATGCGCTTTTACGCTGCCGAAGATGCGCCTGCTCGATCGTTATCTGTTGCGCGAATTTCTTGTCCCGCTCGCCTATTGCATCAGCGGATTTCTGATCTTCTGGATCGCCTTTGACTTGTTCTCCGAGCTGCACGCAATGCAGGACAAGCACCTCCTGGCCGGCGACATCGCCGAATATTATCTCTTCCGGATCCCGGAGTTCCTGCCGGTGGCGTTGCCGGTCGCTCTCCTGCTGGCGCTGCTGTATGCCATCACCAACCACGCGCGGCACAATGAACTCACCGCCATGCGAACGGCGGGGTTGAGCCTGTGGCGGCTCTGCGCACCCTATCTGGCGGTTGGACTCCTGGCGTGCATGGCCTTGTTCGTGTTGAATGAATTCTGCGCGCCGAAAACAGCGGAGGCCGCGGAGCAGGTCCTGCTTCGGCGCGTCCCGCGGCGCCCCGGACCGGACGAGCGGCACCAAATCAGAAATCTCGCCTTCAAGAACTCGCGTGAAGACCGCTTTTGGGGGCCCATCGGCGTTTACAACCTGGCGACGGGAGAAATGATACAACCGCACGTGGAGTGGCGACTGGCGGACGGCTCGTGGCGATCCATCTTTGCGGACCGCGCGGTTCGCACAAACGGGGTCTGGACCTTTTATCGCGTGCACGAGTTCAAGGCCACGACGGCGACAAATTCGCTGCCGGTGCCGCTGCCGGAAATGAGTGTGCTGGCCGCGCCCGAGTTCTCCGAGACACTCGAAGAGATCAGAAGTGAAATCAATATCAGGGATCGCTACGGACGTCCCACGCGAACGCATCGGGCGGATGTCCCCATCAACGAAATACTGAACTACCGGCGGCTGCACCCGGACCCGGAGCCGGCGGTCAACGCCTGGCTGTCAACGAAACTCGAAGGGCGCTTTGCCGGACCGTTCACCTGTCTGGTGGTCGTGATGATCGCCGTGCCGTTTGCCGCGGCATCGGGCCGCCGCAATGTCTTCGTCGGGGTGGCGGCCAGCATCTCCATCTTTTTCGTGTATTTCATCATCCAACAGTTCGGCTTTGCCCTCGGCGAAGCGGGTCGGGTGCCCGCCTGGCTGGGGGCGTGGCTGCCGAATTTGACATTCGGAATTGCCGGCGTTGCGATGATGTTCAAGGTCCGGTGAATCGGGTGGGTCGCCGGGTGTCCGGCCGGGAGAGAGAGCGATTTGGCCTGACACGAGACACCCGACATCGGACACTTTTGCCATTGTGAGCGATGCGATGACAGAGCTGAAGGCGCGGTACGACCGCCTGAACCTGTTGTACCATGTGAGCAATGTCATCCATTCCACGCTGGAACCGCAGGAAGCGCTGCAATTGATAACACACGAGGCCGTGCACCTGGTGCGCGCTTCCAGCGGCTCGGTCGTTCTGATTAACCCCACGACCGGCTTTCTGGAGATTCAGGCGTCGGAAGGCCTGCCGCCTAACGCGGCGGAATTGAAGCTTCGCGTCGGCGAGGGCGTCACCGGCTGGGTTGCGCGAACCGGCAAACCGGCCCGGATGGGGGACGTGAGGCAGGACTCCCGCTACATCATGCTTCGCCGGAATGTTCGATCCGAACTCGCCGTGCCCCTGATGGTCAAGGACGAGGTGCGCGGTGTGTTGAACGTGGACTCGGACCGGCAGGATGCGTTCAGCGCGTACGATCAGGAGCTCCTTGAGGCCCTGGCGGTGCAGGCGGCGCGCGTCATTCAAAACACGTGGCTCTATGAACAACTGCGCCTGAAAGCGCGGTTGTTCGAGTCGCTGGCGAACGTGAGTCGAACGATCAATTCGGCACTCGGCCTGAATGACGCCTTGAAAGTGGTAACCCGGGAAGCCTGCGTGCTGATGCGCGCCAAAATGTGCTCCCTGATGATGCTGGATGAGAGCCGGGAATGGCTGGATTTGCGGGCCAATTACGGCGCCGGAGAGGCGTACGTCAGAAAACCGCGCCTGAGCATCTCGGAGAGCCTGTTGGGCGTGGTCGTGAGACGCAAGAAGCCGTTGCAGGTGGAAAACGTGCAGGTCTCGAGCCGGTACCAAAGCGTGGAAGTGGCGCGGCTCGAAGGCCTGGTGTCGCTCGTGAGCGTGCCCTTGCTGTTTGCAGGCCAGGCCATCGGCACGCTGAGCGTTTATACCGGCCAGCCCTATAATTTTTCAAATGAGGAGATCCGCATCCTCTCCGCCCTGGCGGAGCTGTCCGCCATCGCCATCGAGAAGGCCCGGCTCTACGAACAGATCGTGGATGTGGAAGAGCAACTGCGCCAGAACGAAAAGCTCTCCGCCCTCGGTCTCCTCGCCGCGGAAGTGGCCCACGAAATCAGGAATCCGCTCACCGTAATGAAGATGCTTTACCACTCGCTCAACCTGGAATTCCCCGCCGGCGATCCCCGCACGAAGGACGCGCGAATCATCAGTGAAAAAATCGAGCACTTGAACAAGATCGTTGAGCAGATCCTCGCCTTCGCGCGCACCAGCGAACCGAACTTCGCGCCCGTCAATCTGAATCAATTGATCAATGAACTGGGCCTCCTGGTCCGGCATAAACTGAAAAACCAGGGCGTCGAGTGGACCCTCCGCCTGCACTCGAACCTGCCTCCGATCCTGGGCGATGCGACGCAATTGGAGCAGGCGTTCCTGAACCTTATCCTGAATGCCGCGGAAGCCATGCCCCGGGGCGGCACGCTGACGATCACGTCCCGGCCCATGCACTTGCGCCGCGGTTCCGGAGTTCCCACCCACGTGCTGGTCGAATTCAAAGACACCGGTGAAGGCATGAGCCAGGAGCAGCAGCGCCGCGCTTTCACTTCCTTGCTCAACACCTCCAAACGCACCGGCACCGGCCTGGGGCTGGCCATCGTGCGTCGCATTGTGGAAGCCCACCAGGGCAAACTCTCGCTCCGCTCCCAGCCCGCCCAAGGCACGGTCATACGCCTCGTTTTGCCTTACCAGCCCGACGCTGACTAGGTTGGTTCGCAAAAGCGGCTTCCTGTAACTCCCGTCTTTCCATCCGGGCCGGTTCGTGATTTCATCCACGGACATTTCTGTGCTAAGCTGGATGTCATTGTATGAACCTTCTTCTGATTGGAATTGGCGGTTCCGCCCTGGGGCCCCAATTCGTATTCCGTGCTCTTGGCCAGCCCGGGAAGGACAATCCAGCAGCCCAACTTGCTCTGGCTTGGGTTTTTGCCGGTAACGGTAAAGGAACGAAGAATATGGTCGTTATCCCATATAAGGATAGGCTCGAGCTGTTTTCAAAGTACCCACAACAACTGTTGATGGAATCTCTCGGAAAAGAAAAGGATTTGGAGGGCAAAACCGTTCGACAAGGAATTTCAGTCTTCGGAAACAAAGGATATGCTGATCAACATTCTTATATTCAACAACTTATAGATGTACTAGACAATTATTTCCTGATCTTCATCGAAGTCTTGCAGGATCGCCAGGCTCCGTCGATGGAGGTGGAGCCAAATACAACTTCCGGAGATTATCTGATTGGTTTTCTACCAGGTACCCGTCAGGCGCTGTTCGAAAAGGACCGCGAATCGCTGACGCTCACGCTGAGGAATGTCACACCGTTTTCTGTGGGGGTCCTTATAGCACTCTTCGACAGAGCGGTGGGGTTTTATGCTTCGCTGATCAATATTAACGCGTATAATCAGCCTGGGGTTGAGGCCGGCAAGAAGGCGGCCTCAGCCGTGATTAATTTGGAGCTCGAGATCTTTCAGTTCTTGTCCAAAGACAAGGGTGCCGCTTATACTGTGGAACGGATATCGGAAGGCATTCACAAGCCGGACGAGATCGAAACCGTCTTCAAGATCTGTGAGCGCCTGTCTGCAAATCCATCTCGTGGGATTCAGAAAAAGACGGGCAAGAATCCCTTCGATGCCATCTATCAGCAGGCTTGAATGTTCGCATACCCGAAGAAGTACGATGTGATCGTGGTGGGGGCGGGTCACGCCGGCGTCGAAGCGGCATTGGCCTCAGCTCGAATGGGTTGCCAAACGCTGCTCCTGACCATCAACGTCGATACGATCGGCCAGATGTCGTGCAATCCGGCAATTGGCGGCCTTGCAAAGGGTCATCTGGTTCGAGAGATTGACGCATTGGGCGGTGAGATGGGGATTGCAACAGACATGACCGGGCTTCAGTTTCGAATGCTGAACATGAAGAAAGGTCCGGCCGTCTGGGCGCCACGCGCTCAATGCGACAAGAAGGCTTATCAGTTCCGCTTGAAGTGGATTTGCGAACGGGAACCGAACCTGGATGTCAAGCAAGGCCAAACCTCCAAAATCCTTCATAAGGATGGCCAGGCATATGGGGTCGAGACTACACTCGAAGTCCATTACCACGGCAAGACCGTCATTGTTACCACGGGAACATTCCTGCGTGGGTTAATGCATATCGGACAGAACCAGCAATCCGGAGGGCGCGCTGGGGAACCGGCAGCCGGTACCCTGTCCTCGTCACTGAAAGAGCTGGGCCTTGAACTTGGTCGATTGAAGACGGGAACTCCTCCGCGACTTCTCCGAAGGTCCATCGACTTCTCCAAAACCGAGGTCCAGCCAGGCGATGAACCCGTACCTTACTTCACCTACTGGACGGACGAATTGTTCCACGTGGAACATTCCAACTCAATCCCGACGAACCTCCCGGATTCAGTGGGCAGGTATCCGCGAGGCTCCATCCTGGACAGAATAGGAGCCCAGCTCCCGTGCTATATCACGTTTACCACTGACGCCACAGCCAGGATCATCCGGGAAAACCTACACAAGTCTCCGATGTATTCTGGTGTGATTGAAGGTGTTGGACCTAGATACTGCCCGTCCATCGAAGACAAAATTGTTAAGTTTCCAGAGAAGGAACGCCAGCAGATCTTTCTGGAGCCGGAAGGAATTGCTACGGACGAAATCTACGTCAATGGTTTCTCGACGTGTCTTCCGTTCGAAGTGCAAGTCGAAATGGTGAAGACCATCATTGGATGCGAGAACGCTGAGATTATGCGTCCAGCCTACGCGGTCGAGTATGACTTTTCGTTCCCGACCCAGTTGCATCCTTCACTCGAAACCAAGGTCTGCCGGAATCTCTACCTTGCCGGACAAATCAACGGAACTTCTGGCTACGAAGAGGCTGCGGGACAAGGACTTATGGCTGGAATTAACGCGGTAAGACGGATTCGGGATCTCAGTCCTATCGTCATTCAGCGCGATCAGGGATACATAGGGGTGTTGATCGACGACCTGGTCACAAAGGGAACGGTCGAGCCATATAGAATGTTTACTTCTCGTGCGGAGTACCGACTCCTCTTGCGCCAGGATAATGCGGATAGCCGCCTTTCTCGACTGGGGTCTGAAATAGGGCTCCTGCCTGAAAACCGGTATCGAAAGTTCGAAGCCAAGGAAAATGCTGTCGCTTCGGAACTCGAACGGTTGCATAAGACCCGCATCGGCTCCGAAACACTCGTTCAATTGCTTCGCCGCCCCGAGGTCACCTATAAGGACCTTCCCGCAAGGAACCCGGATTTGTCGCAGGAAGTAATTCAACAGGTAGAAATCGCGGTTAAATACGCCGGCTACATCGAGCGCCAGCAATCCGAGATCGAAAAGTTTAAGAGCCTTGAAAGCAAATGCATTCCTGCCGCTTTCGACTATTCAGCCGTGCCAAGCCTGCGCAGTGAAGGACGACAGAAGCTCACCAAGATCCGCCCGGCTACCGTGGGTCAGGCCTCTCGGATTTCGGGCGTTTCTCCGGCCGACATCAGCATTCTGACGGTGTGGTTGAAGCGGAGCGCCAAAACAGCGGCTGCAGCAGGCCCCGCCAACAGTGCCGATCCCGACGGCCTCCCTTTCGAGACGGGAGAACCTGAATAACAAATGTTGCTCCATCGAGAGGTTTAGGCCTTCGCTTCCGTCGTGAAACTGAAATTCAGACGTCTGGACCTACAGCTTGTTGATCCTTGGACAATTGCCAGGGCACGTGGGACGACCTCGATTGCCGTGGTCGATGTGGAGCTGACCGACGGAGACGGTTTCATTGGCCTTGGCGAAGCTTCACCGGCAGCTCGCTACAATGAATCGGTGGAAAAAGTAGAGGCATTTTTGGCCAAATTGGACGCAAATAGGCTATGCGTTAACGATATCGACTCCAACATTTCCTATTTACGAGCGATTTCACCCGGTAGTATGGCCGCCAAGTGCGCGATCGACATCGCCCTGATTGATGCCGCTGCCAAGCGGGCGAAACAGCCGGTTTATGACTTCCTCGGGTTGGGGTTCCGGGACCAACACCACGTCACTTCCTTCACGATCGGCATAGACACACCGGAGGTCATACGCCGGAAAGTGTTGGCTGCGGCGCAATATCCGATCTTGAAAATGAAGGTCGGTGTGCCGGAAGACAAAGCCAACCTGCGGGCCCTTCGTGACGTGGCCCCAAGCAAAGTGGTGCGCGTAGACGCCAATGAGGGTTGGGCCACGAAGGAGCAGGCCCTGGCGATGATCGAATGGCTCGCGACGGACGGTCGCATTCAGTTTGTCGAACAACCCATGCCCGCATCGGTGCTGGCGAAGGATTGGGTATGGCTGAAACAACGGTCTCCGTTGCCGATTTTCGCCGATGAATCCTATCATCTGGCCGAAGATGCAGAGCGGGTGGCCGGGTGCTTTCACGGTGTGAACGTCAAATTGGTCAAAGCGGGCGGCATCACCCCGGCGGTCGAGGCGCTTCGGGCCGCACGGAAGCTCGGTCTCCAAACCATGCTCGGCTGCATGATTGAAACCAGTCTTCTCACAAGCGCCGCCGCGCACCTTGCCGAATTGTGCGACTATCTGGATCTGGACGGCAATCTGCTCATCAAGAACAATCCCTACGCCGGTGTCACAGCGGACAAGGGAATCCTCTCATTCATCCATGCTCCGGAGAGGTATGGCCTGCGCGCGAGCGCGGAAGGAAATTCGCCGGTGGGAACACCGAGGTTGCTGGTGTCCGGCTAAAGTCCTATCTTGCTCAACTCGGCTTCCAAAGCCATCTGGAATTGCTGCAGATCGGCGGCGGGAGGCCGATAACCCTGTCGCTCCGTCAGCAATCCGAGCCGGCCGGTTTGATCGAAGTGCCACTCGGCCTTGTTGCCGTCGCGGAAGGTGACTTTGCCGCTCGCGACCGCGCCGGGCCGGGCAATCTGGTCCACGCTGACGGAGACAGTCCCTCCTCCAACCGGAGGCTCCGCCGGCTTTAGACCCGCCGCGGCAGGCTGATTCAACGACGGTGTTCCGGCCGGGGGCGGAGCCCCCGCGCCGGTGAGTGTCCCCGCGAACGGCTTGGGGCGCTCCACGTCCTTGGGAGTCAATTTCAAATCGTCCACCAGAAACCGGACGTCCATATACGTCATTCGAATGCCCAGCTCGGACACGATCCGGTTTTGAATTTCCGAAAGTTTCAGCCCTTCCGCCACCCATGCGGCCACCTTCTTTCTTTGTGCCTCATCCAGGTTCATAATGTGCCTTGTCTCATATCCCTACGATCTTACCCAAAGTTTGCATCTTCACAGAGGAAAAAACAATTGCGCGGCTCCCGGTTTTTGGTTCAGCCGCCCCGGTTGAAGCAGAACCGCAGCGCGCGCTCGTAGTCCGACGGTGTGTCCATGTCGAAATCCAACCCGGCATCATCCGATTCAAAAACGGCCAATCTGTCCGCGTGCGATTCGAGAAACTGCCTGAGGTCGGCGGCCGGATGATCCCTCAGCGCATCAAACACGGATTTCGGCAGCAACACCGGATGGCGTGGCCGACCCTGACGCGAAGGCTGGCAAATCCTGTCTCGGTTCGCTGCCCCGAAATCCAGCAAGGCTTGCAAAGTTGCCGCTCTCAGGTGCGGTTGGTCCCCAAGAGCGATCATCCAATGCGTCAATTCTCCCTTCCAGCCACCCCAGGCGGCAGCGCGTTGAATCGAACTGAACATGCCACGGTCGGGGTCCGGATTGAAGATCCGATTTTCCACCGGGAAATGAAGCCGGTCCAGTTCCTCCTCGATTGCGTGGGCGTCCCTGGCGCACACAACGGCGATCTGCCCGCCCAGCAGTGATCTCCACGTTCCGATCAAATGACCGAGCACGGTCGTGTCACCCCAGGGCAATAGCAGCTTCGGCCGTCCCATTCGCCGCGAACTGCCGGCGGCGAGAACGATCACTCCGTAAGAAAAACTTTCCTTGCCTGGCTCACACATGCGATCTGCAGGATACCACTCCGCTCTCAAGACCTGAAGCCCTGTTCGGCATCCGCGCGGGATTTCTTCTTGCGCTACAAGCCGGGCCGACTCAACCTGCGTTCATTGATCCAGACCTCGTTCCATGGCCAGCCCTCAAGTGGTTGGAATCGGCGTATGAACCGGTTGTTCCACATGAAAACCGGCGTTGTCTGGCTCGTCATTTTTTGGAGCGGGATCCTGTTGGCCCCGATGCCGATGAACGCTGCTCCGAATCAGCCGGAGCCGAATGCCACCCTGCAGACACTGCCGTCCGACGGAAAGGCGACGACCCCGGCCGGCCCGGATGGTTCGGGAGCATTCGCCACCGGCCACTACCGCAACCTGTTTGTCGAGGCAGGGCATCCGCAACAGGAGGTGACGGCGAGAATCAATGCGGCTTTCCATCAGTTATTTCATGGCAACCCGGACTCACAGACGGTCTATTACCCGGCAGGCGCCAACTCCAACGGACCGCTCGGTTACGTCACCGACATCAAACATCATGATGTGCGCACCGAAGGGATGTCCTACGGAATAATGATCGCCGTTCAACTGGACCGGAAGGCCGAGTTCGATGCGATTTGGAACTGGGCAAAGACCTTCATGTACCACGACTCGCCCACGCACCCGTCCTACGGTTTCTTTTCGTGGTCCCTGAAGACGAATGCCGTTCCGAACAGCGAACTCGTGGCCCCGGACGGCGAGGAATATTTTGTCATGGCGCTCTACTTCGCCGCGAACCGCTGGGGTAATGGCGGAGGCATCTACAATTACCACACCGAGGCCGACCGGTTGCTGGCCAACCTCCGCCACCGCGCGCTCATCCATGGCTCGGTCATCATGCCTCGCGGAAATACGAACTCGATCGTCGTCACCGCCGGACCGCTCTTCAATGCCGACTATAAGATGGTTCGTTTTTCTCCCAGCAGCGAAGTGCCGGATCACACGGATCCTTCCTATCATCTGCCCGCGTTTTACGAGTTGTGGGCGCGCTGGGGTCCGCGGGCGGATCGGGATTTCTGGACCGGGGCCGCCTCGGCGAGCCGCGACTTCTTTCAGCGCGCCACGGACCGCATCACGGCCCTGGCGCCGGACTATGCGAATTTCGACGGCACACCACACGCCAGTTCGTGGAACAAAGGGACGGTGAATTTTAGATTCGATGCGTGGCGCACGGCGATGAACTGGTCCATGGACTGGTCCTGGTGGGCAAAGGACGCCCGCGAAAGACAACTGAGCGACCGGCTGCAGGCGTTTTTCGAATCCAAAGGCATGCCCGTTTACGGGTGCCAGTTCACTCTGGACGGAAGCAGGCAACTGGATGATGGACACGCGCCGGGTTTGGTGGCAATGAACGCCGTGGCCAGCCTGGCAGCCACCGACCCGCGGGCGCGCGAATTCGTGGATGCGCTCTGGAACACGCCGGTCCCCGACGGAATCGAGCGCTATTACGACGGCCTGTTGTACCTGATGGCCCTGCTCCATTGCAGCGGCGCGTATCGCATCTGGTTGCCGTCTTAACCCCGCCGTGAGGCCCGGCAATGCCGGAAGATCATAAAAATGAAGTGGCATGATCGCTGGAACTGATCTCGTTCGCCGCCTTGGCCTGACTTGCTGCAGGCAGCTTTATCATGCCCTTGGCAGGCAGGATCGGCGGGTCGCACTTTGGAAAAAGGGCTCCGCGCTCGCCGCCATTTGTGCTCTTGCCTTCCTTTGCGATGCTCATGCCATCGGCCAGACTCAATACGTGCAGAACGTTTCCAGTCCCGGCAGCTTCCCCATCGTTCGACAAAATGTTCCGGCGGTCCTCCTGGTGGACACAAACGACTGGGCGGGCGTCGCGCGCGCCGTCGGTGATTTGCGGGCGGACATTGTGCGGGTCACCGGCTGCACGGCTATGATTGCGCACGAGGAAGGAGATTTGGGAACCCATGTCATTCTCATCGGCACCCTCGGCAGAAGTCCGCTGATCGATCGATTGGTTCGTCACAGGAGACTCGATGTATCGCAAATCGCCGGCAAGTGGGAATCGTTCCTGATCCAGCTCGTGCCGGATCCGCTGCCCGGTGTTGCCAGTGGCCTGGTCATCGCCGGCAGCGACAAGCGCGGAACCCTCTATGGCATCTACGATCTGTCCGAGGAGATCGGCGTGTCGCCCTGGTATTGGTGGGCGGACGTGCCGGTTCGACATCAGGATGAACTCTTTGTGAAACCGGGGCGATATGTGCAAGGGCCGCCGGCGGTCCAATATCGCGGCATTTTTTTGAACGACGAAGCGCCGTCGCTCACGGGTTGGGTGAAGGAAAAATACGGCGATTACAACCACGGCTTCTACACGAACGTCTTCGAGCTCCTGCTCCGCCTGAAAGCCAATTACCTCTGGCCCGCCATGTGGAACAATTGCTTCAACGAGGACGATCCCCTGAATCCAAAGCTCGCCGACGAATACGGCATCGTCATGGGAACGTCCCACGTCGAACCCATGATGCGGGCGGACAAGGAATGGAACCGGAAGGGTTACACCGCTGCCGAATGGAACTACGACATTCACCCAAACGAGCTCCGCGCGTTTTGGAAGGAGGGCATCGAGCGAAACAAGGCTTGCGAAAATATCATCACCCTCGGCATGCGCGGGAAGATCGATACCCCGATGTCGGAGTCCGCGAACATCGCGTTGCTGGAAAAAATCGTGGCGGCCCAACGACAGATCATCTCGGATGTCATGCACACCAACCCCGCGGCGGTGCCCCAGCTCTGGGCGTTGTACAAGGAGGTGCAGGAGTATTACGAAAAAGGGATGCGGGTGCCGGAGGATGTGATCCTGCTCTGGTGCGATGACAATTGGGGAAATCTCCGCCGGTTGCCGACCCCCGAAGAGCGGCGGCGAAGCGGCGGCGCCGGAATCTATTACCATTTCGATTATGTCGGCGGGCCGCGGAATTATAAATGGGTCAACACGGTTCCCATCACGAAGGTTTGGGAGCAGATGAACCTGGCATATCACTACGGCGCCAACCGGATTTGGATCGTGAACGTCGGGGGGCTGAAGCTGAAGGAATTTCCCACGGAATTCTTCCTGAAGTTCGCCTGGGACCCGGAAAAATGGCCGAAGGAAAGAATCCAGGCGTACACCCGCCTCTGGGCCGCGCGTGAATTCGGCCCGGCCGATGCCCCGCAAATCGCCGATATCATTTCCAAGTACACGAAATACAACGGCCGGCGGAAGCCGGAGCTGCTCGAGCCGGCCACATTCAGCCTGGTGGATTATCAGGAGGCGGACAGGGTATTGGCCGATTGGAAATCCATCACAGCCGAAGCGGAACAACTCTATCAGCGCCTGCCCGCGAATGCCCGGAACGCCTTCTTCGAACTGGTGCTTTATCCGACCAAGGCCTGCGAGCAGGTGAACGAACTCTACATCATAGCCGCGAAAAACAGGTTGGAGTCGGGCCAGGGCCGGGCCGGCGCGAATGACCTTGCCACGCGAGCCCGGGAGCTGTTCCAAGCCGATGCGGACTTGTCCGCGTACTACAATCACACTCTGGCGGATGGCAAGTGGGACCATATCATGGATCAGACGCACATCGGCTACAATTCCTGGCAGCAACCGCCGAGCAACAACATGCCTCGACTTTCCGAACTCGATGTTCCTGCGAAGGCGAAACCAGGCGTTGCCGTGGAGGGTTCGACGTCGGCGTGGCCGGGCGCCACCAACGAGGCGGTCTTGCCGGAGTTCGATGTGTTCAACCAGCCCCGGCATTACATCGACGTGTTCAACGAAGGCCGCGCGCCATTCAAGTTCTCGGCCGTGAGCAGCGCTTCCTGGATTGTGGTAACCCCGGCAGACGGAATGGTGGACAAGGAACAACGTCTATGGGTGACGGTGGACTGGAGCAAGGCGCCCGGCGGTTCGGAACGCGGCCGGGTGAAAATCACCGGTGCCGGGACGGAGCCGGTCACAGTGAACGTCGAGATGTTCAATCCACGGACACCGAAACGGGAGGCGTTGAAGGCTTTCGTGGAAACCGACGGTTATGTTTCCATCGAGGCGGAGCATTACACCCGGAAGATCGATGCCGGCGAGGCCCGGTGGGAAAGGATTGAGGATCTGGGGCGGACCGGGTCGTCCATGTCGATCTTCCCGGTGACGGCGCCGAGTGCGCTGCCGCCGCAAAATTCACCCCGCCTGGAATATCGGATGTATCTTTTCAATCCGGGAATGGTGGAGGTTGAAGCCCTCCTTTCGCCGACGCTGAATTTCATTCCTGGCCGGGGCTTGCGATTCGCGATGTCGTTCGACGACCAACCGCCGCGGATGATGATCGCCGTGCCGGAGGGCTTCGTCGTTGATAACGGAAATCGGGACTGGGAACGGTCCGTGAAGGACAGCGTCCGCGCCGTCCGATCCACTTTCAGCCTGGCGCACACGGGTTACCACA
Organism: Limisphaerales bacterium; assembly: GCA_003159675.1. GTDB lineage: Bacteria > Verrucomicrobiota > Verrucomicrobiia > Limisphaerales > BOG-1460 > BOG-1460. The sequence goes on from PLQC01000168.1 coordinate 57,752, forward strand.
CGTTGAAAGTGTGGATGGTGGATCCGGGAGTCGTCTTGCAGAAGCTGGTTGTGAACCTCGGAGGCGTGAAGCCAAGCTACTTGGGTCCGCCCGAGAGCTACCGCGGTGAGTGACTTTCGAGCTTCGACAATAGTCCGCAAGAATTTCCCTTGTATTCCTATCCTATTGCTCGAACCATCGGTTTCAACCATGAAAGCTTTTGCAACCTCCCATTCCATTCCGAGCCGGGCGGCGCATCTTCTGGCGGCCTTGTTCCTGTGCGTCCTTGTATCACCGGCGCCGGCGGCCATGCCCGGCGCCGGGACAAACGAGGATTTTTCGGCGGTACCCGGACAGTAGTGATCTCGTCCTCGCCGGTCATGTCAAAAACTCAGTTCTCCTTTGAAGCCGCGGTCGCCTGCCGCGTTGAAGCCGGGCGAAAACCGGAGGATGGCGGGGCAAGGTACCCAATTCGGCGACGGCTCCAAATCCCAAACCCGGGACGCCAAACCAAGCAGGAGAACAATGTCAAAATTCTAGGACCGACCCCTGCACGACCCCTTCACTGCCTTCTTGCTCCAGTGCACAGTAGCCGGCTTCACCTGGCTTGTTGAGCTGCCGCCGATCCGGATCATGAATTCCCCTGGTTCCCAATCGTATTCCAGTTTGCCATTATAGAATTTCAGATCTTCAGAGGTGATGCGGAACGTCACTTCCTTGGTCTCGCCCGGCTGCAAGCGCACTGTTTGGAACCCCCGCAAGTCCTCCACGCTGCGCGTCACGCTGGCCACCGGCTGGCTGAGGTACAACTGCACCGTCTCCTCACCAGCACGCTCCCCCGTATTGGTCAGGCCGACCGACGCCACCAGCGTCTCCTCATCTGCCAGCGCGGTTTTGCTCAGCTTGACGTCCCCGTAGGAAAACGTCGTGTAGCTCAAGCCGTAGCCGAACGCATACAATGGGTCATTCGGCACGTCGAGGTAACGGGAAACATACCTATATCCCGGATCCCCCGTGTAGGGACGCCCCGTGTTCTTGTGATTGTAATAGATGGGGATTTGGCCGACATTGCGCGGAAAGGTCGCCGTCAGTTTTCCCGACGGATTGTAATCGCCGAACAGCACATCGGCCACGGCATTGCCCGCTTCGGTGCCGCCAAACCAGGTTTCGAGAATCGCGCCGCAATGCTTCGCTTCCCAGGTCAACGTCAACGGCCGGCCGTTCATCAGCACCAACACGAGCGGTTTGCCGGTTTCCACCAGCGCTCGCAAAAGTTCCTTTTGACTTTCCGGAAGTCCGATGTCGCTGCGGCTCGCGGCCTCGCCGCTCATGCCGGAGGATTCCCCCAGCACCGCCACCACCACGTCCGCGCGGGCCGACACTGCCACCGCTTCCGCCACCATCTCTTGCGGCGAACGACTGTCCACCGGAATGTCATCGCCGAACGCCTTCAGCGTTGCCCGCAGCGCAGGATCATCGACGAGGTTTGCGCCTTTCGCGTGCAGGAGCGTCACCGCGGAACCGGCCACGTTGCTGATCCCCGTCCGAACGCTGACTGCCTGTCGCCAGTCGCCGGCGGCGCGCCAACTGCCCAGCAGATTCTGCTGGTCATCCGCCAGCGGACCCACCAACGCAATGATCCCGGATTTCCTCAAGGGGAGAATCTGCCGGTCGTTCTTCAGCAGGACAAACGATTGCTCCGCGAATTCCCGCGCGGCTTTCCGGTTTTCCGGCGTGAGGATTTCCCTGCGGGCCCTTTCCTCCGTGCAGCCGCGATAGGGATCGGCAAACAACCCGAGCTTGTACTTTGCCTCGAGTATTCGCCGGCAGGCTTGATTGATCATTGACTCTGAGATTTCTCCGTGCGCGGCCAGTTCCGGCAAATACTTGAGGAAGGTCTCGCTCACCATGTCCATGTCCACCCCGGCTTTCAGGGCCAATTCGGCATCCTTTCGCAAATCGCCCATGCCGTGCTCGCTCAATTCATTGATGGCCGTATAGTCGGTGACGACGAAGCCTTGGAAGCCCCACTGCGTTCGTAGCAGGTCCGTGAGCAGCCAGCGATTGGCCGTTGCCGGCACCCCGTTGATCTCATTGAAGGAACACATGACGCTGCCGGCTCCGGCCTCCACGGCCGCCCGGTATGGCGGCAGATAATATTCGTACATCTGGAGGCGGCTCATATCCACGGTGTTATAGTCCCGGCCCGCCTGCACCGCGCCGTATAAGGCAAAATGCTTCACGCATGCCATCAGCGCGTTGCTCCGGCTGAGGTCGCCGCCCTGGTAACCACGCACCATCGCCCGAGCGATCTGCGCGCCCAGATACGGGTCTTCCCCCGCTCCTTCCGCAATTCTTCCCCAGCGCGGGTCCCGGGCGATATCCACCATTGGCGAGAACGTCCAGTTCAAGCCATCGGCGCTCGCTTCAGCCGCGGCAATGCGCGCGCTCCGCTCGATCGAATCCAGGTTCCAGGTGCAAGAGAGCCCAAGCGGGATCGGAAAAACCGTCTTGTGGCCGTGAATGACATCGTACCCGAACAGCAGCGGGATACCCAAACGGCTCTCCATTACGGCCAGCGATTGCAGCTTCCGCACCGCCTCCGGTGTGTAGGTGTTAAAAACCCCACCCACCAAGCCCTGGCGAATTTTTGTTTCCGCGTCCTTGCTAAGCACCGGCCCGGTCACATCGAAGCCCACGGACAGCAGATTCAATTGCCCGATTTTTTCCTCCAGCGTCATCCGGCTCATCAAATCGCCAATGAAGGCGCTCATTTGGGGATCGATGGCCGGCGGTTGGGCATAAAGGCAGCTCGACATCATCACCCCGATCAAGCCCATGATCAGTCTGGTTCTTTTCATTTCTCATTGCAGTCTTCCGAGGTTTTTCGTGCTCATATCATAGTTCTCCTTTGCAGGCTTCATGTAAACCGCCGGGAAAAGTCATCCATAAAACTTGATCAGGATTCCCTCCACCTGATCAGGAGTAGCCTTCATGCTTGAAGCCTGTTCACGAACGAAGATTTCGTGATCGAGAAAATAAAGAGGTTGTTCACCACGCGGAACAAATATCCGCAACACGGTCTTTCCTTGGTGAACAATGAAATCCACAGCCACCGAAATCACGGGTTTGATTGATTGTGTGGTAATTTCGCGAATCCGCTTCAGCTCGCGGTCCTTGATCGTCGGCGAATCGCAGTCAACGCCAACTACTCCGCACTTGTCATCGACGCCCAGGAAAATCGTGCCGTTGTTCGTGTTGGCGAACGCCACAATCGCTCTAGCGAGGTGCTCATCAGCAAGACCCCGCTTAAACTCGATCGATTGTGATTCACCATCTTTCAGCGCCTGCTCAAGCGAGGCTGCTTGCGGACGGTGCCGCCAGTCCTCGACTGCAAGGAACACGATCACAACCGCCAAGGCGGTCAGCCAGGATGCCAACGTCGCAATTGCGTTGAAGACGATATGCTGGCGAATCACATGCTCCTCGCCAGTGACTTCTTTGGGTATAATAATTGTGCCGACGTCATCGCCTCGTGCGTCCAGAATGGGCTTGGAGACGAGCAGATACGACTTGCCGCCTCGCTGGATCAATCCACGTGTTTTTGCCAGCTCGGAAACGGATCTCGGTTCCACTTTGAGTGGAAACCAGTCAGCCTCGAACAGCAAGTTGTCCGAATCATCGATGATCGCATAATCCACCTGAGCTGATATTTGCCGGGTATGAACCTTTAAGGCTTCCTCAATTGTGGAGCCAAATTCGTGACCGGCGCTCTTTAGAATCTCATCTGGAGCGTTAATATCTTGAGGATTCCAGATCCCCAAAGCGACAACGCCTCCTTTGACCTTTATTGCAAACTCTCTCCAGGTTTCGCCCGTTTCCTTTACTTTTACGGTCTTCGGTTCGGTGAGAATTGAATCGTCAAGCAGTTTGGCGTGGCCAATCAGGTCGGGAATGAACCCGGCCGTTTCAACAACTATTCCATCCGACGTGAACACGAATACATGTGGAGCTTGGATATCTTCCGATTGGCGAAATGCCGTCAGATCCCATTTGTCTTTGTAAGCAATCTCCGCGACAACTTCGTCAGTCCATTGCTGCAACTGCAGCTCTGCTGATTTATAAACCCCGTGACGAACGAAAAGGTATTGGGCAACTGCAATAAGCGAAAACAAAAGTGCGAAAACCACGGCGAACATCGGGGCGCGTTTACGAATCACCCTGTAAATGAACTTTGCGGAAAAATTGTCTGTGGCCGCAGAATTCATTGAAACTCTCCTCCGGAGGCGCGGTCGAGGATGGCGGGGAGGCGGGCAACGGAAGGATGAAGTATGAAGGCTGAAGGCTGAAGGATAAGAATTTCAGCCTTTAGCGTTTGGCCTTTAGCATTCATGACAGTTCACCCCTGAACGCTTTGTCCAAGATCGAAGGCAACAAAGCGTCCAGCTCGGCGGCGGTCTCGGCTTGCAGGCGCTTGAGCGCGTCCACCTCCGCCTGCAACGCGTCCAGTTCGGACACGATCCGGCGCTGCTCGGGGAGCGCGAATGGCGGAAGGCGAAGAGCTAAGACTTTTTCCTTCGAGATGTTCTTCATCGTCGGCGACGTGCCGGATGCACCCCGTTCGATCTGATATCGTAACGGTGGCGATTTCAAAACTTGCTCCATGTATTCTGGCAGAACATTTCGAGGTTGGTGAAAAACAAATCGGAATGTCTTGTCGCTCAGCATCAATTTCGGGCGCGTCTTTCGAACCAACGCACACGCGCCAACGAGCTCAACCGTGTTCGCCCTGCTCATAATGAAATCTCCGCGGTGAACTTCCAGTGCAGATGGAACGTCGAAGGAAACGGGCAATGCCTTGTTCTCATGTTCATCAAAGATCCCGAATGACACCGCGCCAACCTTAAGCACACCCCATTCGTCAGAGGATGCCTGGCGCCCGTCGGTCGCGGGACTCTTCCCGCTCTCAATGCGCGAAACGAAGTTACTGAGAGGAATCCAATCGCCCTGCGGTGTTTCGCCGAACGTTACGCGACGGTGCGAAGTCAACATCGCCTCGGCTTCTTCGGCGGCTTGGTGGCGGAGGGTGCGGGCCTCGTGGATTTGGGCGGCCAGTTCGTTAATCCGCGCCACCACCCGCCGCTGCTCCGCCAATGGCGGCAGCGGGATTTCGCATTTAAAAAGCGCTTCCGGATTTAGCGTGCGCCTCCGGTCGCCCATGCCGCTTGCACGAGAACCAAGATCCTGCCAAAACGCAGGGCGACGCATCAACCAACCGAGGAAATCTCGGTCGAGTTTCTTCTCGTCGCAGAGAAACGTGGGGAATTGCGGCGACAGATACTTGCCCGCGAACTTCTTGGAACTGAGCGCCAACGCGCCTTCCCACCCAAAGAGCTGGCTCATCACGACATGCTCGGCTTTCAGTTGATAGAAGAGGCGGTAGCTCGTCTTGCCATTCTCAATGGGCTCGCGATCAAACAGACCGCGTCCAAAGCTGAGGACTCCGACCATCGGATAGCTAGTCGCCGCATCCACCGGGAATCGTTCCAGATCGAGCCGTAGCACCTCCCCCAGCCGCACGGTTGGCCACGGGGTTTTGACAGGATGAACAGGGTTTACAGGATTGGCTTTCATATGTTCCGCGCGTGCTCGTTCTTCATCCTGTCTATCCTGTTAATCCTGTCTCCATCTCCGGGTCTTGTGTTTGCTCCTGGGTAATCTGTTTGACGCTGTAATACATCCGTCATACATTGGCTGCGGTTCGAGGGACAAAAGTCGGCCCTGTGCCGTGTGAGAGTCGCGTTTAGGCGCTTCGCTCCTATATCCCTCAACCACCGCGTAAGCGGTTTGAATTTGCAGGCAAGCGCAGGGTTTGTAGAGGTCGCCGGCAACGGTGGCAGCCCGAAGGGGTGGGATCCTAGAACCTGGGGTCTGCAAAAAGACATGGAGCCATGAGCATCACCATCCAATTGGATTTGCCGGAAGCGCTCGTGAATGAAGCGCGGGCCAGCGGATTGCTCGAATCCGCTTCCATGGGCGATCTCCTCATGGCGGAATTGCGCCGCCGCAAGGCTGCCGCCGAACTGAACAACGTGCTGTACGAGATTCGCGCGCAGCCTGGTGAGCCAATCTCGGAGGCGGAAATTCAAACCGAGATGAAGGCCGCGAGGAGGGACCGGCAGGGGCGTGAAACTGGTCGTTGACACCAACACGACCACTTCCGGAACACTTTGGCAGGGACCGCCGGTCCAACTTTTATCCGCCGCCCTCGGAGGCCAAGCCCAATTATTCATGTCCCTGCCCATGCTTCTGGAGTTGCGGGAAACGCTCCAACTCCCCAAGTTCGCGCAGCGACTGGCCGGCCGGGGTGAAACCGCCGAATCACTGGCTGTCCGTTTCCGCGCCGCCTGCCTCGAAGCTGTCCCCGCCAAGATCACGCCGCCCGCTGAGTTGCGCGATCCCGATGACACCGATGTCCTCGCTTGCGCCGTATCCGCCAGGGCCGATGCGATCGTGACTGGCGACCAGGACTTGCTGACGCTGGGATCTTTCCAGGGCATCCCGATCATAAACACAGCGGAGGCGCTCAAACGACTGGGTCTTGCCTGATTCATTTACCGTGTTTTGTGAGCAATTTCTGGATATTGCCCATGATTTCCGCAATGCGCTGCTCTTTCTTCAGGATGTCGGCGGCAAGCTGGGTGGGCGGCAGATGCGTGATGTCTTCCTTGGCGCGTGGGTTCTTGCGGTCGAGGTTGCAGCCATTGGCCAGCAATTCGGCGGCGGGCACTTTCCAGGCGTGCTCGTTTTCATTGCGCTTGGTGCCAGGGCCAGGTTGGTCCCACCACGCGATTAGCGGCGCGAATTCCTCGAACTGGATGGGCGCGGTCTTGGTATAGTTCTTCCGACCTTCGGGCAGCGGTTGTTCGTAATACCAGACCTCCCGTGTCGGTCCGGAGCGGTCGAAGAACAGGATGTTCGTGGGGATGCTGGTATAGGGCGCGAACACGCCGTTGGGCAGGCGGACGATGGTGTGCAGGCTGAATTCCTTGAGCAGCTCTTCCTTGATGCGGGCGCACACGCCATCGCCGAACAGCGTGCCGTTGGGGACGACCACGGCGGCGCGGGCGGAACTGAGTGTCGAGCGTCGAGCGTCGAGCGTCGAGAGAGTGGCGGGATGCCGACGCAGCTTCCGCATAATCAATTGCAGGAATAGCAGCGCTGTCTCGGAGGTCTGTTTATCTTCCGGGAAATTGCCCTGGATGCCCTTCTCCTCTTCGCCGCCGAAGGGTGGGTTGGTGAGGATCACATCCACGCGGTCGCGTTCGCCTATGTCGGTGAGCTTGAAACGTAGCGAGTTGCCGGGGTCAATCTGCGGAGCATCAAGGCCGTGCAGGAGCAGGTTCATCTGGCAGAGCAGATACGGCAGCGTCTTGGGCTCGCAGCCGAACAGGCTCTTTTCCTGCAAGACGCGGCGATCGGCCACGGTTTTGACCTGCTTTGACAAATGATTATACGCCTCGACGAGGAAGCCGCCCGTGCCGCAGGCGGGGTCGAGCACGGTTTCGCCGAGGCGCGGGTCGGTGACAGAGACCATGAGGCGCACAACGGCGCGCGGGGTGTAGAACTCACCGGAATCGCCCGCGGCGTCGCGCATTTCGCGGAGCATGGATTCGTAGAGCGCGCCGAGCGTGTGCAACTCGTCGCTGGCGGTGAAGTGGATGCCGTTGAGCTTGTTGATGACATCGCGCAACAAGTAACCACTGACCATGCGGTTCTGCACGCCCCGAAACACCGTGGCGATAACCTCGCGGGCGTCAGCGACGCCGGGCGCATTTGAACTGGTGAGCGTGCGAAGGTAGCGGAACAAGCCCGGCCCGCGCCCGCTGGTGGCCCTCCGCAAGGAGTTCGGCAGAGTGGTTTCCTCGTTGTTAATGAAGGCGAGGAGTTCATCGCCGGTGATGCCGTCGGACTTGGCGGCCCAATCGCGCCAGCGATAGGGCGGTTCGATGGCAGGCTTGAACTTTTTCGTGGCGAGCTTGGCCTCACCTTCGCGCTGAAGTTCCAGGTCATCGAGGAATTTCAGGAACATGATCCAAGTGAGCATCGGCAGGCGGTCGAGATCGCCATTGAGCCCCTTGTCCTTGCGCATGATGTCGCGCGCGGATTTGATAAGAGAACCAAGAGATTGAGCGGTGGTGGGTTGGGTAACAGATTTGGTCATCGGTCAATAAAACGTGAGGGCCGAAGGCCCGCAATGTGATAGCCCGGGCTGGAGCGAAGCGAAGGCCCGGGAGGCCCGGGAAACGTGATCAATTACATCCCTCTCGCCCTGTAAGGGCGGCACAAACCCCACGCCAAAACGAAATTCAATCCCATGCATAGTTTCAGCCTTTAGCCTTTCCCCGTCATTACGCAGTTTATTACGCAGTTGTTGGCGGTATTACGCAATTCCGAATACCGTGAGGGTCGAAGGCGATGATGGGTTTGTGTTTCGTGCCATGTGATTCTTGAATACCTATTTAAATACCCACATAAATGGTTACTACCTATTTGGAGGCTTTTCTCCATTTGGCAGCCGGACCGCGGCCCAGGCAGGTCAGGCGGGCGGCTTTCTTCTGGCGTTTCAATACCTGTCGTATCAAATCCACGCCCACGCCGAGGCATTCGTTCTGGAGGTCCGAAAAGCTGAAGTCGCCTGGCTGCCGAGCGATGGCGGCCTCGATCAGCGCCGTCTTCTCGCCATGAGGGGCTTTGAGCTTTCCGACGCGCTGCTCAAACTCCTTGCACGCCTGTGTGAGGATGAACAGGAGAAAACCCGTTGTCGGCCAGGGGTCATGCTTGCCCTCGTGCCAACCTTGAGAGCTCTGCTCAAGGACCTCATAGTACCGTTCCTTGTTCTCTTCAATGATGCGTTCCAGGCTGATATATCGGCCTGCCTCGATTCCGCAATGATAGGCTGCCAGCAGGAACAGCAGCCGCGACACCCGGCCATTTCCGTCCCTGAACGGATGGATACAGAGAAAATCCAGATTCAGCGCCGCGGCCAGGATCACCGGCGGCACCCATTTATCCCGGACACCGTCCTGCCAGAGCCTGACCATCTCGGCGATAGCCTTGGGCGTCTTCTTCGCCGGAACGGTTTTGAAGCGGACACGGCTCCGGCCATCGTCGTAGGTTTGGATGATGTCCACGTCCTTTTCCTTGTATTTGCCAGCATCCCAGATTTCACCCCGGCAAAGCTTATGGAGCCGTTTGATCGTGGCTTCGGAGATGGGGAGATTGGCGCCGCTCTCGTGGATGAGCTTCAAGGCATCGCGGTAACCGCGCACCTCCTCCTCGTCCCGGTCGCGCAAGGCTGGTTTGCCGAAGATGAGCGTGCCGATGCGCGACTTGTCCACCTCGACACCCTCGATACGATTCGATGAAATGGCGCTCTCGATCAAGGCGTGCTCGCGGAGCGCTTTGAGCTTTTGTGGTGACTGGCGGGTGAACAACTCTTGTTTCCCGCGCGCTTCGGCTAAGTCCGTCAAATACCACGCCGCCCGCGTGGGCAGCGTGGGTGGTTCAGCGGCAAGTTGGCGCAGGGTCATCATAGCATGGAGGCAACGCTAAAGGCCGAATGCTGAATGCTAAAGTTCAACCTTCCCTTTTGGTGTGGACCCCGGGATTGCGCGGTTTTGGGTGGGAAGTGTATTCGTTTTGAGAGCATTAATAAATTCGACCTTCTGCCCGATTTCCGGACTTCATCGGCCTGTTTCACTGACAATGCGAACTTCTACGTCCTCGATGCGAACGGGAGATATCACTAATCGGTTAGTCGCTTGTTGGAAATATTGATGTGCGCCCCGTTCAACCAGGAATCGGTCAAATGCATCGTCTTCCGATCGTGGAATGAATATTGGATTTGTTTGCTGCGGACCCGCAACTGAATCCCTTTGCCGATGTTCTAATTCGATGACTTCGAGTTCGACCTTCCGAGCTTCTGCGATCAGTCTTCTATGTTCGACGGGGTGGTCCACGACCTTACAATAAATCTGTACGATTGCCCAAATCGAACCAATCGCTAGTGAAGTGGCTGTTAGGCGTGCTACCAATTTTGTCGGGGACCCATGATTTAGTGTTTTCAGGCGGAGACGTTCGTCTACTCGTAGCGGACGCCCCTTTCTAAAAAATACATAGGGTGAAAAGCGAAAGGATTCGTGGTTGGGGTCAGTGGCGAGACGGCCAATTTCGTAGGCTACGTTGAAATCGAAAAGAAAATTCACCACGTCAAAAAGTGCAACAGAATCAGACTCTCGCCCGACCACTGCGATTTCTATTTCTTTCATAAAATCAACAAAGGGACAATCGGACATCAATCGTCCATAAACTCATGGAGTGTGTCTGAGATAATGAAGAATGCTTCCCGACGTGAGTTCTTCAAGATCTGTCTTTTTCATGTGGCATACAGCAGCGTTTGCAGTTGGTTGACAGCTTTTCCGAGTTTCTCAAGCCCTCCAAAATGCTGGGCAATTTCTGCCACGTTGCCATGTTGTGAAATCGGCGGGACTTTCAGCACGTCGGGCAGGGTGAATTGGAGTTCGCCATCAGTGGCGTATTTTTCCAGGAGGTCGTTCAGGATTTCACGGGCTTCCGGAGCGAAGTAGCCGAAGAAGGCCGCTTGTTGCTTCCTCAGGCGGTCGGCTCGCTGGCGGCGGGTGACCATGGGCCCGTTGAAGGCGAGATGGCAAAGCAAGTCGAACGGGTCGGCATCCGGCTTGCCCGCCTGGAACGCCAGAGTCGTAAAATCTATCCCACGCTGGGCCAGCATTTCCATTAATTCCTTCCGCGCTTCCGGTTCGCTCCAGCGCTCCCGCAATTCCGCCGTGCTTGGGCAGATCGACCGCACTTTCTCGGCGGTGTAGTCCGTGAGCTTGACGACACGCAATTGCTTGCCGTCGGAGTCCAGTTCGTAAACGAGCTGGGCGGCGATCTCCACCTGGCCACCGTCGAAATAATACTTCCGCCGCCCACCGGGCGAATTGTCGATGACGACGGCAGGCCGATTTGTATCTGTCCCTTCCTCACCCCCTGTCCCGGTTTCATCTTCCGGTTCTTCGGGCCTTTCCACCTCGGTATTCCTGGTTTTCCCGTATTCATCGATCTCTTCGACGGTCGCGAAGGCGGGATCGCCGTCGAAGGCCGTGTCGGCGAAGTTGCGCGTGGCCGTGCCGGTGTAGTCGAGGATGTTGAACCAGAGCTTGCCGTAGTCGTCGCGCACGCGGGTGCCGCGCCCGATGATTTGCTTGAACTCGACCATCGAGTTGACGAGACGCACGAGCACGACGTTGCGGCAGGTGGGCGCGTCGAGGCCGGTCGTGAGCAGTTGCGAGGTGGTGAGGATGACAGGCGTGCGCGTCTCCACGTCCTGAAACCGTTGCATATGGCCGCGCCCGATGTCGCCTTCGTCGGCGGTGACGCGGCAGACGTAATCGGGGAATTGCTGGACGAGGTCGGCGTTCAGGTTGTTCAGCGCGGTGCGCATCTCGGATGCGTGTTCCTGGTCCACGCAAAAGACGATGGTCTTGGCGAACCGGTCGGTCTTTTTCAGGAAATCGGTGAGGTGCTTCGCAATGACTTCCGTGCGCTTCAACAACGCCACTTTTCGCTCGAAATCCGCCGTGGTGTATGCCCCGTCAGGAATTCGGCGGCCGTAACGGTCGAGGTCCTCCTTGCTTGGACGCCAGCCGGCGGCATCCCATTGCGTGACGATGCGGTAAACGCGGTAGGGCGCAAGGAAACCGTCGTCAATGCCCTGCTTGAGGCTGTACGTGTAAATCGGGTTGCCGAAGTAAAGGTAGGTGTCCTTGTTCTCTTGCCGCAACGGTGTTGCCGTCATCCCGAGTTGATATGCGGGCTGGAAGTAATCGAGAATCTCGCGCCAGTTGGAATCTTCCTTGGCGCTCCCGCGGTGGCACTCGTCCACGATGATGAGGTCGAAGAAATCTCTGGCGAACTCTTTGTAGAGGCCTGGGCGATTCTCGTCCTCCGCGATGGATTGATAGGTTGAGAAGTAAAGTTCGCGCCCGTGCGTGACTTTTCCACCCTCGATCTTCCACCGGGCGTCGCCGAACGGGGCGAAGATTTTGTCCTTTGGGTCGTCCACGAGGAAATTGCGGTCCGCAAGATAGAGGATGCGTGGTTTCCTGGTGGGATCGCCTTTGGCGTTCCATTTCGAAGACCACAGTTTCCAGCAAATGTGAAACGCAACGATGGTCTTGCCCGTCCCGGTGGCCATCGTGAGCAACACCCTGCGTTTGCCTTGCAGGATGGACTGGACGGCGGCATTGATGGCGATTTCCTGATAGTAGTGGGGGATCTTGCCCGATATCAGGTTGAAGGGAGTGAGGAGGCGCTCGACGGCGGTCTCGTCCGGGAGCTTCTCGTTGGCACGAAGCCGCGACCATAGTTCGGATGGAGGGGGAAATGCCTGGATGTGACGTTCCAAGCCGGTGATGAAATCGCATTCGATGATGTCTGTGCCATTTGTGGCATAGGCGAATTTCAAACCGAGGATGGCGGCGTAGTCCTTGGCTTGCTGCAATCCGGAAGCAGCGTGTTCCTCGTCAGATTTTGCCTCAACGACCGCAAGCGGGAAATCCCGGGTGTACCGGAGAATATAATCGGCGCGTTTCCCGGGTCGGCGCGTGGCCCGGTTGCCCTGAACGACAATGCGTCCGTCCGTGAAAATGGGCTGCTCAGCGATTGAATGCGGGTCATCATCCCACCCCGACGCCTGGATTTTGGGCGTGATCAACCTGCGACAAGTATCGGCCTCGTTCATTTTCTGACGGCCCACCCAATGGATTCCGGGACGCCCAGCGACAGAAAATCACAAATCGAGCTCGATTTCCAGCCTTCATTTGCAGCCCTTGAGGACTACTACTCTCCAACCGAACATGTTGAAATCTCGGCATGTTTACCGATCAACTCTGGCGTTTTGACCCGGCTAAACCGCTTGTCGAGTGATCGATCTGGGATTTTTCGTGAAATCTCAGTTCTTGACCAGCGTAATGCTGCCGTCCCGGCTCACGCGCGCGATGAAAGGAGGCTTTGTCGTTTCGCAAAGTCTTTTCATTCCTGGCAAAGCCTTGACGAAGATTTGGCCGACCTCCGCACCGCTCAGATCCCCTCGTGCAGTCAGAACAAAGGCGCGCACGTTGGCCGCGATCAATGCTTGAAGTTCAACTGCCCGGTAGCGGATGTTCTTGTCCTTTGTGAGAACGACCCAGCCTTGTTTGCCTACTGCGGCGAGCCAGACCTCGTCTTTCGCATCTTGTGGAAAATGATCGTCGTGAACACGAACGTCCTCGCCCGCTTCGCGGAGCGCGTCCGTAATGATTCTTCGGCCCAGAGACCGGTCGACGAAGAAGATCAATCGCCCAAGCAGGCCCGTCAGCATTCGCTTGAATTCGTCAGGACTGGGGAAATCCTCAGGCGGCAAGCTGAAGCTCGCACCGGACTGCTTCTTCGACATGTCCTGGTTGGCAGCCATAATCCTCGGCAAGTTCATCAACTGACTCGCCCGCCTTGTAACGCTCCGCGATGATGGCCGTCGCAATGCCCGTTCCTGCTATGGTCGGGCGGCCGAAGGAGATCCAGGGGTCAATGACGATCACCTTTGGTTCATCCAGTTGGCGCTTGCGTGTGAAGGGATAGAGGCGCGTCGCCAAGCCGGTTTCATCGTGTTCCACCCGCCGCAAGTGGGCAGCCAGCATATCTTTCATCGCCAACTGCCCGGCTTCCGAGACGGCAATGAGTTTCTCGAAACGTGACAGGAACAGGGCGATACCATCCGTCTGAAATTTATGGTCCGCCAATGGATGCCGAGAGCCAAACTGCTTTCTCACGTAGTCCAGTGCGATGCGAACCTTGGGTAGAGAAATGTCGTGCTCCCGCCGGATCGCGTCCAGGACATGCGCTTCAACCATGTTCACGAATGAAAGTGAGGGCAGTTTGGAGTCTGGCAGTTCGACGATTGGATTGAAAAACTTTTGGCCCCGCTCGGTCGGATAGAAGCGGCCACGCACCCAGGAGCGCAGCGTCGCAAGCGGGATGCGAAGATAGTGGGCCGCCTCCGCGATTGTGAAGGCAGGCAACTCGCGGGGATCATTGGCCATGGCTTGGTTGGTGTGTGCTTTAAAAGGCATTGCCAGCGTCACGGTTTTCGGTTCAAGGATGGTACCGGGTATGGCCAAATGCAAGGCGCTATTTAGGTCTGGTCCGGGTGACTTTCACTGCGGAGGATGTCAACGTAGAGCATGGCCCATGCTCCGTTTCGCTGCCGGGAGCTTCTTTCGCGTCTTCAGAAGGTCGGTTTACAACTCACGCCGCGACGGGCTCTTTGACGGGCAAGAGGGAGCGGGGTTTGACGGTGCGGGCGATACGAGCTTCGAGTTGGTCGGCTGCGACTTCGAGATCGTAATAGGTTTGCAGGTCGAGCCACCAACTGAATCATCGTTTAGTAATACCAGACCTCAGTTTCTGACCTGGCCGCCGCCGCAGTCCAACGCACTTCGTTCATTCGCGGTAATCGTCCCGGCCCATGAGCACCTTGCGCAGTTGAGCTTCCGTCACGCGCGGCCATTTCAATTTCCGCAGCCAGATGTTTGTCTTCGCGAGATCAAAGGCTTCGGCGTCGAACGGGCGGCCCAGCCATTCCATCATGGATCTGTGTTCCGGGTGCTTCCGGTTCTTGAGAATCTTGAGCAGGTTGTCGTAGCCCCACACACCCCCGCAGTCTTCCGGCGGACAAGCGCGGGCGCCGTCCAGGCACAGCGCGACCGTTGCCGCAGCGGCATCGGATGGCAGAATCTTCTCCACCGTGATCTCGTGCTCCCACGAGTCACCAAAGTCGTATTCGTAGCCGAAAGCGCTCTTTTCGCGCGGGGCAATATGCTGAAGCGTGAACTTGCGCTCTTCCAGGATTTCAGGGTCGCCCTCGAACTCGGCGAAGTGGTGGCGTGTGTCCGAGTAGAGTGTCCCGCCGGCCTTGAAGTGGTGCAGATGGCTGTTGGTCCAGCCCATCGTGACCTGGAGAACGGCGTGGAGCCAGCCGAGGCTGGCTCTGCCGGGCACCCAAAGCCGCCGCCAGATGGCCGGCTTCGAGCCGATCAAGACGACTTTCAGTTGATAGACAGGAGCATTGGCTTTCCCGGTGGTTGGTTGGATCTGTGAAATCATGAGTTCAGTGCCGGTTTCTCCTGCACCTTCTACAGTTCCGGGATCGCGGTTTCAAATTTATTCTGAGGAGGGGTAGTTGAGAGCGCACCCGCTGTGTTGATGGTCTTTTCGTTTGGCTTGCCGAGTCGTAGCTCGTAGCGGGATACGCACGGGTGTTCTGGCCCGCCTTCGCTTTGCTACGGCGCGGCAGTCTTCGCTCTCCGCTGCGCTGCGAGCGAAGACTGGCCCATTCTAACAGAAACTCGAACCGTCCTGGAAGAAAATCCCGAGCTTTAGTTCAGGGTGCCTTTGACGGGACTCGAACCTTTTTTCAAGGACAATAGCCCCTGGCAGACCCTGTTTCAGGGTATCCCCACACCCTTCCCCACAGGGGGATACCCGGTCATGTGGAGAATACCCTTTTCTTGCAACTGTTTTGTCGCTGTTTTGATGTCTTGCCGTGTCCCCGACTTCGGTCGGTTTTATGGCTCGCGCGGCAGGGTTGATTTGACATGGATGCCGCGCTCGCCAAAAACCTCCCTCGTCGCTCACGCTCCAAACGAGTTCCCCCCACGGACGGGTTTAGACGAGTAAAGGACAGGCATGTCCTTAACGAGTTAGAACGAGTTTGGTGAACACGCCGGCGCAGTCAAACGCGCCAGCGTGAGGAACTATTTGCCTACCGGCGGGAGACGTGCCCTCACGGGTTGACGAGGGGGCAAACGATGGCTGGCCACGAACAACCGACGCGATCTCGTGTTACGGAAAGTTGAAAATAGCCCGGATGCTGACCGGCATGGTTCTTGGTGCCAAATTAGGGTATCTCACTTAATTCTCCTTCGGTGGAGCTTGAAGTTGTGCTGGTCAGCTTCAATCTGAAAAACTTCAAGGTGATCCAAAGGGGCTTTGCTCGTCAACGACATGATCTCATCGCGCGTAGGAGCCGTCGCACGCAGACCAATGGTCACGGATTTCAGGAGCTTGGGTTCGATCTTGAACAAGTATATGACCTGCCCGCCATTCACCTGCTTGCGCGCAAGCGACAAATCAAGAATCAGCCGAAACTCCTGCTCGTACTCCCAATCCAGACTCTTGCGTTTGGCAAACAGTTCGACAGCACCTCTCGGGTTTGAGCCGGTCGGATCATACTCCGCTCGGACGGCATCGTAATCAACCTTCAGAAACGAGTCGAGGTTGAAGACCGGATCGGCCTGATCAAATTCAAGGACCAAGCCTTTGTGGGACGAGGCGTAATGTGCCCACATGAGAAGGTGTGCAGGATCAGCTGAGAAACAGATGACGCCAAACTTGTGACTCAGCGTGTCGAGGACTTCCAGTTGTGTGTCGAGCTTGGGGGTTTCGGCAACCATTGTGGTGATCACCTTGCCCAAGTTGGCTCTCACATGTGCCTGGAACTCTTGAAAATTTCGACAACCTGGAAATTCACTCCTGTGGGCGTTGAAGAACGTAGGATCGGTGATAACTTTTTTCGCCTCTCTCAGCTCGTAGCCCTTTGGATCTTTGGACACAACAACGGGACTGAATTCAAATGGATCGTTGAAGTCAATCGGTGGGGTCAGTTTGATTTCGAGATTCTTTAGAACCAGCAATCCTGACTCGCTGCAGTATTTGAAAAGTCCCATAGAAGTTCTGTTTTCAGTCAACTACGCACGCGCTTGAGCTTCTTTCTTTCGCATCTGCCCATTCCGCCCCGTTGTGCTAACGGACGCCTCGCGTTCTCGTCATGCGAATTGCCAGAAGATTAGCAGCTAGGCCCGTTACCGGCAAGCCGGACCAGCAAACACGAAACTTAATGAAAGGTGAACGGGTTGGCCGCATCGTGCCGGACTGGTATCATGGTTCCATCTCATCCCAGAAATGTTCCGGCACAGAGGAAAACCCAGCGTTCAACCTGCCATCGCAGCTTGGCGGCCAAAACCGACCGCGCCTTTCGCGCGTGAAGAGACGAGACATGCCAGCGAGAGCGAAGCCCATCGCCGGTGCAAGACAGAGATATTCAAGGCGCTGCAAAACCAGCCCGGCGTCCACAAGCCCATGTTGGAATGCCCGCTTAGCCAATGGAATCCAGTGTTTTTTGAAAGAAACGGTTAGCGTCTGAGAGTGAACAAGGCGGTTTACACATTCACATGCGTTTGCCTTTTAGCAAAGGCACAATCCTGGACGATGTCTCACGAAGGCATCACCAGTTAAGAGAGGACATAATTATGATCCTCTCGTTTCTTGACGATTCCGTTCACACGCCCGCAACAAACGGCGGCAATGCCGCATCGTTAAATGAATGCCATGACGTTTCCGCAGGAATTCCGCGACACGCGCGCCTGTCCACCGATTGCCGATCAGTCCGACATCCGTTGGAGATTTCTTGAGAGTTGCAAGCAGAGCTTTCTGTTGCCGTGGATTCAGCACGGCAGGCCGACCGGGTTTCTCCGCCTCTTTCAATCCATCGAGACCGCGCTTTCTGAACGCGATTGCCCAATGGGCAATCGTGCGTTGCGGAACGCCGAGAAACTTGCCGGCCTTAACCGTGCTTGAACCGAGGAGCACGAGAAGCACCCCATGCAGGCGGTGGACATATCGCGCCTCTTCCGAGCGGCGGATTTCTTTGCGGATGATTGCAATGGCATCATTCACGGAAATAGTTGGCTCTTGTGCGCTTTTATACTAGCAAAACAATGTGTCCTTTGCTAGACTATTCGTATGCTCAGATATTTCATTTACTGCCGCAAGTCCACCGAGGACGAAGATCGTCAAATCCTTTCGATTGACGCGCAGATTTCCGAAATGAATGCCATCATCACGCGGGAGGGCTTGACCGTCACGGACACCCTCACCGAATGCCGGAGCGCAAAGGAACCAGGCCGCCCGGTGTTCAATGACATGCTTAGCCGCATTGAGCGCGGCGAAGCCAATGGTATTCTCGCTTGGAAGCTGGATCGTCTGGCCCGCAATTTCGATGACGGCGGCAAGATCATCGGTCTTCTCCAGCGAGGCGTCATTCGTGAAATCCGCACGTTCGAGAAGACGTATCTTCCCACTGACAACGTGCTCATGATCGCGGTTGAGCTTGGGATGGCCAATCAATACGTCCGCGACCTTTCGACCAACATCCGGCGCGGCATCCGGGAGAAAATCCGCCGGGGGATATATTCGAGCAAAGCCCCGCTCGGATATATCAACGAACCAAGATTGCGCACGATTGAGCCGCACCCTCTGTATTTTCCGAAGATAAAGCGTGTAATGGAGCTTTTTGCGACCGGCCAATACTCGCTGACGACCATTCAGAAGGAATTGGCGTCAGTCGGCATTGTGGGAAATCTGAGCAAAAAGCCCCTGCCGCTTTCGTCAATCGGAAATATGTTCCGCAACCCGTTTTACTACGGGGTCTTCCTCCACAAAGGCGAGATGCACCAGGGAGTGCATCCGCCGATGATTTCGAAAAAGACGTTTGACGAAATCCAGGCCGCGCTCGTCAAGATCGGGAAACCGCAGAGTCGGAACAAGCGCGGGGAGAAAGGATTCCTTTTTCTCAATTTCGCAACGTGCGGCTCCTGCGGGCACTGCATCACTGCCGAACGCCACACCAAGAGGAGCGGTCGCCGGTATCACTACTATCGTTGCACACACAAGAACAAGAAGCAGCATTGCGACGACCGCGATTTCATCCGAGAGGAGCAATTTGCTGAGGAAGTGAAACGCAACACAAGCCTGGTGGCTCTTCCCGACGAATGGAAAGAGAAATTCCTTGCCCAAATTGAACTGTGGCAAGACGACGAGGGGCAAGCGCGGCAACGGCACGTTGACCGCATCAAATCCGAGCTTACCGCTCTCAAATCAAAAATTGACAGGCTCAACACCGCCTTTACAGAAGGCGGCCTTGAGCTTTCCGAGTTCAAGGAACTGAAGAACCCCCTGATCGTCCAAAAGGCCGTTTTGGAGCAGCAATTAGCCAAAGTTGAGAAAGGGGAAGCCAGTCGGCTCGAACCCTTGAAAAACTGGGTTTTAGAGGCAAATCAGGCCCAAAAATGGGTTTTGGAGGACAACTGGTTAGAAATGAAGTCATTCCTCCAAAAAGTCGGCTCGAACCGCCTTGTTCACTCTCAGACGCTAACCGTTTCTTTCAAAAAACACTGGATTCCATTGGCTAAAATCACAGTCGCGGCGCAACGCGCAGCGTCCGAAACTGAACGAAGTTCAATATGGTGGAGGCGGCGGGAGTTGAACCCGCGTCCCGGACAAATCTACCAGCCGCGACTACATGCTTAGTCCGGAGAGATTTTTCTGCTGTGCGATAGCGTCCGAACTCGAGTCGCACTGCCTAGTCCGCATGGAATTTTCTCGGCCGCCGGCGCGCAGTCTCCGCCGTCAACCATGCCTGCTATGGCGTTCAGCCGGCGTAGCAGGTGTCCACCGGTGAACGTCGCGACGCATTAGGCCGCGAGAGCTAATTCTTGGTTAGCACTTATTTTTGGTTCGATATTTAACGAGGCCAACGAACCATCCTCGGCATGCCGCCTCTGGCGCATCTCGCAGGTCGAAACCAGTACGCCCCCCCAATCGGCGCACACAACATCCGGCGTATCCTCCGGTTAGTCAAGCCGGAAGCCCGTGGCCCAAATCCTCGCCTAAGGAACTTTTCTTGAACCGCGAACCACGCGAAATATACGAAACATCTGAATTTTTCGCGTCGTTCGAGTATTTCGCGGTTCACTCGGTTTTCTACATTGGCACAGACATTGAAGGTGCTTGTCTTGCACGGTCCTCTTTCCGGTTTGCGGTCGTTAAGCGAGGATCAGGGCCGTGGGATGAGCGATCTGAGACGTATCTAACTGGTTCGACATGGGCAAACGCGATGAGTGCCAGACCGTTTCTGCCAATGGATTATGGTTTGCGAAGTTGTAAGCTATTCATGTTAAACATGTTGCAATACACTAAGAAATAACAACATTTTTGTTGCTTTAAATCAAAAACAAGCAACAATACTGTTGTTATGAATAATGACATCAACGGACCAAGACAAACGAGAAGCCTGGTTGGGCAAATTCCCGAACCCGACGAACTTTATGGGCGGGAAGATTTCATTGACCATCTCTGGCGACTGATTGACGGAAATAATGTCCTGCTGCTGGCCCCACGGCGATTTGGCAAGAGCGGAGTGATGCGGCATGTGCTGCTGCCCCCACGGGCCGGTTTTCTGCCACTTTCGTTTGAGCTTGAGGACGTTGATTCACCAGAGGAATTTGTCTGGCGCATCACGCGCGAACTCTTAAGGCACGACACTTTCAAGGTCTTGTTAAGGGGCGCAAAGCGCCTTCCAAAGGCTTTTGGGGAGTGGGTGAAGGCTAATTTTGACGAAGCCGAGTTCGAGGGAGCGAAGATCAAATTCAAGGAGAACATCAAGGAGGATTGGCGCGAAGCAGCGAAACGGATGCTGGGGGAGCTGGAGAAGGCGGACAAAACAATCATCTTCCTTTTCGACGAATTCCCGGCAATGCTCGACCGCCTCATTGAGAAACAAGGCGAAGCCGTCGCACGCGATTTCCTGGCATGGTTCCGTTCCGTGCGACTGGAGCAAAAGGACGTGCTTCGGCGCCACAGGTTTATCGTCGCGGGAAGCGTCGGCATTGACCAGATTCTGCGCAAACTGGGGGCCGCTGACAAATTGGTGGATTTTGCGCGATTAACCGTTGAGCCGCTGGACGAACCGACGGCGCGCCGGCTGGCCAGCGATCTGGCTCGCTCCCATTCAATCAACTGCGACGATGCGATTCTGGGCAGACTGTTCGAACTGATTGGCGCGCCCGTTCCCTACTTCATTCACATTTTCATCTCGCAGATCGGCCAGTTGCCGCTGGCCCAACGGAAAGACCTCACCGTCGCGNNCTCGGACCCACTTGTCGTCACTATTTTACTCACTACAGCAGCCGCTTGCAGCGTTATGGCAAGACCGGGGAGAAAGCCGCCCTGGCGGTGCTTCGGGCGGTCGCCAGCCAGGGGCGGATATCCCGGCCCGCACTGTTTGACATCTATCGAAAGGTGCGAGGCAGGGCGGCCGGAGATCGGGCCTTTGATGAACTCATGGCTGACCTCGAATACGAATGGTATTTGCGCCTGGATTCGGACACCAACGAATTCTACTTTCGGCTCAGGGTCATGCAGGATTGGTGGCGCCGGTGGTATCCGGCGGCGAGCGCGAAGGGGAACACTCCACAGGCCCAAAAGCCATGAGCCTTCTCGCACACAAGTACACGCCGGCGGAAATGGCGCCTCAGGAGTTGGAGGCGACATTCGCGGCTCGGGGGCACACGGTGGAATACTTGTTGAAGTCCCTGCGCGAGCAGATTGATTGCGGCACACTCTCCAGCTTCTTGATCACCGGACCACGCGGATCGGGCAAGTCCACCCTCATTCAAANNAGTCAGGACGCCAAGTTGAGGGCGGCTTGGATGCCGGTCGTATTCCCGGAAGAACAATTCAACATCGGCTCGTTGCGAGACCTGATGGCCGCAACACTTCAATCGCTGGCCAAACAGGGAATCCAGGGGGCGGCAGTCTGGCTGGAGAAGATGGAGTCGGAAACAAACGAAGAACAAAGCCTGCAACTCGCCCTGACCGGCTTGCGCGAAATCACGCGCAAGCACGGCAAACGTCTGATTCTTTTCATCGAGAACCTGAATCAGTTGTTGGGGGAGTGTTTCGATGACCAAATGAAGAGCACCTTTCGGCGGCTGCTGATGAGCGATCCGTTTATGATGGTCATCGGGAGCGCGGTGCATGTGTTTGATTCGCTCAAGAACTACGACGAGGCTTTCTTTAACTATTTTGGGCAGGTGCCGCTCGACAGATTGACGGCGGAAGAAGTTTTCGAACTGTTGAGGTTCCGGGCCCAGTTCGATGGCAACCATGAGTTTCTCAAGGAGCTTCCCAGCCAACAACCAAAAATCCGTGCGATCGTCCTCCTCTCAGGGGGGAATCCACGGCTGATCCTCATGCTTTACGAGTTGCTGACCCAGCGGCAGTTGGCGACCATTGTCGAATGTCTTCGGCGGTTGGTGGATGAACTGACGCCGCTGCTCAAGCATGAGATTGAAAACCTCCCGCCGCAGCAAAGACGAGTGATTCACGCTCTGATGGAGAACGGCGGGGCCGGGCAACCGACCGAGCTTGTCAAACGGACCCGGTTGCCCCTCAACGCCATCACCACCCAGCTCGGACGTTTAAAAGAGGCGCAATTCGTCGAGGTGCTCGGGGGTGGCAAAGGCCGGACGGCGAACTATACGGTGCCTGACAAGCTGTTCGCCGTCTGGTATCAAATGCGATACCTCAACCAGAACCGCCGCCGCATCGAAATGTTTGTCGAGGTGCTCCGAGTTTGGTTTGAGGAGGAGGAAAGGCTTGTTATGTTGCGCAGTCTGGCGTCGCAACGGCAAAGAGATGAGCCGCAACTTCTCAGGGACGCCGCGACGGCTGAGTACTTCGCGGCCTCATTAAAAGATACAGAGTATGAACGCCAGGCCACCGAGCTTTGCATTGACCAATGGGTGAAAGTGGGCATCCCGGATGCTGCGCTGGCGTATGCTGACTTATCGGGTTTGGATGAAATTCAGGGATATACGGGCCTGGGAGGAATGCTTTTTGAAAAGGGCGATTATCGTCGCTCCATTCAGGCATGGGATGAGGTTGTTGCCAGCCATCCGAAGGATGTTGCCACGTTGTACAAGCGCGGCTTTGCGAAGAAAGNNGTCCGACTTTACCGCCGTGGTTGAGATGGAGGATGCGCCCAAGGAACAGTTGACGCGCGCGTTGGTCGATCGTGGCGTCGTCAAGGGTCTCTCCGGCGATGGGCAGGGAGCCATCACTGACTGTACCATCGTGATTGGCATGGAGGAAGCAGCAAAGGACCAAGTCGCGCTGGCATTGTTCAATCGCGGTGTCGCCAAGGGTCAAGTCGGCGATGTTCGCGGAGCGATTTCCGACTATACCGCCGCGATTGAAATGAAGGACGTGCCGAGCGAAACGGCGGCGCTTGCATTGTTCAACCGTGCCGTCGCCAAGCGTCAGATTGGTGACAATCACGGAGCGATTTCCGACTACAGTGCCTTGCTTGAGATAAAAGGTGTGCCCGATCAAGACGTGGCGCGCGCGCTGTTTAACCGTGGCATCGCCAAAAATCGGTTGGGCGACACGCAACGAGCGATTTCCGACTTTACGGCCGTGGTTCAGATGGAGGGTGCGCCCAAAGAAGATGTCGCCCGCGCGTTGGTAAACCGGGGCGTAGCCAAAATGCAGTTGGGCGACACGCAAGGAGCGATTTCCGACTTTTCTGTCGTGATTGAAACGGCAGGTGCGTCCAGCGAACAATCAGCCCGTGCCTTTTTTGGCCGCGGGCTTCTGTTGTGCGACCAAGACAAGACTTTAGCCGCCATAGAGGACTTACTGAAGGTGATTGACCTTGCAGTAATGACGGACGATTTAGTGGTTCATGCGGCCAGAATTGCGTACGGCATGCTATGGCTTCGCAAGGATTATGATAGGGCGAAAGCTGCCGTGATGAAACTAGGCGGCGTTCTGAACTCCGTGTCGAAGGAAACGGCGTGCGCGACCGCGTTGCGCTTCCTTAACAGCATTGCGTCACCCTTTATGAAAGATGCGTGGCCAGCCGCATGGCGTGTGCTTGCCGGGACGCCGCGGTCGGAGATTGCTGAAGCGCTTCATTTTCTGGAGCCGGTCTGTGCCGTGCTTGAAGGCAAGGATCGCGCGGTTTTGGACGGTCTGCCCCCGGAACAACGGGAATTTGCGGAGGAGGTGCTGAGAAAATTCGTGTGGGGGTGAGGTCGAGCCCCGAA